>JAYVTO010000137.1:0-23215 GCA_043788745.1 Acidobacteriaceae bacterium
GCCAGTATGGCAATTGCGGCGGACGGCTTTATCAAGGCGCGCGGCACGCCGGGAGCGGCGGGAGTGTTTGTCGACGGAAAGTATCTGGGTCCGTCTGAACGGTTCACCGTGCCGGAGAAGTATGCGGTCGCGGCGGGCGATCATGAGGTTGTTTTCAAAGATCCGCGGTACGAGGACTTTGCGGTGAAGGTTTCCGTGAAGCCGGGCAAGACGACACACATCCGCTTTCACAACAAAAAGGCAACGCCGCCGCAACCTCCGTTTGGCCGCTTACGGTTTGGGGGCGGGGAAGGCGAATCGTTTATGTCGGTGACGCAAGGCGATACGAGCCCGGTGTATATCAACGGCAAGTTTTTCGGGCATCTGGATGAGCTAAATAACGTCGGCGGCGGGTTGCTTTTGAATCCAGGGCGCTATGAAGTGAAGTGCAGCTCGCCGATCTTCGGTGATATCAATCAAGTTGTGACGATTGAAGCGAACAAGGTTGTGATCATTCCGCTGAAGAAATAGATGAAGAAGCTGATGGTCGGCACGCGTGTCTATCGGGTGCTGGCGATTCTCTTCCTGCTGGTCGCGTTTCTTCAGGGGAGATACAACTACGCGCAGATCGAATCGCTGCTTCATCCCGGCGAGACGCCTTGGCTGCCGCTGGCGCATTCCGCCGGTGAGATCAAGGCGGTCTCGGCGGAAGCGAAAGATGCGGCATCGGGGTTGGCGACAAGTTAGTTCTATTCGATGGGCAGCCGGCGCCCGGGGAGCCAGCGTGTTGCAGGCGGTGACGCGTCATCGAGTGGGCGACGCGGTCGCCGTGCGTATCGATCGCGGCGGCAAGATGATCGACACGACGGTGCGCGTGCCCCCGATGTCCAGGCAGCCGACGGCACTCTCCAGTTGGGCGTTCGCCCTGATCATATCCGTGCTGACGCCGTGGGTGTGCATTCTGATGGGGTTTCTGGTCGTCTTTTTGCGGCCCCGCGATTTGCTGGCATGGCTTTTACTTGGCCTGCTGATTTCGTTCAGCCAGTTGTTGGGCACGGATGCTGCCAGACGCGCGGGTGTCTTTCCAGCACTGACCCGCGACGCTCTGATTTTCTTCAACCAGGCGGCAAGCGGCCTGTGGCCGATGTTTATGGCGTTGTTCGGGATTTATTTTCCAGATCGAACGCCAGGTAGAATTTGGACGAAGCCGATCCGTTGGATTCTGTGCAGTCCTATTTTCGTGATCGCGATCGCCAACGGAATAGGCAGCGTGGTGGAAGCCAGCGACATGGGCGCCGTGCCCTGGCTGCTTGGACCGCTTGTCTCGATCGATCCTATTTCTGGATTCTGAGTTTTCCGGCGACAGGCACGTTTTTCGCCAATTTGGCGCAGAAAGCATCGCAGGCGAAAACGCCGGATGCCAAACGGCGCTTGCGGCTTCTCTGACATTGGATCGACCATTGCACTGACGCCGGTCTTCTTCGCTCTGTTGGTCACGGTGCCTTGGGGGCGGCCGCTGACCAGCCTGCCTGCCTGGATCTGGATCACTTGCCCAGCGCTGATGTGCGTGTTTCCGGTGACGTTGGCCTACGTCATCGTGGTGCAGCGCGCGATGGACTTCCGCATGGTGGTGCGGCATGGTTTACCGTATGCGCTGGCGACGCGAGCGTTGCGGGTGGTGCAGGCGGTGGCGGTGGTGCTGGTGGCCATCGGCGTCCTGTATATGGTGAACGAGCCGGGGGTCCGGCGGCCGCAGCGAATTCAGTATCTGGCGCTGGGTGTGGCGTTCGCGTTGTGGAGCCGGGTGGTGGCGGCGAAGTTGCGAACGTGGATCGACAAGCGATTTTTCCGGGAAGCTGTGGATGCTGAGCGCGTGCTTTCCGAACTGAGCGAGCAGGTGCGCACGATTGTCGAGACGAAATCGCTACTGCAAAAAGTAACGGAGACGATCGCGTCGGCGATGCATGTTTCGCAAGTGGCCGCACTGCTGCCGCAAAGTGGATCTTTGCAACCGGCATACGCGCTTGGGTTCGGCGGGAATTTGCCGCTGGTGTCGCTGGGAAGCGATGGCGCAACGGTGGCAAATTTGAAGAAGTCCGGTGAGGCGTTGCGTTACTACGCGGACGATCCGCAGTCGTGGGCGCGGCTGGATCCGGCGATGGAAGGGGAACGGCAGAAGCTGGAGATGTTGGGTTCGCAACTGTTGCTGCCGCTGAGACGGTGCGCGCGTATCCGCACCTGACGCCGAAGGATGTGATCGAGAAGATTCTCGAGGCGTGCGACGCGTTCGCCGCTGGGGCTCCGCAGCACGACGATATGACGGCTGTGGTGATCCGCGTGATCGAGCGCGCGGAATAACTGGTTCGTCAGCTAGGATCTATTCATCAGGTTAACTATGCGCCAACGCGTTTTCGCTTTTGCTTCGCTTGCACTGTTGCTGGCTTCCTCCGCGATCGCGCAGAAGCTCGATCCGATTCATTGGACGCTGACAGCGGAGCCAGCGCCTTCCGGCGGGAGCCTCACTAAAGTGGCGCCGGGCGGCGTGGTGTGGCTGCGATTGACGGCGAAGATGGACGAGGGCTGGCACCTCTATTCGGTGACGACGCCGCCGGGCGGGCCGAATCCGACGACGATTTCGTTGGCTGAGAATCCTGCGGTCGCCAAGGCCGACTTGTATCAGGCAAAGCCGGAACGGAAGTTGGATCCGAACTTCGGGGTCGATACGGAAACGTTTGAGAAGGAGACTTCGTTCCTCTTTGCGGTGACGTTGAAGTCCGACGCCGCGGCGGGTAACGTGGCGATGACGGCGCAACTGCGCTATCAGGCGTGCACGGAGAAGCTGTGCCTGCCGCCGCGGAAGAAGACGGCGGAGACCAGCGTCAATGTTGTGGCGGGAACGCCGGCATCGAGCTTTGCGGCTCCGGCGGAGTTTGCGAAAGTCGCGGCGAAGGCGCCGGCGACAGCGCCGGGGAGTGTCGCGCCGAAAGCCGCCGCGCCGAAACCGCAGGACGACCTTGCCGGATTTCTGCTGATTGCGTTCGGCTTGGGCCTCGCGGCCATCTTCACGCCGTGCGTATTTCCGATGATTCCGATCACGGTGTCGTTCTTCGTGCAGCAGAAGGGCGGCTTTCTGCAGGCGATTGTTTTCTGTTTGGGTATCATCGTGTTCTTCTGCGCGATCGGATTCGGGGTGACCGCGGCGCTGGGCCCGTTCGGCGTCGTGCAACTGGGATCAAATCCCTGGGTCAACGGATTTATCGCAGCGGTGTTCTTCGTGTTCGGGTTGAGCTTGCTTGGCGCGTTCGAAATCACGCTGCCGTCAAGCTTGTTGACGAAGCTCGACAGCGCGTCGCGGCAAGGCGGACTGATCGGAACTTTGTTGATGGGTTTGACGTTTACGCTGACGTCGTTCGCTTGCGTCGGTCCGTTTATGGGGACGCTGTTGGCGTCGAGCGTACAAGGTTCGAAACTGACTCCGGTGTTGGGCATGGGCGCGTTCGCTGCCGGCCTGTCGATGCCGTTCTTCTTTCTCGCGCTGTTCCCCAGTTACTTGAAGAAGCTGCCGCGATCGGGCGGATGGATGTCGCGCGTGAAGATCGTGATGGGCTTTATTGTGATGGCGCTGATCGTGAATTACTTGGCGAAGGTGGATCAGGCGCTGCAGCTGAACTACGTTACGCGCGAGATATTTCTGGCGGCGTGGTTCGTGCTCTTTGCGTTGCCGGGAGTGTATTTGCTGGGGTTCCTGCGGTTGGAGGGAATTAAGAAAGACGAGGAACTGGGCGTGGGACGGCTGCTGGTGGCGTCTGGCTTTCTGATTTTCTCGCTTACTCTGCTACCCGGAATGTTCGGTGCGAAGCTGGGTGAGCTTGACGCGTACGTACCTCCGCCGAGCGGCGGGTTTGGGGCGGGAGGCGGTTCCGCTGCGTCGCCCGAATCGGCGTGGATGAAGAACGATCTGAAGGGCGCGCTGGCAAAAGCGAAAGCGGAAGGTAAGCAGGTGCTGGTGAGCTTCACGGGATACGCGTGCACGAACTGCCATTGGATGAAGGCGAATATGTTCCCGCGTCCGGATGTTCAGGCGGAGTTGAAGAATTTCGTTGTCGTCGAGTTGTACACCGATGGCACGGACGAGTTGTCGAAACAGAATCAGGATCTGGAAGAGAAGAAGTTCGGCACGGTGGCGATCCCGTACTACGCGGTGTTGGATGCGGAAGAGAAAACGGTCGCGTCGTTTCCGGGGTTGACGAAGAAAGCCGAGGAGTTTCTGGCGTTCCTGAAAACGCGTTCGTAGAGGCTGGCGCGGTTCGTCCTTTCTCTGGTTGCCGCCGATGCGGGAGACCCGCTTACTGCGCCGACTCCGTCGGGCTTCGTGCGCGTCTCGGATTTGTCGCGTCGCCGGAACTGGTGAGATCCACTCACTGCGTTCGTGGTTCTTTGCGGGCTTTGAGAACCACTGACTGCGTTCGTGGTTCTTTGCGGGCTTTGAGATCCACTCACTGCGTTCGTGGTTCTTTGCGGGGCCGCGCCCCGCCGATTGTTTCTTGGCTTCTGAGATACGCGGGTAGATCGGGCGTCGCGGGCCGACGGACGATCGCGGGCGCAGAACCGGGCCGGATCAGGGCAAGATAGAAGCATGTCGTTTTTTGCCGGCTTGCTTCGCGAACTGGGCGCCGATCTTTCACGGCCTCAGCTTGTCCGTGCATTGACGGCGGACGCGATTCGCGTTCTGCTGATTGTGGTGTTCGCGTGGCTCAGTTCCCGGCTGGTTCGGCGGCTGATGGGCGCGCTGCACGACTATGCGATCCGCATGATGTCGAAGCGCGTCGAACCGGCGCTGTTCGACCAGGCTGGGTTCGATATGGAGAAGCGCACGGCGACGCTGACTGGCGTCGCGGGCCGGTCTCTGGGCGGGCTGATCTGGGCGATCGCCATGATCATGATTCTGCGCGAACTGGGGTTCGACATCCGGCCGTTGCTGGCGGGTGCCGGCGTGGCTGGAATCGCGATCAGCCTGGGAGCGCAGAATCTGATCAAGGACATTATCGGCGGGCTGTTCATTCTTCTCGATAACCAGATTCGCGTTGGCGATGCGGTGATCATCAACGACACTTCGGGCGTGGTGGAGGAAATCAATCTTCGAACCACGCTTGTGCGGGGCGAGAACGGCGCGCTGCATATCTTTTCGAATGGCAGCATCGCGAAGCTGACGAACAACAGTCGCGAGTTTTCGTTTGCGATGTTCGAGTTCTCGATCGACCACCGGCAGGCGCCTGAGCCCGCGATCGAAGCGATTCGCGAGACGGCGGCTACGATGGCCGCGGAAGAGGCTTTCCAGCCATTCATCATCGCGCCTGCTGAAATCTATGGCGTCGATCGAATCACGGATGCTGCTCTGGTGATCAAGGGCCGCATCAAGACGCAGCCGGGAAAGCAATGGGGATTCGGGCGCGAGTTGAACCGCCGGGTGAAGGCACGTTTCGACGCAAATGACATTCAACGGCCGCGGCCGGCGACCGATGTGCAGATTGCGGAGGCTCCGTATTCTCGCGATGAGTTGAAGCAACTGGTGCTAGAAGCAATGGCAGAGGGCGCAAAGAAGGTGTGAACGGGCCGCACAGGCGTATCCTCATGAATTCGCGGCCGCGTCTGCAGGGAAGCCGCGCGGCAAGTCGGCGGCGAGCGCGGTCGCCTATAATAAAGGTTCGATTGATGCTGTTTCCGGGGACTGCTGAACGCTCGCGCCGTTAGGGTCGGCGAGCGGGCGAGTTTGCCGCCCGGTGGTTATGGAAGTGCTGTTGAAGCGCTCCAGAAACCAACCTGGAAAGAAACAGAATCGCAAGGATCCGCAACCTGATGAAGCAGAACAGAATAATCACGATCGAACGAACGCGCGCGAAGACGATGCGCCGGTCTCTCGCCGGAATCCTGGTCACAGGGTGCTGGGGACTCGCGGCGTGGGGAGTGCCGGCGGCATTGGCGCAGGCTCCGGCGACGACGTACACAATCTCGACCGTTGCGGGCAACAATACGCGTGGTTTCACGGGTGACGGTAGCACAGCGACGGCTGCGCAACTGGGAGGTCCTTACGCAGTCGCGGTCGACGGCAGCGGCAATCTGTACATTTCGGACCAGTTCAATTTCCGTATTCGGCAGGTGACATCGGGTACGATTTCGACGGTTGCCGGTACGGGAACATCGGGCTTTTCGGGCGACGCGGCGAAGGCAACGGCGGCGCAGATTTCGCCGCCGGTAGGTATCGCGGTGGATTCGACGGGCAATTTCTACTTTTCGGATTCGGCGAACGCCAGGATTCGGAAGGTAACGTCGGCGGGCATTATTTCGACGTTTGCGGGAAACGGCAACACCGGACTCTCCGGCGACGGCGCCGCGGCAACCAGCGCAACGCTGACGCAGGCGTCCGGTGTGGCGCTCGATTCTACGGGTAATTTGTACATCGCTGATACAGGGAACAACGTGATCCGCGTGGTTGGCACCGACGGCAAGATCAATCGTATCGTTGCTAGCGGCGTTCCCGGATTTCTGGGCGACGGTTCGCAGGCGCAGTACGCGCAACTGAATGGTCCGCGCAGCGTCGCCGTTGACGCAGCGGGCAATATTTACATTGCAGATACCGAGAATCAGCGCATCCGCATGGTCACGAAGAGCGGATTGATTTCGACGATTGCAGGCACGGGCGTCGCTGGATTCGGCGGCGACGGCGGTGCAGCAGTTGCCGCGAGGTTGAATCGGCCGCTGAGCGTCGCGGTGGATAAAGCAGGCAACGTTTACATTGCGGACTACTTCAACAGCCGCATTCGCCGCATCGGCGTCGACGGCGTGATTCGCACGATCGCGGGCAACGGGCAATCCGGATATAGCGGCGATGGCGGTCCCGCTGTGAACGCGGCGCTGTACTTTCCGTCGGGTGTGGCGGTCGATGGAAACGGGAATGTTTTTGTCGCCGACATCCAGAACAACGTGATCCGGCAGCTAACACCCTCGGCCGCGCCGGTGAGCGGTGCGGTGCCGACGATCAAGGCCGGCGGCGTTATCACGGCGAGCAACTTCGGCGCGTCTCCTGCAATCGGGCCGGGAACGTGGTTGGAGATGTACGGATCGAATCTTGCATCGAGCACCCGCGAATGGGCGCTGGCTGATTTCCGCGGGACCTTTGGCCCCATCACGCTCGACCGCACATCGGTGACGGTCGGCGGGCAGGCCGCGTTCGTGCGCTTCGTGAAGCCTGACCAAGTGAACGTGCTGGTTCCGTCGACGCTGGGTACGGGTCCGCAGCAACTGACCGTAACCACTCCAGCGGGTACTTCCGCAAATTACGCGATTACGGTGAACCCTGCGCAGCCCGGTTTCTTCGCGCCTCCCGCTTTCCTGATTGGCGGACGACAGTATGTCGGTGCGCTGTTCCAGGATGGCGTGACGTACGCGTTGCCGACGGGTGCGGTGGTTGGCGTTCCATCGCGTCCCGCAAAGCCAGGCGACGTGCTGACGATTTACGGAATCGGGTTTGGGCCGACCACGCCTTCGGTGGTTGCGGGCGACATCGCGCAGTTCAACGCTCCGCTTGCGACTGCGTTCCAGATGCAGCTTGGACAGACGACCATCGTTCCGACATTCGCGGGCATCACCAAGGGCTTCATTGGACTCTACCAGTTCAACATCGTGGTGCCGAACGTGGCCGCGAATGCCGCCGTTCCGGTTACGTTCTCGTTGGGTGGCGTCTCGGGTACGCAAACGCTATTTATCGCCATCGGCAACTAGTTCGGATTGCCGCGTTGGGCGCATACTACGCGACCCCGTTCGCTCGCTGCCATTTTCATCCGTCGCAGTTCGCTCGTAGCCGCTGCCAGGCGAGCCGCACGTTGGGTGGAAGCGCGTAGTGGTCGAACTCGGATGGCGCGGCCCACAGCACGGCGCGTGATTCTTCGGAGACTTGCAGGTGCTCGGCGGTCGCGCGGAATGCGAACAGCAGATCGTGATGCAGGTGGAACGGTTCGCTTTTGCCGGGTGGAATTCCGTGTACGTCCATGCCTGCCAGGAGCGGCTTAGTTTGTGTGAGGGCGACTCCGGTTTCCTCGAGCGCCTCCCGGTGCGCGGCGTCTCCGGCGGTCTCGTCTTCTTCTTCGACGTGACCACCGGGCAATAGCCAACGATCCAACCTGCGGTGATGGATCAGCAGCACGCGGCCGCCATCCGGCGACTGCACCAGCGCTGTTGCGGTGAGATGGCCGGGCGAAAACTGGCTGCGCCGAAAGGGCTCCGCGCTGTGTTCGAGCAGGCCGAGGATCAACTCCCGGCTCTTCTCACAGGCCGCATCGCCGGACGCCGAGAAGCCGCGCACGAGCGCAAGAACTCCGTGAACTTGCATCGCTCCAGTATAGAGTTCAGTAGAGGGAGGGTTCGCCCTCGGGGCGCGTCTTCCAGCGGCGGTGCAACCACAACCATTGATCCGGATATTGGCGGATTGCGTCCTCGAGCGCGGATTGGATATGCTGCGTGTCCGTCGCCGGATCGCCAGAGAGGTCGAGGGGCGGGGAGAAGTGCAGCACATAGCGGCGTTCCTCACGGCTCCATACGGCATAGCCGAGAATCACGGCGGCACCGCTGTGCGCGGCCAATCTCGCGAAGACGGAATTCGCGCAGGCGGGCGTGTCGAAGAAATCAACGAAGATGCCTTCTTCGGGCAGCGAATTCTGATCGATGAGGACGCCAACCGCTCCGTTATTCTTCAAAGCCCGAAGGATGCCGCGCGCGGCATCCTTCTTCGTGATGACGAAATTACCGCTGGATGCGCGGTAGCGCTCGACGAGCGCATCGATCCGCGGATTGTCGAGCGGGCGCACGACGACGTGCATTGGCTCAGTGAGTAGCGCGTGCGCGTGCGCGCTTAGTTCCCAGTTGCCAAAGTGCCCGGTTGCGATCAGGACGCCGTTGCCGCGCCGCTTGGCCTCCTGATAATTTCGGATGCCTTCGTAGCGAATGTAGCGGCCCACGGTATTCGCGCGAATTCGAGGCATGCGCGCGAACATCACCAGCAGGCGCGCGAGAGATGCAAAGACGCCGTCGACGATGGTTGCCTTTTGCGCGAGGCCCGCGAGATCCAAATTGCGTAGCGCCGCCTGGCGCAATTTGGGAATCAGCGAATCGAGCGCGCGGAAGTAGAACCGGCTTAGCCAGAGAGCGGCCGGCATGGGTGTCCAGGCTAGTGTGGCGAGCACGAAGCGGAATGCGGCGTATTCGAGAAGGTGCCTCACGCGAGAGAATTACTCATTCGATCCAGCCGCCGCCGAGGACGAGGTCGCCTGAGTAGAAGACTGCGCCCTGGCCAGGTGTCACGGCACGCTGCGGTTCGTCGAACACAGCGACGATGCGCGCCGGATCGCCGGTTGGTTCGAGCGTTGCCGCTGCCGCCACGTGCCGGTTCCGAATCTTCACTTCCGCCCGGATGGGCTCAGTTGGCGCGGTAAGCGAAATCCAGTTCATGTCCTTGGCGACTAGGCGAGGCCGCAGCAAATCGTCGTTGCTGCCAACGATGACGCGCTGCGTCGCGGGCTCTGTCGAAATCACGTAAAGAGGCTCGCGAGCCGCGATTCCCAGGCCTTTCCGCTGACCGACGGTGAAGTGATGCACTCCAGCGTGCTCGCCGAGAACTTCGCCGCTGGCGGACACAACTTCGCCGCGCGTGCGCTCGTGCGAGATGCCCTGCTCTTTGAAATAGGCCTCGATAAACGACGCGTAATCGCCGTTCGGAACGAAGCAAATTTCCTGGCTATCGGGCTTGTCGGCAGTCGGAATTCCGAGCTCGTGCGCCAGGGCGCGGACTGCCGACTTCTGCATACCGCCCAGCGGAAACAGAGTCCGCGAAAGCTGGTCCTGCGTAAGGCCGAAGAGGAAGTAGGTCTGATCCTTCGAGTGATCGACGCCGCGACTGAGTTGCCAGCGGCCCGTCTCGGCATTCTGCGAAATGCGCGCGTAGTGGCCGGTGGCCACTTGCTCCGCGCCGACTCCGGCGGCCATGTCGAGGAACTGATCGAACTTGATGAAGTTGTTACAGTGCGTGCACGGGATGGGCGTGCGGCCCGCAAGATACTCGTCGACGAACGGCTTCACCACTTGCTGCTCGAAGCGATCCTCGAAGTTGACGACGTAGTAGGGAATGCCGATTTGCTGCGCGACCCAACGCGCGTCGTACACGTCGTCGATGGAACAGCAGCGGCCGGTTGCCTCGCCGCCGGCAAGTTCGGGCAGACGTCGTTGGTTCCACAACTGCATCGTCATGCCGACGACGTTGCGGCCCTCGCGCTTCAGGACGCCCGCAACGACGGAGCTATCGACGCCGCCCGACATCGCTACGGCGGTTATGGCTTCAGGCATAGGTTGGAGACAACTTTCGGAGGTGCGCCGCCGCGGCCACGGTCGCTTCGATCAACGCGTCGACTTGTTCGCTCGTGTTGCTCGCGCCCAAGGAAAAACGCAGCGAGGAACGTGCCTGTTCCTTCGTGAGGCCGATTGCGGTGAGGACATGCGAAGGCTCGACAGCGCCACTGGAGCATGCCGCGCCGCTCGAGACGGCGAATCCGCGCAGATCGAGGGAGATGAGCAACGCTTCGCCCTCGATGCCGTCGAAGCGGAGGTTGGTTGTGTTTGGCAGGCGGTTTCCGGTTCCGTTCACAGAGGTCTGAGGAATGCCGTTGAGAATGCCTTGCTCCAGGCGATCGCGGAGTGCGGCGATGGCTTGATTGCTCGCGCTTGCGGCCAGTTCAGCCGCAACGCCGAACGCGATCGCGGCCGGGACATTCTCCGTTCCCGGGCGACGGCCGCGCTCATGTCGGCCGCCAAACAGAATCGGATCGAGCGATGCGTTCTTACGAATGTAGAGCGCTCCAACGCCTTTCGGCCCGTTGATCTTGTGCGCACTCGTTGTGTAGAAGTCGATGCCCAGCGCGTGCAGGTCGACGGGAATCTTGCCGGCTGCTTGCACGCCGTCCGAGTGAAATGGAATCTCCGCCTCGCGCGCGATCTTTGCGATCTCGGCGACGGGTTGCACGGTGCCGAGTTCGTTGTTCGCATGCATGACGGAGATGAGCACGGTATCCGGCCGAAGTGCACGGCGGACATCCTCCGGGTCCACGACGCCGGACTGGCCCACGGGCACGTACGTCACGCTTGCGCCTTCGCGTTCCAGTTGGGCGCAAAGATTCAGAACCGCCGGATGCTCAATCGCGGTTGTAATGACGTGCGCGCTCGCTTGACGCCGTGCGACGCCAAAGATCGCGAGGTTGTTCGCCTCCGTGCCGCCACTTGTAAACACGACCTCGCCGTTCGCGCAGGCGAGCAGCGCGGCAACCTGACGCCGAGCGACTTCCAGGCGTTGCTTCGCAGCCTGACCAAAATGATGGATACTGGAAGCGTTTCCGTACACGCCGCCAATGGCCGCTGCGAAGGCGGTCTGCACTTCGGGAGCAACCGGAGTGGTGGCGTTGTGATCGAAATAGAACTGCTGCATCTTCGGCCTTTCTTCTAGTGTAATCGCACCGCACGCAAATGCCTCGCGCCATCGTCACGTTGACTACCGATTTTGGGACCTCCGATCACTTCGTCGGAACGATGAAGGGCGTGATTCTGGGGATCGCGCCGCTCGCGCAGATCGTCGATATTACGCATGAGGTCAAGCCGTTCGCGATCGAAGAAGCCGCGTTCACGATCGCGCAAGCGTATCGTTATTTCCCGAAGAAGGCCGTGCATGTCGTCGTCGTCGATCCCGGAGTCGGCAGTGCGCGCCGTCCGGTGTTGATCGAAGCGGCCGGGCAGTATTTCGTGGGGCCCGACAACGGAGTCTTCTCGATGATCTGCGCATCGGAAACGCACTCCGCCCGTCACCTGACGAACGCGAGCCTGTTCCTGAAGAAGGTCAGCCAGACCTTCCATGGGCGTGACGTGTTCGCGCCGATTGCGGCGCATCTTGCGAAGGGCGCGTCGCCGGCGAAGTGCGGACCGCGGGTAACCGATTTGTTGAAGAACGATTGGTTTCAGCCGCAGCGGACCTCGCGCCGTGTCTGGACCGGCGCGGTGTTGCAGGAAGATCGCTTCGGGAATCTGATCACCAATCTGACGATGGCCGATTTCGACCTGCTGCATTGCCGGGCGTTCGAAGTTCGCATTGGAATGCAGCGAATCCAACTGGCGGTGCGCGCGTACGCTGAAGCGCAGATCGGCGAGATCTTCGTGATCGAGGGCTCAAGCGGGTACATCGAGGTTTGCGCGAATCAAGCGCCGGCGGCGACGCTGTTAGGCTGCGGCGTGGGGGCTCCGGTGGAGGTAGAGGTTTGGTGATTACTATCGCCCCGAACCTCCGGCCAGGATCGCCGCCAGAATGAAAGCACTATGAGCCTGACCATCGAGGCGGTCTACGAGAACGGCGTGCTGAGGCCTTTGTCGCCTCTGGCGTTGAAGGAAAACGAGCGCGTGACGCTTACCGTCGATTCTGCGGCCCCACTGGGCGTTCCCGCTCCGGCTTCCACTCTCGACTTTGATGTGGTTGAGCACGCTCGGCGGGTTCTCGCGGAGATTGGACCTGCTCCTCGACTCGAAGAGGTGCATCGTCGTCTGCGTAAGATTCGGGAATCGATGTCCGCTGAGATCGCCGAGGAACCAAGCAAAGGATATTGATTGGCCGCCTTCTTCTTCGATTCGAGCGCACTCGCGAAGCGATATCATGTCGAATCCGGTACGGCTGCTGTACTTGCGATTTTCGACTTAGAGGAGAGCAGAATCTTCGTTTCCCGTCTGTCTTTGGTTGAGATTCGGTCTGCGTTCGCAATCAAGGTAAGGCCGGGCGCAATCGAACAGGCCGATGTGGAGGCGCTGCAAATAATGGTAAACGACGACCTCGCGAGCGGTAGGCTCAACGTCTTGGCCATTGAGAGGCAACGTTCCGTCGCGCGGAGCACCTGATAGCCCGACACGGTTTCGAACACGCACTCAGAACGCTAGATGCCCTGCAACTCTCCTCTGCGCTTGGCGTCCACGAACATGGGGAGCTTCAGTTTGTGCCCTCGGATCGCGTCCTCTGCGCGGTCGCCGCTCTTGCGCGTTTACCCATCTTCAACCCCGAAACAGACTAAAGTTCGTCTAGCGGGCGAAAACGCCTTCCACTGCCGCGATCAGCGTCGCTAGCACAGTGAAGGTCATCCAGCCATAGTGAATCCAGTGGCGCGTGAAGCGGACCACCAGCCACATGTCTTCGCGCAATCCCTGGCCGGAGAAGCCGCGGATTTCCTCTGTCTGTCCGTCGATGGGCACGGACACAGCGTGCAGCACCAAACGCCGCCTGGGTATGAGACGTTGGCCCCGTTACTTTTCAGAAGTCGCCCAGTACGGCGACCTAGCTTTCGAGCCAGGACAGGTAGTACTTTTTGTCTTCGACGACATCGGCTTCGCGGCTGGTATGCAATGGCAGGAAGGTATCCAGCATGACGGCAAGCTCATCCGTGCGGGCCGCACCGATCGACGCTTCGGCGCGGCCGGGATGCGGGCCGTGCGGAACGCCGTCCGGGTGCAGCGTCACTGAACCGTACTCCACGCCTTTGCGCGACATGAACTCCGCGCTCGCGTAGTAGATGACTTCGTCCGACATCACATTCGAGTGATGATACGGCGCAGGCATGGCTTCGGGATCGAAATCATAGGGGCGCGGGCAGAAAGAGCAAATTACCCAGCCATCGCCTTCAAACGTCTGGTGCGCGGGCGGAGGAAGATGGAATCGGCCAACGCGCGGTTCGAAATCGTGAATGCTGAACGCCCACGGATAGTAGAAGCCATCCCAGCCGGAGACGTCGAAGGGATGGTGCCCGAGAGTGACTTCCGTCAGCGCGTTGTGCTGCTTCACCAGCAGGCGGAACGCACCCTCTTGATTCACGGGTGCGTGAAACTGCGGCCGGCGAATATCGCGTTCAGAGTACGGCGCGGATTCGGTGAGTTGGCCGTGTTCGTTGCGGTAGCGCTTCGGCGTGCGCACGTATCCCTTGCTTTCGAAGATGACCAGGCGCGGTGCCTGGGTCCACTTGTATCGATGGAGGATACCGCGCGGAATTACGACGTAGTCTCCGCCGCGCAACGGGAGCGATCCTAGACTCGACTCGAACATGCCTTCGCCGTGGCTGACGTAAACCACTTCGTCCGCCTGGCCGTTGCGATAGAAGAAATCCTCGTCACGATCCGGCTGCGCCAGCAACATCGCGACGTCGTGATTGTAGAGGATGGGTGTGCGGTCCGTGGTGGCGAAGCCACCCTTCGAGATCGAACTCGTTTTGAAGTGGCGCGGCTTCAGTTCGTGCTCGCCCGCTGGTTTCCAATGGAACTCCGAGACAACTTGGATGTTCGAGATCCGTGTCGGCGGGCGCAGGTGATACACGAGCGAAGAGATGCCGACGAAACCCTTGTTCCCCATCAACTCTTCGGCAAATAGTTCGCCGGAAGCTTGGCGGTGAACCTGATGACGTTTGCGCGGGATGTCGCCCGCGGAATGATAAATAGGCATTGGCGTCTACTTTACAGGTTGCCGCGCTTTTCCTGCTCTTGCTCAATCGCTTCGAACAACGCGCGAAAATTGCCCTTGCCGAAGCCGCGGCTGCCGTGCCGTTGGATGATTTCGAAGAATACCGTCGGCCGGTCTTCGACGGGCTTTGAGAAAATCTGCAGCAGATAGCCTTCTTCATCGCGATCGACGAGAATGCCCAGGTCCATGATGGCAGCCATCGGCTCATCGATCGTGCCGATGCGGCTGCCCAGATTCTCGTAGTAGCTTTGCGGCACGCGCAGAAAGTCGATGCCGTTGTCGCGCAGGCGCGTAACCGTATCGATGATGTCGGTGGTCTGCAGCGCGATGTGCTGCACACCCGGGCCTTCATAGAAATCGAGGTACTCCTCAATCTGGCTTTTCTTCTTGCCGGCCGCCGGCTCGTTGAGAGGGAACTTAATGGAATGAGAATCGTCCGACATAACGATGCTCATCAGCGCGCTGTACTCGGTGGAAATATCTTTGTCGTCGAAGCTGATGTAACGCGCGAAGCCCAACACTTTCGCGTAAAAGTCGGCCCACTGATTCATCGCGCCAAGTTCGACGTTGCCGACACAATGATCGACGCGCAGAACGCCCACTGCATCGCCCGCGACCTCCGCCTTCGCGTATCCGGGAAGAAACGGACCGCTATATCCCTGCACCGACAAGAAAGAATGCAGCGTGTCGCCGTACGTGCGAATCGCCGCATGGCGAACCTTGCCGTTCGCATCTTCCATCGTGTGCGGCTCGATGGCGGCGATCGCGCCGCGCTTCACGGCCTCGTGGAAAGCTGCGTCCGCGTCATCCACTTCGAACGCAATGTCACGTACGCCATCGCCGTGTTTGGCCAGGTGCGACACCACGGGATTCGCGCTCGAAAGGGGCGTCGTGAACACGAAACGCACCTTGTTCTGTGCAAGGACATACGAGGCCTGGTCGCGCGCGCCTGTCTCCAGTCCGCGATACGCTGTCTGCGAAAAGCCGAATGTCTTCCGATAGAAGAACGCCGCTTGCTTGGCGTTGCCAACCCAGAATTCGATGTGATGAATGCGCTTCAGGCGCAGCGGGTTGGTGGATTTCGAAGGCGTCTCGACGGGTTGCAGCGTTGTGGCCATGCTCCTATCCTAAAGCGATTTCGCGCCAAAGAGAATGGGTCTTTACGCGATAGAATCGTCTCCAGACCTTCCATTATGAAGCCGCAGCCCGTTTTCTCCTCACGATCGCAGGTGTCGCTCGATTCGACCGACTGGAAGATCGTCGCCGCTCTCCAGCACAACGCCCGGACGACGTTTGCCGAACTTGGGCGAAGCGTTGGGTTGTCGACGCCGGCCACCGCGGAGCGCGTCCGAAAGCTCGAAGACGCCGGCGTGATTCTCGGGTATCGCGCGGAGATCGATCCGGCACGTATCGGGCTTCCGATCATGGCCTTCGTGCGCATGAGCGTCATCGGGGACGTCTTCACGCGAATCACGGCGCTGCTCAAGGATATGCCCGAAGTTCTCGAATGCCATCGTGGGACGGGCGCCGATTCGTTCACGATCAAAGTCGCCGTCTCGAATGTCGCCCATCTCGAAGCGTTGATCGACCGCCTGACGCCGTTTGGAACAACGACAACCTCGATCGTTCTCTCCACCCCGGTCGCCCGGCGTCCATTGCAACCGATCGTGACGAAGGCCGCGCCCTCGCGAAAGATGAATCGCGTGCGATCCTGATCGGATGCATACCTTCGATCTTTCGGACATTCAGCAGGCGGCCGTGCGGATCAAGGACAAAGTTCGCCGAACGCAACTGGTGCGGAATGCCACGCTGAGCGACCGGCTGGGAACGAATGTTTATCTAAAGGTCGAAGTCTTTCAGAAGACCGGATCCTTCAAGGTTCGCGGCGCTTTCAACAAGGCGCTCACGCTCACCGAAGCCGAACGCTCGGTGGGGCTGGTTGCGGTGAGCGGAGGCAATCACGCGCAAGCGGTCGCCTACGTCGCTCGTGCGATGAACATGCGGGCCGTAATCCTGATGCCGAGTAACGCGCCCGCGACTTCGGTTGAGGCGACCCGGGGCTACGGTGCGGAGGTGGTCGTGACCGAAACCGTGCATCAGGCGTTTGCCCAGATCGCCGAATACCAAAGCAAGGGTTGGACCTTTATCCACCCCTTCGACGACGCCACGGTGATGGCGGGGCAGGGAACCATCGGCCTTGAGATCGTAGAGGACTTACCGCAAGTGACCGACGTGTTCGCCTCGATTGGAGGCGGCGGAATGTTCGGCGGAGTCGCGACCGCGATCAAGACTTTGAAGACATCGGCGAGAATGTTCGCCGTGGAAACGGTCGGCGCAAACTGTATGCAACTTGCGTTCGAGGCAGGTCATCCGGTGACGATTCCCGCAATCACCTCGATCGCGAAAACGCTGGGGGCGCCGTCCGCGTCCGAGACGACGTACGCGCTCGCGAAACAGTACGCGGAGTCGTTGGTCGTTGTCACTGACGCCGAGGCGATGATGGCTGTCCGCCTCATTCTTGAACGCGCAAAGATCTTGATCGAGCCCGCCGCCGGCTGCAACTATGCGGCTGCGGAACGCTTGAAGGACCGCTTTACGCCAGACAGCCACGTCGTGCTCGTGATCTGCGGCGGTAACTTCGGGCTTCAGGATCTCAGTCTCTAGTGGCGCAAGTGCGCGCCCAATGTCTTTTCATGTGCCAATGACACGGCCGCGCCAGTTGATAAAGGAGCCTGCCTGCCGACGAAAACCATTCTGTACTGCGCCGCCCACGGCGGCTTTGCGTCCGAGCGCGTTCCGCTGGGCGGCGGCGGCGCTGTTTTTGAAATGTTGACGGAGGAATGGCGCACTTCTAAGGCCCTGAACGTGCGCGCTATCACTCCGGCGATCCTTGGCACCGCCGCGCCGCGCGGTGCGGACCTCATCGCCTACAGCGAGCGACGTTATGCGGAGTTCTGTCGCGCCTTCGACAACGCCGCAACCGCCGAGATCCTGAAACACGATCCGGCGAACGCCACCGTTCTCGTGAACGATATTTCCGAAGCGCCGGACTTTGGCGCGCTCGCGCAACGCGGGTTTCGCATCTTCACGATTTATCACGTCGACGTCGTCGCTTACATCGCGGCGATCTACTGCAAGGGCGTGGTGCAACCTTCCACGCTTACCGCTGTCTGGCGAGGATTGGGGCCATTGCGCCGATTCACGCCGCGTATTCTCGATCTTGTCTTCGAGAAGCAAGCCGCGAGCGTAGCGAATTCGACAGGCCTGATCGTGCCGTCGCCGATGATGAAGGATACGCTCGTTGCCTGTTATCCGGGAACTCCTGTAGCCAAGATCCACGTGATCCCGTGGGGAGCCGCTGTGGCCTCGACTGGCGCCGATTCCGCCGAACTCCGCCGCGAGTTCGGCGTTCCCGGCGACGCGCTGGTACTGCTGACGCTGAGCCGAGTCTCTCCGGAGAAAGGCCAGGATCTGCTTCTCGAAGCTTTGCTCGAATGGGAAAAACGCGACGACTTCCCGGTGCGTCCGCTGTGGCTGTTCCTCTGTGGAGGTGCGGCGTACATGCACGGCCGGCGGCACCTCGATCGTCTTCATTCGCTTGCCAGCCGATTGCAGCGCACTCGCGTTGTGTTTCCTGGTCACGTCACGGGTTTTCGCAAGCAGAGTTTCTTTGCGCTCGCCGATCTCTACGTGTTTCCTTCGAGACACGAAAGCTACGGCCTGACGTTGCTCGAAGCCATGCAGGCGGGCTTGCCGGTAGTCTGCCTCGACCATGCCGGCGCGCGTGCCGTGATGCGTCCGGAGTTCGGCGAGATGACAACGGCGAAGGGATTACGATCGGCTTTGGCCGGCATGCTGTCCGACGACGCGCGCCGCACCACTTGCGCCAGGGCCGCGAAAGAGTATGCGAGCTGGCATCCCTTTGCCGCAAGTGCGTCTCGAGTGGCTGCGCTGCTCAACGGCTAAGCGCGCTGCAATGCGGATGCCTTCAGTGCCAGGCCCTGCGCCACCGAAGTGAATTCATTTCCCGCCCGAATCTTCGCGCGCCCGAACCGCTCTTCAAAGATGGATCGAACTGCCGGAACAAATGACGAACCTCCGGTAAGGAATACCATGTCGACGTCGTTCCGGCCAACACGCGCCGTCGCGATCAACGAATCCACGCAAGCGGCGATCTGCCGCAGTTCGTCGCGGATCCAGCGCTCAAATGACGCTCGCTTCACAGGCGCGTTCAACTCGATAGAACCATCCGAAAAAGCAAACTGCGCCGTGTCCTCGTGCGACAGTGCGAATTTAACCTGCTGCACAGAGCGATGCAATTGGTAGCCGAGATCTTCGTTGATGAGATGAATCAGTGCGTCAATGCGCTTCGGCTCCAGCGCCTGCCCGCGCACGCTGTGAAGCATGCTCATCACTTCATTTGCGCGCAGGAACGAAAGATGATGCCAGCGTTCGAGCTTTGCGTAGATCCAGGTTGGCACGGGCAAAATCTTATCGATCGAACGAATATTCGTTCCCGCGCCAAACGCGGGAGATACCAGATGCCGGATGATCCTGGCGTCGAATGCATCTCCGGCGATGCCCACGCCCGCATTACCGAGCAGGTCTGCAGGAGTGCGTCCCCGCGTAAGAATCGATGGACCCACGTGGATGAGCGAGAAATCGCTGGTACCTCCGCCGAAGTCGCCAATCAGAATCAGTTCGTCGTGGTCGAGCGTCGACTCGTAGTAGTGGGCCGCCGCGACTGGCTCCATCTCGAAGTGAACGGAATCGAAACCCGCCGTCTGAAATGACGCCCGCAGCCGCGACTCTGCGTACGCGTTGTCCTCCTCCGATTCCGCTCCGACAAAGCGCACGGGCCGTCCGGCAACGACGGAACGAATCTCGATGCCGAACTGCGCCTCGGCCTTCGTCCGGAGATCGCGGAGAATTCGCGAGATCAGATCTTCAAATGTACGCCGCCGCCCGAACACCTCCGTACCGGTCACGTTCCGGGTGGTCAGGAACGATTTCAAGCTTTGAATAAGGCGGCCCTTGGGATCCGCGGCGAGGTAATGCTCGATGCCCTCCGGCCCCGTCCACGATTCAATGGCTCGATTCGCAGATTTCTCCAAATAGAGCAGCGAGCGATAGGAATCGGTTAAAGCGCCGTTGAAGGCGAACCGCGCCACTTCTGTCTCGCCCGTGCCGAACGCGCGCGCGATCGAGCTATTGGTCGTTCCGAAGTCGATACCGATGGCGTGCGATTGCATGGGTGGAGTGGACGTAACTTCGCTCCAGAGCGTAAGGCGAAGGTGGAGACGACGAAGGCAGGCTACTCCTCGAGTAGAGTGGATCGCTATTGCGCCGGAGTGCCGTACGGCACAACCGTCTTCACTCGCTCGGCTGTTTCGACACGCGAAACGCGCCATGCTCCGCTTACCTTCTCGAGATACATCGTCTGGCCCTCGCTACGATCCTCGTAGACGTACTCGATGCGAAGCTTCACTTCGCGCTCGTTGATTCGCTCCGGCTCCATTACCGCCACGCCTTTCAGCGAAGCACTGCCGTTCCGCAGCGATTGCCGAAACGCGTCTTCCGAAGACTCGCGTATCGA
Organism: Acidobacteriaceae bacterium; assembly: GCA_043788745.1. Classification (GTDB taxonomy): domain Bacteria; phylum Acidobacteriota; class Terriglobia; order Bryobacterales; family Bryobacteraceae; genus JBBQWZ01. The sequence continues at coordinate 20,151 of JAYVTO010000137.1, forward strand.
TTGACGCAATGAAGCCTCCATCTGCCCTGTGCACGCTGCCATGTATTTAGTGACGTCGCCGTCGCGGGCGGCGTCCAGCATCGCGTAGACAGCGTCCTGCGGGCCTGCCTCTGACGCTACGTGCCCAGGCAGCAGGTTTTGAAAAGTCCAGTTCGCTTTTCGGCCTGCTGCGACGCCGAGCGCACCCGCCAGCAGAACGGTCGTGATGATCTGCGCCTTTCGTTGCTTGGTCACGAAGGCCTATTTCTCGCCCTTGCGAATGATCGTGAGGTCGAGGTTGCCGTTCTTGTCGACGATCAGCTTGCGAATCTTCGGCAGGATCGCTTCCATTGTCTCGAGGTACAGCCGTTGGCCGTTCACTTCGCTCGCCTTTGCATACTCCCGCGCTACCTGCGTGAAACGAGAGGCGTCGCCTTCGGCTTCATCCATTTTTCGCCGGCGATAGCCCTGCGCGGATTCGAGCGACTGCTGCGCCTCGCCTCGCGCCTTCGGAATGCCGTCGTTGGCGTAGCCTTGCGCTTCGCTGAAGATACGCGCCGCGTCCGCGCGCGCGCTGGCGACATCGCGGAAGGCATCCGCGGCCTCGGCGGGCGGCGTTACGGATTCAATGTTCACCGTCGAAAGCAAGACACCGGCGCGATCGTCGTTCAACAGCTTTTGCGCCATCGCACGTACTTCTTCCTGAATCGCCGCTTTCTCGGTGGTGAGAATTGCGTCGACGGTCCGCGTGGCGATCTTCTGCGCCAGCGCCGATTCCACGGTGGATGCGGTCAGCTTTCGGACGTCGGCGGATTGGAACAGATACTCAACCGGCACGCCCACTGAATACTGGACGACCACGCGCATGTAGATGAGGTTCTGATCACCCGTCAAGAACTGCGCTTGCGAAGGCTGCGCCCGGCCCGTGGCCGTGTCCGACATCTCGCCGCCAACTACGAGCCGCTGTAGCTGCTGTACTTTTAGCCGCGTTACTTGATCGATCGGCCACGGGAACGAAAGGTGAATCCCGGGCATCACGCGCGGTTCGACGATCGCGCCAAGCCGTGAGACCACTGCTTGCTGATCGGCCCGTACGATGTAAATCGACGTGAGCAGCCAGAGCCCCGCGAGGCCGATCCACCAGCGTCTGCGCCACGCCGGAGCCGGTGCGGCTTGTTCCAAGCCGATCACTTTGCGCCAGCCTCGCCTCGCGTCAGCACGCGCAGGAGTTCAGAATCCGAACTGAGAATCGCAGTCGTTTTGTCGTCGAAGATCTTCTTGTACGATTCGAGCGTGCGCAGCAGTTTGTAGAATCGCGGGTTGCGCGAATACGCCGCGCTATACGTTCGCGTCGAAACAGCATCGCCCTCGCCCTTGATCTTCTCCGCCTCTTTGTAGGCTGCGGAAAGGATCTCCTCTTTCTGCCGATCGGCGTCGGCGCGGATCCGCAAGGCCTGCTCTTCGCCCTCTGCTCGATATTGCCGCGCGATCCGTTCGCGCTCGGCACGCATCCGCGCGTATACGCTTTGCTTGTTCTGCTCCGGCAGGTTTAAGCGCTTAATGCGCACATCGACGACCTGAATTCCGTACTCCTTCAGCGCCGCACGGTCCGTCAACACGGCCAGATCATCGAGCATCGACTTCGCCTTCGATGCTTCCGCGCTCGTTGTAATGATCGATTCGAGATCATGCGTGCCCAGCGTCGCCGAGAGCCCCGACCACACGATGTCGTGCAGGCGCATCTCCGCCGCCACGGGATCGCCCACTGTTTCGACAAAACGCTTCGGATCCTGGATGCGCCACGCGACGTAGCTGTCAATCACAAGATTTTTTTTGTCGCGCGTCAGAAATTCCGAAGGCCGCGGATTGTAGATTCGCAGGCGCCGGTCGAAATAGGTCGAAGTCTGGAAGAACCACTTCATGTGCAGCCCCGCGTCGCTTACGGCATACAGCGGCTCCCCGAACTGCGTGATCAATACGAACTCCGTCTCGCGGATCGTGAAGAATGTGAGCCACAAGAAGAGCAAGGCCGCGGCTGTCGCTGCGGCCGGATAATAGCGTCGAAGAGTTCCCATATTCTGCATTTGTTATTCCACAGGACGTCCGCGTTGCGGCGCGACTGCTGGAAGTTGCGCCGGAGAGAGTTCCACGCCATCTTCGAGAAGAATCAAAGACCGTCGTGCTTTGCTCGAGTCCACAATCATTTTTCGTTTACCAGGAAGAATCTGTTCCATCGCCTCGAGGAACAGCCGAGTCTCGGTGATCGCCGAATTCTGCCGGAATGCCTCCTCGAACTGCGTGAAGCGGCTGGCATCGCCTTCGGCCCGATTCTTGCGCCCAATCGAATAGCCTTGCGCGTTCCGCGCGCGAGCCTCGGCGTTACCGCGTGCCACCGCAATCTGCTCGTTGCGATACCCCTCGGCCTCGCTGATCAATCGATTCTTCTCTTCATACGCGCCGGATACGTCGCGGAATGCGTCGACGACTTCGAGCGACGGATGCACGTCGAGCAAGCGTACACCGAGTACCTCAACGCCCGCGTCATACTTGTCGAGACGCTGCTGCAGCGCGGCGCGCACGCGAGCCTCTACCGCTAACCGGCCAGAGGTGAGAATTCCATCGAGCGCCGTGGCCGTCGCCTCGCCCTGCAGCACGGACTCCGCGGCGGAGCGAACCGTTGTCTCCCCATCTAATTGTCGAAGTAGGAATTCGTCCGGCTTGCGCAGCCTGTAGTGAATCGAAGCATTCACTTCCATCATGTTCTGGTCGCCCGACAACATCAGCGATTCATCCGGACGCCTTTGAAAGCGGCCCGAGCGGTGTTGCTGGTTCCATTCGTACGATGCAGGCTCTGCGTCGCCGGAAGTAACTCCGGAGCGGAAGCCAATCTCCAGCACGCGAGTCCGCCGCGCCGGAACGCGAGTTAAGTACGCAATCGGCACCGGCAGCTTGTAGTGCAACCCTGGCTCCCGCAGTGGCAGCACACGCTGGCCGAATCGCTCAATAATCCCAACCTCGTCGGGCGGAATCGTGTAGAAGCCGCTCGCGAGGAAAAATAGAACTGCGGCAATTAGAGCCGGGCGCTG
>JAYVTO010000138.1:0-4283 GCA_043788745.1 Acidobacteriaceae bacterium
CGGCACATTTCTCCGCTTCATTTGGTACCATCATGGGTTCGTTCGGACACCTTCACAGTGTTACCCTGCGCGGCTGAGGCCACTGCGTGCGAGCGACCAGGAAGGACTTCGGCGTGGATCTCAATCTTACCCCCCAAGAAACTGCATTTCGCGATGAATTGCGCGGCTGGCTGAATGCCAACGTGCCCAAGGACTGGATCAAAATCCGCAACTCCGAGGGCGGCATGGAGGCTCGCTTTGAGTATTTGAAGAAGTGGCAGCGCAAGCTGTACGATGGCGGCTGGGCCGGCGTCCATTGGCCGAAAGACTTCGGCGGGCGCGGCGCATCCACGATGGAAGTGGTGATCTTCAACGAAGAGATGGCTCGCGCTGAAGCGCCGCCGATGGCGAACGTGCTTGGCCTTGGGCTGATCGGGCCGACGATTATCGCGTACGGCAACGAGACGCAGAAGCAACGCTATCTGTCGAAAATTTTGAGCGCCGAAGAGATTTGGTGCCAGGGCTTCTCCGAGCCGAACGCGGGTAGCGATCTCGCGAACCTCCGCACGGAAGCCAAACTCGACGGCGAGGACTACGTCATCAATGGACAGAAGGTTTGGAATAGCTACGGTTGGGCCGCGCATTGGTGCGAACTGGTTGTTCGAACCGATTCGAGCGTTGCGCAGCACAAGGGCCTCACGGTGATCCTGGTTGACATGAAGACGCCGGGGGTCGAGGTCCGGCCGCTGCGTCAAATGACGGGCGAAAGGGAATTCAACGAACTGTTCTTCCGCGATGTCCGCGTTCCGGTCGAGAACGTCGTCGGTAAAGTCAACGATGGGTGGAACGTGGCGATCGGCACGCTGATGCACGAGCGCGGAACGTTCGGCGCGGGTCTCACCATCACGTACAAGCGCAACTTCAACCGGCTGGTTGAGCTTGCGCATTCGCTGGGTAAGGCGAAGGATCCGATCGTCCGGCAGAAGTTGGGCCAGATCTACGCCGAGATCGAAGTCATGCGGTTGAATCAGATGCGCGCGTTCTCGCGGATCTCGCAGAGTGGTGTTCCGGGACCCGAAGGCTCGGTGCAGAAGCTGATCTGGAGCGAACTCAATCAGCGCGTACAGCAGTTCGCGATGGAATTGCTGGGACCGTATGCGCAGTTGACCAATGAGTCGCCGGACGCCGTAGACGATGGCATGTGGAACTACGGCTTCCTGCGTTCGCGCGGCAATACGATTGAAGCGGGCACGAGCGAAATCCAGCGCAACATCATCGGGCACTACGTGCTCGGACTGCCGAAGAGCTACTAGGCGAAGAATCACGGCGAAGAATCACGGCAAGGATACAGACATGAATTTTGGACTTAGCGAATCGCAACGCATTCTCAAAGAAAACGCCCGGAAGTTCCTGGCGGCTGAGTGCCCTTCGGCCGAAGTGCGGCGCTTGATGGAAACGCCGACCGCGTTCGACGAAGCTCTTTACAAAAAGATGGCCGAGCAAGGCTTCACCGGCGTCATCTTCCCGGAAGAGTACGGCGGGCTCGGACTCGGCATGGTGGAAGCAGCGGCGTTGCTCGAAGAGATGGGTCGCGCGAATCTGCCTGGGCCGTATTTTTCGACCGTGTTTATGGCCGGTACGGCGATTGATGCCGCCGGAAGCGATGCGCAGAAGAAAAAGTATCTCGCTCCGATTGCCGATGGCAGCATGCGTTCGACGCTCGCGCTGCTGGAGCAGAATGGATCGTGGGATCCGGATTCGTGGTCGATGCCTGGCGGTAGCACGTTGACGGGCCAGAAGTGGTTTGTCACGGATGCGGGCGTAGCCGACTTCATCGTAGTTGCGACGCGCGGCGGCTTGTACGTCGTCGACGCGAAAGCCAAGGGACTTACAATCGAACCGATGGCCGGCATGGACATGACGCGCAGGCTGTATAAGCTGACGTTTGATGGAACTCCGGCAGAAGAACTCGCGGCTGGTCCGAAGGCACGCGCGGCTCTTGATCGCTCGACGCAACTCGCGACGGCCGCGCTTACCGCCGAGATGGCGGGCGGCATGCAGCGGGTGATGGAACTTGCTGTCGATTATGTGAAAACGCGCAAGCAGTTCGGCAAGCCGGTGGGACAGTACCAGGCCGTGCAGCATCAGTGCGCGGACATGGTGGTGGCCACCGAGTGCACGCGTTCGGCGGCGATCTATGCCGGTTGGGCGTTGACGGAAGGCGCTCCGGACGCGGCCGCGGCAGTGTCGGTCGCGAAGTCGTATGCGAGCGACGCGTTCCGCGAAGTCGGCAACAAGGGCGTGCAGGTGCAGGGTGGAATGGGTTTCACGTGGGAGAACGACGTGCACCTGTTCTATCGCCGGGCGAAGGGCTCCGAGATCGCGTTTGGCGATGGCAACTATCATCGCGAGAAGCTTGCGAAGCTGGTCGTCGATCCGCTCGACTAATGGACGGCGGGGCAGCGCCTGCTACATCGAATGCCATCGAAAACGTACGACGCCGTGGTGGTGGGAGCGGGTGCCTTCGGCGCTTGGATTGCGTTCCACCTGCACCGCGCTGGTCAGCGCGTGCTTCTTGTGGACGCGTACGGCGCTGCCAATTCGCGGGCCAGTTCCGGTGGCGAATCGCGCATTCTGCGCTGCGGCTACGGCGATCTCGTTTACGGGCAGTTCGCGAAAAATTCCCTCCCGCAATGGCGTGCTCTGTCTGAGCGCGCGGGCGGATCGCTGTTTCATCAGACGGGAGTTTTGCGGTTTTCGACCTGCGGCGATTCCCGAATCACTTCGACTATCGATACGCTGGCCGCGCTCCATGTTCCCTACGAAGTGATGGAGCATCGGCAGCTTTGTGCTCGCTTTCCGCAGTTTCCGTTCGCGGAATCGAGTCTCGGTGTGTACGAGCCGGAAAGCGGGGCGCAGATGGCCCGGCGGTCCGTGCAGGCGCTGGTTGCGGAACTGCGGGCCGACGGCGTTCAGGTCCTGCTCGAAGCTGTGCTTCCGCCAATAGCCGGAACGCAGGCTCTAACCACGGTGAGCGGGCTCGATCTTTCCGCTGCTAATTTCGTTTTCGCGTCCGGGCCCTGGCTCCCGAAACTGTTTCCGCGCGAGTTGGGAAGTCGCATTTTCTCGACGCGGCAGGAAGTCTTCTTCTTCGGAACCGAGCCCGGCGACCGCCGATTTTGCGCGCCCGATATGCCGTGTTGGGTGGACGTCGGCGATATCTACGGTGTTCCGGATGTGGAGAATCGCGGCCTCAAGATCGGCGTCGACGAACACGGCGTTGCCTTTGATCCCGACACCGGGGATCGTATTGTTCACGCGGCGAGCCTGGCTGCAATGCGTCGAGTGCTTGCGGAACGGTTACCAGCCTTGCACGATGCCCCGCTGCTTGAATCGCGCGTCTGTCAGTACGAGAACACCTCGAACGGCGACTTTCTGCTTGATCGTCACCCCGAGGCTGAGAATATCTGGTTCGCTGGGGGCGGGTCCGGGCATGGTTTCAAGCACGGCCCCGCTGTCGGCGAATACATGGCGGGTCTGATTCTCGGAAATTGCTCGCCGCAGCCTCGATTCAGCTACGCGAGCAAAGGCGAGATCCAGCGCCGCGCTATTTACTAGATTATTTGTTGAGCGTCGGCCAGTTCTTGTTCGCCAAGTCGATGCGCGTCCTCCCGCCCTGCTCCCATTTCCTCTGATAGTAATCGTTGAAGTCCAGGTAGAGCTTGCCTTCGATGCTTCGCCATACTTCGGGATCGCTTTCCGCGGCGTAGCCCTTGCTGACGCCCGACGCACAATATCCGCCGAAACTTGGGGCGAATGTTTCCGGAGTGGCGGCGAACTGATCGCGATGGGCAGCGCTGGCGAACTGCCACCTGGCTCCCATGTATTGGTGGGTGATCTCCGCGGAGCCTTTCACCGCCTTTGATTGGTCGAATTACGCGACGGGGTCGAATCCTTTGATCGCCACACCCTCTGAGTTCTTGAAGATTGGATCCACCGTCTTTTGAGCGCATGCCGAGTTTGCGAGGAGCAGCACTACCGGCGCGAGGAGAGACAGTAAATGTCTTTGCATACCAATTGAGTGTATGCTTCTGCACGGTTGCAGTATTCCCCGCCGGGAATTGCCGCCCAGACTCTCCCGCGATACTGAGGTTAATATGAGCGAGGCGCAACGAGCAGATCCTATAACCCCGCTCTTTAGGGCGGGTCACTCCGCTCTTTAGTACGGGGATGCTCCCCGGCCACCCGCCAGCAAAGAACCGCGAACAGCCTACCCGTTACGCGAAGTGAGCGGATGCCTGCAG
>JAYVTO010000139.1:0-5559 GCA_043788745.1 Acidobacteriaceae bacterium
CAATAAATTCCCGTAACGATGACCGCCGGGGTGGCCGCCGTGGCCGTCGCCGCCGTGGCCGTGGCCACGGTTTCCCGGATTCCAAGTACGCCCCCGAGGCACCCGTAGCCGATGCCGCCGGCGCGGAAAGCGCAGTTGAAGAAGAGGAATTTGAGGAAGTCGTCGAAGCCGTTTCCGCCGAGGAAGTGCTCGTCCTACCCGGTGAGTCGCTTGCCAAGTACCGGCATACTCCCGCCGCTCCCCCAGTTCGCTTGCCTGTGGTTCAGAAAATCGCCAAAGTCGTGGTCCACGAGCCTGTCGCACCCGTGCACCACCTTGTTGCCCCTCCTCAGCCCGAGCCGGAACCGGTAGCCGCCCTCGTCGAGCACCACGAGCCGGTGGTTGCCCATTACGCACCCGTGCCGGACACGATTATTACCACCGAGGAGCCGCAGGAGCATCCCCCGGCTAACGCCTTGCCCGACGCGCCAGTTCATCCCGAGCGCATCCACGATGAGGTCGACGACACTGCTGAACTCATGCACCATGACGAACACCCTCACGAGGAGCACACCGTTTATGAGGCAGAACTCGAAGCCGTGGCGGAAGAGCATCACTCGGGTATCGTCGAGGACGAAGAGGATCACGAGATCCAGGAAATGATCTTCGAATCCGACGACGAGGCGGACGCAGCCCAAGAGGCGGCCGAGTCCGGTCTCGAAGTCATGCCCCACCTCTACCCAGAGGAAGGTGACGAGCAGCAGCCGTTAACGAACGAAAGCGCCCCTCTGCAGGCTCAGATCCGCGAAGGCGGACGCTACCAGCAGCGCCAAGCCGGAGCGGGCGCCGGCGGAGACCGTGGCGGCGGACGCCGCATGCGACGCGGACGCGGTGACCGTGGTGGAGACCGCGGAGGCGCCCGTCGCGGCGACAACCGTGCTCCCCAAGAGGCTACTCCCCAGGCAGCAGCAGCAGTTCCCAGCGCCGTGCCCGCAACGGTAGTTTCGCCACTCCCCCGCCCGAGTAGCGGTACCCCGATCTCCATCACCGACCTGCTGAAGGAAGGCCAGGAGATCATCGTCCAGATCGCCAAGGAACCCCTCGGCCAAAAGGGAGCCCGCATCACCTCCCACATCGCTCTACCCGGCCGGTACGTCGTCTACATGCCGACGCTCGACCACATGGGCGTGAGTCGCAAGATCGCCTCCGACGAAGAGCGGCACCGTTTGAAGCGCATCCTGCAAAATGCCCGCGGCGGCATCACCGGCGGCTGCATCATCCGCACCGCGGGTGAGGGCAAAAGCGAAGAAGAGTTGACGGCCGATATCCTCTTTCTGCACAACCTCTGGCTGGACATTCGGCAGAAGGCTGAAAAGCGCCCTGCCCCGCTTTTGCTGCACCACGATCTTGATATTGTGCAACGGATTCTGCGCGATCAGTTCAACGAACACTTCAAGGCAGTTTGGGTCGATAACGAGGAGATGTACGAGTCCGTCATGCGCTTCGTACAGCGGTTCCAACCGGCCCTGGTCAGCAAGATCAAGCTCTACACTCGTCCGGTGCCGATCTTCGATGCGTTCAACATCACGATGGAGCTCGAGAAGGCCCTGCGGCCGAAGATCTGGTTGAAAAGCGGTGGCTACATAGTCATTAACCAGACCGAGGCTTTGGTCGCTATCGACATTAACACCGGCAAATTCGTCGGCAAGTCGAACCGGCTCGAGGACACGATCGTCAAGACGAACGTCGAGGCAGTCAAGGAGATCGTCCGCCAGATTCGCCTGCGCGATTTGGGCGGCATTATCGTCATTGACTTCATCGACATGGACGAGCGCAAAAATCGCGCTCGGGTCATGGCCGCTCTCGAAGAGGCCATGCGCCAGGACCGTGCGCCCTATAAGATCCTTCAGTTCAACGATTTCGGCTTGGTTGCCATCACCCGGAAACGCGTCAAGCAGAGTCTGGAACGCGCCCTGTGCGCGCCGTGCCCCTACTGCGAAGGCGCCGGGTCGGTCAAGTCGGTCACCACCGTACTTGGCGAGATCCTCGTCGAGGCGCAGAAGATCGCGGCTGCGGTCGACGGCTCGAATGTCATGCTTCGCTGTCATCCAGAAGTCGCTAAGGTGCTCAAGTCCCATCACAACCAGTATTTGGAAGAGATGGAAGAGATCCTCAAGCGTCCGGTGCTGGTGAAGAGCGATCCGGCTATCCACCAGGAGAAGTTCGATCTGGCGTAACAGCCAAGGAATTTAACTCTATGCAGGCCGTACTCCGACAACTAGTGCAAGCCGTTGTCGGTTACGGCCTTTTTCTATTTCCAGCCGTCGCACAAATCAACGTCTTGTCGGAATTCCAGCGCCTGGACCCATTCGGACAGATCGTCAAGGAAGATCGCCAGGATGGACAACGGGAGATCCTCTCGCCAGCGGTAGCCCGCAATGCCTACGCTTCATTTCAAGTAGTAGTTGATGTTGACCCTGGTAAGCAATACTACCTACACGTAGGAATTAACCCAGATGATGCCGTACAGGTCAAGGTGTACAAGGAAGTCTTTCAACACCTGGACGACGGCCGGTGGATCCCCGATGGCCTAAAACCAGTGGATCTTCCTTACCCGAGCAAGATAGGCGATCAGGGAATCCCGGGGCAGAAGGTGGATACCTATTGGCTAGATATCTTCGTGCCTAAGGACGCAAAGGTGGAAAGGATTAAGGTAGATCCGCAGGTTTGGGTCGATCAACGATGGCTTTCCTACCCAATGGAGGTAAGAGTCGTAGTCGCACAGGTCGAGGGAAGTCTTCCTACTCCGGGTAATCTAGCACCTCTCATGTTTCCGGTAGATGCTTCATCCCAAAGGGTTTGGTGGAAAAAATATTGTACAATCTTTGAGAAAACTGCCCCCGAAAATACACTAACTATCAGGAGTCTTGTCGAACGCAACGCGCGGCAGGACGCTGCTCTCCGCAGTCACTGGACTGTGGAGGATGTCACCCACTTACTAGGGATCAAGAATGCTTCCCAGTGGTGCAACAAGGCGTACGTGCCGAGTCCACAAGGACCGGAAAACTACTTACGGCTTCGCGACCGGATCCTCCGGGGTGAATAGCGCTCTAAGTATTACGGGAGGTTAGTGAGTCATGGAAAACATTTGCCTGAAGTGTGGGCAGAACCAATGCCGGCCGTCGAAGCCGTCTGGGTTCTTCGATCATCTGTTGAGATTTTTCCTGCTAGGGCCTTACAGGTGTGAGGGTTGTCTCAACCGCTATTACCGCGTGACCTGGCCTTGGGCCGGTCCGTGGGGTAAGAACAAGTTTCACTCGCGGCGCTGGGCGTCCAGGATCTGGATCAGTTCCTTCCGTTAATTAAGCCTCATGCCAGCAGCGATTGCGATACCCAATCGCATAGGCACCCGAATCCACGTGATCCGGAGTGTTAAGGTGATGTTCGACTCCGACATCGCTGAACTACTACGGGATGCAGACCAAGGCCCTCAACCAGGGAGTCAAACGGAACGTCGAGCGATTTCCCGAAGATTTCATGTTCCAGTTGATCAAGGAGGAGCTCGAAGATTGGAGGTCACAATTTGTGACGTCCAATCCAGGAGACAAAATGGGGCTGCGCCGTCCGCCCTATGCGTTCACTGAGCATGGCGTCACCGTGCTGGCCTCGGTGCTCAAAAGCGACCAAACCGCGCAGATGAGCATCCGCATCGTTCGCGCGTTCGTACAACTTCGGAAGATGCTAACTCACTCTCCGGGTAAACCAAATTGAGCAGCAGCAGAACACCCATGAGTCAGTCATCGATATTCTGATCGAAGGAATCGGCAACCTGAAGCTGTCGCAGCCAAAAACCGTTCAAGGGCTCGCTGGGATTCATGGCCCTCGGCTCAGGCGGCTAGTAACGCACGAAAAAGGCCGCCTCATCCGAGGCGGCCAAAAGTGCAATTAAGGAGGTGCAACAATCACTGACAACTAACACTGACGAAAGTGGTTTAAAGACGAAAAGGGAGCTTCCATGACGGCGCTCCCATAAAACTTCAGATCTTGGATTCCTTGTACTCTACGTGTTTGCGGATCTTAGGGTCGAACTTCTTGAGCAGAATCTTCTCCGTCTTCGTTTTTGGATTCTTCGAAGTCGTATAGAAGTGACCAGTTCCTGCGGTAGAAACAAGCTTAATAAGAATTCTTGCCATTCTGGTATCCCCTTAGACCTTCACACCACGTCCGCGCATCTCGCGGAGGACCTGTTCGATACCATTTTTATCAATGGTCTTCATCGCCTTGGCGGATACCCGCAACCGGATCCAACGCTTCTCGGCCGGAACCCAGAAACGCTGATCGTGCAGGTTCGGTTCGAACCGGCGCTTGGTCTTGTTGTTGGCATGGGAAACCCGGTTTCCCGACATCGGCTTCTTGCCGGTTACTTGACATACCTTTGCCATGGTTCTATTGTACTTGGTTTGGATCGGTTTCCGCTACATGTCAAACAAACGTTTTTACAACTTCTTGTCAGTGTTATGCGTATTACATTGCGCTCAGGCCGCCGAGTGGAAGCTAACTCCCACGGAATCAAAAGCTTCGCTCCGCGCGATCCGAGCCGTCAGCGATCGCGAGGTCTGGACCTCCGGCACGGATGGCAGCGTATTTAGAACAGTTGACGCGGGCAAGCATTGGGCCCTCATGACCGGATTGCCTACAGATCTTGACTTCCGCGGCCTTCAAACCTTCGACGGAAAGACGGTCCACATCATGTCGGCCGGCCCAGGCGCCAAGTCCCGCATCTACCGATCAGTCGATTCCGGCCAGCATTGGACTCTCGTCCACCAGAACCGAATCCCGGAGGCCTTCTTTGACAACATCGCTTTCTATGACGGCCTTCGCGGTCTGGTTTTGGGCGATCCGGTGGATGGGAAGTTCTTCTTACTCGCCACCTCAGACGGCGGAGCCACCTGGTCCCGGCTCCCTGGCCCGACCGCGCGCGATGGTGAAGGAGCGTTCGCCGCCTCCAACACTTCGCTTGTGGTGAATCGCTCTGGCTACGCCTGGTTCGCGACCGGCGGACTCCTCGGCGGCCGTGTCTTCAGTTCTTATGATTGGGGACGCACGTGGACCGCGATGCAGGCTTCCCTCGCTCACGACAGTGCCAGCGCGGGAGTCTTCGGACTCGCCTTCCATGACGACAAATACGGCTTCGCGGTTGGAGGGGACTATAAGAAGTTGAAAGACGCTGCGGCGACGCTTTGTGAAACCACGGATGGTGGAGCAACTTGGCAGGAACTCCCTGGGTCAAAGGGCTTCCGGTCGGCCGTAATCACCGACGGCCACCACATTCTGATTACCGGCCCAGCCGGAACGGACTACCGTCCCGGCCCGAAAGCAGAGTGGCAGTCCATCACGGGCGAGGGGTACCATGCCCTTAGCGTCGCTCCCAAGGGAAAGCTCGTTTGGGCGAGCGGCAGTAGTGGGCGGGTGGCTTCGATCCACCTGCGTTGATGTAACCGGCTAACGCCGTTTCGGTAGTTACATTCGCGGACCGGGGGCGGCGGAAATATACTCGAAATGCCGATGTCATTTGCCGCT
>JAYVTO010000140.1:0-2918 GCA_043788745.1 Acidobacteriaceae bacterium
CGCGCGCGGGCCGCCGCGGGCGCGCGACCGGGCCGCGCAAGCAGCGGTGCTTCGACGACGCCTTCTTCCATCGTTCCGACGAAAAGCGATTCGCCCCGCACCGCCAGCGACTGGGCGAAGTATCCCGGCGCGACTTGGCGGGCAATCTTGCCTCCACTAACCTCGACCGCACCGAGAGCCGTGCCCGCAAACAGCCGCTCCGTGCCCGACGAATTCGATGCGGTCACCAGAGCCAGCGACAGCACGTGCGCGTCCGGCAGTCCATCGATCGAGGTCAACTCCCCGGATCGCCAGTGCAGCAGTCCGCGGTTCTGCGTTCCGACCCACAAGCTCGTATCGTCGCCGGCGAGCGAAGTGACGCGGGCCGCCGCGAGAGACGGGTGAAAGGCATCCAGACTTTTGCCGTCGTAAACCAGAACACCCGCAGTGTCCGTGCCAATCAAGACGCGACCCGTCTTCAAGGCGAGCAGCGTTGTTACCTTGCGCAGGTTCGCGTCGTCGGGCCGAATCTGCCGAAACTGCCGCCCGTCGAATGCAAGGATGCCCTCGCCGTTGGTTCCAAGAAAAAGCTCTGGTTCGGCCGACCCCGAAACACGGGCAACTGCCGCTGCCGTGAGCGGAGCGGCTGGAAGTTCAAAGCCCGGCCGGTACTGCGCGACAAGCGTACCCCGCGTGTCGACAGCGGCCAGCCCCGTAGGCCCGGCGAGATAAAGAAGCCCTCCCAAGAAGGCCATGTCGCGGTAGGTTGCGGGCGAGCCGATCGGTTTGAAACCCGCAGACAGGGCCCGATTCAGCCGCGCGTCGCGAAAGCGAATTCGCCCCTGCTCGCGAATCTGGGCACCGCTTTCGGTGATCGCCGAGGACGCCTTCCAGAAAATAGTGCCGGCAAACGCGCAGGCAAGCGCCATCACAGCTCCACCAGCCAGCCAGAAACGCTTTCGCCGCATCGTGTCTACTATAACCAAACCCGTTGTAAGTTGCCGTGCCAAGATGCCTTGAAGGTTCTCGATCCATGAAGAGCGCGCCGGCATCTACACTCTAACTGTGGAGACTCAAATCGATCACGCCGCGTTTCTGCTAATCAGTTTCGGGGGGCCCGAAAAGCACGACGACGTCCTCCCCTTTCTTGAAAACGTTCTGCGGGGCAAGAATGTTCCGCGCGAGCGGATGCTCGAAGTCGCGGAACATTATTACCACTTTGACGGCCGCAGCCCGATCAACGACCAGAATCGGGAGTTGCTCGTAGAGTTACGCCTGGAATTTGGTCACCGAGGTCCCAATGTGCCGATGTTCTGGGGAAACCGGAACTGGCACCCGATGCTGGAGGACACGCTCCGCGAGATGCGGGACGCCGGCGTAACCAAGGCCATCGCGGTCGCGACCTCGGCATTCGGCAGCTATTCCGGCTGTCGTCAATATCGCGAGGACATCGCCAAGGCCCGCGCCGCAGTTGCTGCCGACGGCCGTGGAGACGCGCCGCACGTGATCAAGCTGCGGCCGTTCTCGAGGCACGCAAAGTTCCTGGACGCCTGTGCGGATCGCTTGTCCGATTCGCTCCGCGAACTCCCGGACGCCCGCCTGATCTTCACGGCGCACAGCATCCCCATGTCGATGGCCGACACCAGCCCCTACGTGGGAGAACTGAAAGACGCTTCGGCTGCCGTCGCGGCCCGCGTCGGAAAGTCCGAGTGGGATCTGGTGTACCAAAGCCGTAGCGGGCCGCCCTCGCAACCCTGGCTCGATCCCGATGTCGGCGATCATCTGCGCACGCTGTATGCCCAAGGCGTGCGCGAGGTGGCGATCCTGCCCATCGGATTTCTGTCCGACCACATGGAAGTGATGTACGACCTCGACACCGAGGCCGCCGAGCTTTGCCGGGAACTGGGCATGCGCATGGTGAGGGCGCGCACGGTCGAAACGCACCCTCTCTTCGTTTCACTCGTGCGCGACCTCGTCCATGCCGCGCTCCGTTCGGTTCCCGAGGCGTGTCCGCAGAACTGCTGTCCGGCTCCGGTGTGGCCCACTCGGCCGTAACGAAATCGTCAACAGCCAGTTGCTACAATGCGGGCGATGAAGTCTACTTTCCTTGCTCTTCTCTGCACGGTTGCCGCTTTCGGCGGCGATGGGTTCCTCGTCAAACCGTACCTCCAAATGGGAGACGCTCCGAAGTTGGCGCGGACGGAATCCGTCGTTGTCGTCTGGCATGCGCCGGATGAACCGGGCAACTGGTGGATGACAACGGACAAGGGAACCGCCGAGAAGCCCGCGTCGCAGCGCATTGCAGTACCGGGCATTGATCCGCATCTTGTGTACACGGCGAGTATCACGGGACTCGCGCCGGGCTCCGCGTTTACCTATACCGTGAAGAAGGACGGAGAGCCGCCGTTCGTCGCAACGGGCCGCGCTCGAAAATCGGCAACGCAGGACTATCGCTTCGTGATCTTCGGCGACATCGCGCAGAGTACGCCCGCGCAGCGCGAAGTGGCCTACCAGGCGTATCAGGCGAAGCCCGATGCCGTGTTCGTCACCGGCGATATCGTCTACGCGCGGGGGCGCATTAGCGAATATCGCGAAAAGTATTTTCCGGTCTACAACGCGGACGAGGCGTCGCCGAAGAACGGCGCTCCGCTGATTCGCTCGACGATGTTCATCGCCGCGCCGGGCAACCATGACACCGCATCGCGCGATATGGGCTCGTACCCCGACGGCCTCGCGTATTTTCTCTATTGGAGGCAGCCCCTCAACGGCGTGATGCACCGCTCCTTGACCGACCTGAAAGGGCCGGAAGCGAACCAGGCTGCGTTCAAAGCGGCCGCCGCCGGGCGCTTTCCGAAAGCCCTGAATTATTCCTTCGACTACGGCAACGCCCATTGGCTCGTACTCGATAGCAACCCGTACGTCGATTGGTCCGACCCGGA
>JAYVTO010000141.1:0-13461 GCA_043788745.1 Acidobacteriaceae bacterium
AAGAGCGCAAAGGCGCCTCCCGTTGGTCGGCGATCAGGAGCCGATCGAATACGACCAAAGAAATTTATCGCTTGACAGAAGTAGGCCTTCTCATGGAAGCGCTTGGTGGGTGTGGCCCTCGATGATACCCGGTTGCGCAAGACCGGACGCTGTATCCCCCAGGCGTTTTATCAACGCGATCCTTTGTCGCCTCCCTTTCACGTCAATCTGGTGCTGGGCTTGCGCTTTCTGCAGGCTTCGCTCCTGGTGCCGCTGCATCGCACCGGTTCCGTTGGCACGCGCGCTTTGCCGGTCCGTTTCCAGGAAGTCTCGCGCGTCAAGCGGCCCGGCAAGAAGTCCACGGAAGAAATGCAGAAGCAGTACCGGGAAGCGGTCAAGCAACAGAATCTGTCCCGCAGTTTTGTCGAGATGGGCAAGCAACTGCGGATGGAACTGGACCAAGCCGGTGGCCGCCACAAAGTGTTGGTGTTGGCCGGCGATGGCAGCTTCTGTAACCGCACTTGCTTTGGCGATATTCCGGAACGCTCGGTGCTGCTGGTGCGAGCGCGCAAGGACTCCAAGCTTTGCTTGCGCGCCGCCGCCGGCTCGCGCCGGTTTTATGCGCCGGACAAATTCACGCCGCTCCAGGTTCGCCAGGATGACCCCGCAGTAACCAACGGTTCAACTGGCTCCGGAGAAGACAACCAATTCTCCGGGGCCAGCATTTTTATAGCCCGGTATTGCTATTCTGAGAGATCAGGAAACAAAGGAAAAACCCAATGGAGTACGAACCAAGATTCGAGCGGATCGAGAAGACACTTGAAACCCTCGCTAAAAGCGTTGCGTCCCTCGCAACCGATAGTCACAATTCCTATCAGAACCTGAACAGCACACAGCGTCACCTGATCGAGAACTGGCGGAGCCAGAAAAACGATATCGACGCCTTGTTCAAGTCGAACGAAGATATCGGGGGAGCGGTCAAAGACCTGATCGCCTCCCAAGTCCTCATGGTCGGTGAAATGACGAAGTTAGCGTCCGCCCAGGTCAAAGCCGATGAGCACATCGGCAAACTAGCCGCGGAAACCGACGACTTAAAAGACAAGCTGCACCTGCTCTACGAGATCGTGGATAACTGGATTCGGGAACACGGCAGCGGCCACCGCAACGGCGAAGCCAAGGGCGACGCGCCCAAAGCGTAGCGTCGAAACTGAGCGCACAGAGCCGAAAGGCTCCGTTGCAGGCGGAACTGAGGCGGAACTGTGCCAACGAACCCTGGACACAATTCTTTGGGGCGGAATCGGGGGGGGCGGAATCGGTGCCTACGATACCTAAAGCTCAATTTCTCTCAAAAGCTCACTGTCCCTCGAGGTCCGTCAGCTTTCCTCTCCGGCCCGTTGCAATGTGTCTAGAACTCCCGAGACATCGCCATATCGGACCGCTTCGCACTGCCTGCTGAGCCGCTATGCTCCACGGAATCGGTGCTTCCACCAACACCGGTTGTTACAATAGCGGTTTGACCAACGACATCCTGCGCGCGAGCCGTTGGTTCCTTGAATCCGGAATTCAGGAGCCCTCCGGCGGAGTCGCGCGCTTCCACCACACCGACCAGAACCGCAACGCCGCCGTCTCCGCCGAGATCACCGGATACGCCGTCAGCGCGTTGGTCTACGCCTACAAAACTACGAGCGACACTGCTTCTCTCGAAGGCGCGCGCCGAGCTGCCGCCTACCTCATCGACACCGCCTGGGACACGAACGGCTGCATCATGCCCTTCGAGGCACTGTCGGCAGAAAGCTCCGGACTTGCCTATTTCTTCGACTGCGGCATCATCATCCGCGGCCTGCTCGCCCTCTGGCGCGTTACCCAGGACACCGCTTTGCTCGATCGCGCCAAGCAGATCGCACTCTCGATGGCCTTCGATTTTCTGGGCGACGCCTGCTTCCATCCCATCCTCGAACTCCCCGAAAAACAGCCACTCCCGTATGACCCCCGCTGGTCGCGTTCGCCGGGCTGTTATCAATTGAAATCCGCACTCGCCTGGCACGACATCGCCATCGCGTCGCGCGAACCGCAACCGCTGCAGTTGTGGACGCAAATGCTGGCCTGCGCGCTCGCGACCCACGAGACGTTCTTGCCCGGCGACGAAAATCCCGAACGGGTGATGGACCGGCTGCACGCCTACTGCTATTTCCTTGAAGCCCTGCTCGCCGCGCCGGACCTCCCCGAAGCGCGCGAAGCCCTAACCACGGGCATTCCGCGCGTTGCACACTTCCTC
Source organism: Acidobacteriaceae bacterium (assembly GCA_043788745.1). Lineage (GTDB taxonomy): Bacteria > Acidobacteriota > Terriglobia > Bryobacterales > Bryobacteraceae > JBBQWZ01. The sequence goes on from JAYVTO010000141.1 coordinate 2,255, forward strand.
CGTCAAATCCGCCACCGCTTCGAACGCTCCGACGTCAACGGGCAGTTGCTCCGCGTGCGCCTGCTTGCCGCGACCGCTGGCCTTGTCCCTCTGCACGCGGCCGAAGCGCGCGAAGAGGCCCTCTCGATCGCTTCGTTCCAACGGGACGACGGCGGATTCTGGTTTGGCCGCAGGCCGGAAGGCTTCCTGCCCTTTTCAAACCCCGTATCAACAGCCTTTTGCACCCAGGCATTGGCCATGTGGAAAGGCCAGCAGACCGAGCTCGCCGATTTGATCTAACGCCGTGACAGCCGCCGTCAAAATCCTGTTCGCCTCCGGTAGTCCGGCGACCATACCGGGCGTCATCGAAAAGCTCCGCGCCATCCACCCCGAGCTCCCGCTCATCGTCGTTTCCGAGTTTCCGGTGCCCGCCGAACAAGCCGAGTGGATCGCCTTCAACCCATCGTGGGGAATTCGCGAGAACATCGCGTTCTGCAAATCGAAACTCGGTGGAAGACGCATCCGCCTCGCCGCCACGATTCTTGAACCGCGGATTCCGCTCGCGAAACTCCGCGCCATGACCGCAATGATGGCCGCCCCTCATCGTTTGCTCGCCTTCAACGAAAACCTCGACCACTTCCGCCTGCACCCCCGCAGCGCGCCGTCGATTGCGAAGCACGGCATGTGGCGCGCGAAGAATTGGCTTCGCTTTCACACCAATCCCGGTGGCCGCATTTACACCTGGCTCTGGCGGATCCGAAATCCGAAAGCGGTCGAACGCCCCATCGCCTACCGCGTCGCCAAGCTCGCCGGAGACATTTGTACCCAACGCAAAGCGCTGCAAGGCAACGCCGCGCCCATCCGGATCTCGACGGCGCCGCTGCCCGCGGGCATCAGCGTCGTCATCCCCTCGCGCAATGGCCGCGACCTGCTCGCCTCCTGCTTACCTGCCATCGAAGAGGCAACCGAAATCATCGTCGTCGACAACGGATCGAGCGACGGCACCGCCGATTGGCTGCGGGAGCGGCACGCCGCCGTGATTCTCGAAACGAACACTGAGCCGCTGTCTTTCGCCAGCGCCGTCAACCGCGGAATCGCCCGCGCTCGTTTCTCGCACGTCTGCCTGCTCAACAACGACATGGTCGTCGAACCCGGATTCCTGCGCGGCCTGCGCCGCGCCTTCGACGAAGTGCCGCACCTGTTTTGCGCGACGGCACAAATCTTCTTTCCCGAAGGCAAGCGCCGCGAAGAGACCGGCAAAGCCGTGATGCCCTGGCCCGGGCAAAACGGCACCAGCTTTCCGCTTCGCTGCGACCAGCCCGCCGAAGGCGAAGATTTGAGTTACGTCCTCTACGGCAGCGGAGGTTGTTCGCTCTACGACACGCGCCGGCTTCGCGCCCTCGGCGGCTTCGATACGATTTACGAACCCGCCTATTGCGAAGATCTCGACCTCGGTGTCCGCGGCTGGCAGCAGGCCTGGCCCACGGTCTTCGCCGCCCACGCCCGCGTCCTCCACGCACATCGCTCGACGACGTCGCGCTACTACACCGAAGACCAGCTCGAGCGCATTCTCGAAACCAACTATCTCCGCTTCCTTGCGCGCACCATCCTCGAACCCCGCGTCTTCGATTACCTCTGGCGCTACGCCATCGATCGCCTGAACCTCCGCAACACCGCCGGATCTCTCCCCGCGCTCGCTGCGATGCACGAGGCCCGCAACGCCCCGCTTTGGCTTCGTTCGGCAAACGGAGTCGCCGAATCCGTCTTCCTCCCGCTCACCACCGGCGCCGTCGCCGTCTTCCCCGGACGGGCAAGACCAGAGCCCGCTAAGCCAGTCGTCGTAATTACCAGTCCCTATCTTCCTTTCCCTCTATCACATGGAGGTGCAGTTCGAATCTTTAACTTGATGCGACGCGCCGCGGCCGACTTCACCCTCGTCCTCATCGCCTGTGTCGACGACGTCCAAACCGCCGATGCGGCGAGCGCAGCCGTACCCGCCGAACTCCTGGCTATCTGCGCCGAAGTCGTCACCGTCCGGCGCACCGGCAGCCACGCGCGCCCGGCGTCCAAAAGGCCCGATGTCGTCGAAGAGTTCGACCTCCCCGAATTCCACGCCGCCCTCAAGCAGACTTGCGACAAGTGGCAGCCCGGCATTGTCCAGCTCGAATTCACGCAGATGGCCGCCTACGCCGAAGATTGCGCCCCCGCCCGATCCATTCTCGTCGAGCACGACATCACCTACGACCTGTACGCGCAGATGCTCCGTCAAAAGGGCGACTGGCAAACCAAGCAGGAGCATCGCCGCTGGCTGACGTTTGAGAAGACCGCGTGGAAGCACGTCGACGCCGTCGTAACGATGTCGGAGAAGGACCGCAGAACCGTCGCCGGAGCGCGCCGCGCGGCGACTCTAGAGAACGGCGTCGACATCGAACGCTTCGAGCCCAGCGATCAGGCCCCCGAACCTGCGCGCCTGCTCTTCATCGGCAGCTTTGCCCACTTGCCGAACGTGCTCGCCATCGAGTGGTTCCTCCGCGAAGTCTGGCCACGCCTCGCGCCCCTGAATCCAACCCTCCACGTCATCGCCGGATCGCGCCATCAGTATCACCTCGACCGCTTCCGCGACCGCGCACAGCTCGACCTCAACCAGCCCGGCATCGAGGTCGAAGATTTCGTCTCCGACGTCCGCCCGGCCTACCGCCGCGCCACCGCCGTCGTCGCGCCGCTGCTTGCCTCCGCCGGAACCAATATCAAGATCATGGAAGCCATGGCCATGGGCAAAGCGATCGTCAGCACCACCGGCGGAGTCCACGGCCTCGAGGTCAACGACGGCACCGACATCGTCATCGCCGACTCGGGCGAAGCCACCGCGGCGGCCATCGCCAGTCTCTTCAAGAACCCCGAGAAGCGGGGCTTTCTCGAGCACCAAGCCCGGCTGACTGCCGTCAAACGCTACAACTGGGACGCGATCGCGCTCCGCCAGCGCGACCTCTACCGCTCCCTACTGGACGCAGAAGTTCCTGCATCCAATGCATCCCAAATCTCTTCTAAGAGGTAAGCGAACCGCATTCCCGATTTTCTTGAGCGGGAATGGTACGATGGACGCTAACTTGCTATATCATTAGATGAGAGCCACCATGTCGACCGTCATCGCAGCTCCGAGACTCCAATCTTCCCGGGCCACTTCCGTTCTCGAACAGGTCGGCAACACTCCTCTACTTCACTTGAAGAAAATCTCGCAAGAATATGCAGGCGTTGATATTTACGGCAAGGCTGAATTCCTTAATCCCGGCGGATCCGTCAAAGACCGTGCCGGCCTCAACATGATCCTGGACGGCGAATGCACCGGCCGGCTGACTCCGCAACGCACCATCCTCGATGCCACATCGGGTAACACCGGAATCGCCTACGCGATGGTCGCCGCCGCGAAGGACTATAAAGTCAAACTCGTCCTGCCCGCCAACGCCTCTTCCGAACGAAGAGCCATCCTCAAGGCCTATGGAGCCGAAATGATCTTCTCCGACCCCGACCAAGGTTCGGACGGTGCCATCCGCGTCTGCCGCGACATTTACGAAACAAACCCTGACGCCTATTTCTATCCGGATCAATATAATAACCCGGCAAACTGGAAGGCTCACTTTGAAGGCACTGCGGTTGAGATCCTGTCCCAAACCTCGGGCGACATCACGCATTTTATAGCGTCAATGGGCACCTCCGGAACCTTCATGGGTAACACCCGCCGCTTCAAGCGCGACGCGCCCTGGATCCAATGCGTCTCAGCGCAGCCTTCGAGCGGGTTCCACGGCCTCGAAGGCTTGAAGCACATGCCAACCGCCATCGTCCCAGGCATTTACGACGAAAAGCTCGCGGATGACAACATCTGGATTGAAACCGAAGACGCCTACGAAATGACGCGTCGCATGGCCCGCGAGGAAGGCGTGCTCGTCGGCATCTCCGCCGGAGCCAACCTCACCGCTGCCCGCAAAATCGCCGCCGACCTCGTTCGCCAAAGCAAGCGCGGCTACATCGTCACCGTGCTCTGCGACGGGGCCGAAAAGTATCTCAGTGAACCTTTCTGGAATGATTAGCCAGCCAGATAGTAGCAGCCGGCTACCAACAACGCGACCTGTCCGGCGGGACGACCGCGTTCTACGCGCGACCTTACGGTCGCGCCTCGTTTTTCCTGCGGCATGCGCCAAGCGCGACCGTCAGGTCGCGCGTACAACATCGGCACACCACAGCCAGCGACTGGACACTATATCCACCACGAGGCGCGACCGTCAGGTCGCGCGTACAACATGATTCACGTCTCCCCCGACGCCTGGAGCGTGATGGTTGCCCACGCCGAAGCCCACTTCCCCAACGAGTGCTGCGGCATCCTCGTCGGCACCATCGACAACGACGTCCGCCAGGTCGCCGAAGCCATCCCCATGCGCAACGCCTACCAGGGCGGTACCCAGGAAGACCGCTTTGAGATGGACCCCGCCGAGCTCCGCGCCGCCGACGAAGCGGCCCGTGCCAAGGGCTTCGAGTTCCTCGGCACCTTCCATTCGCACCCTGACTGCGACGCCTATTTCTCGAAGACCGACCTCACGAACTGCGTCCCCTGGGTGCCGCACATCGTCATGTCCGTCAAGAACGGCAAATTCGACCACGCCAACGCTTTCCAACCGAACCTCGACCAAACCGAGGCGGCCCGCGAAGCATTAAGCTACTAACGAGAAGCAATAAGCTACTAAAGTAAGGAACAATCAATGGCCAAGATCCTCATCCCAACCCCTCTGCGCCAGTTCGCCGATAAGAAAGACTCCGTGGAGATGCCCGGCGCGACCGTCGGCGAAGTCCTGGGCGGACTCACCACGCACTACGCCGACTTGAAGAAGCATCTCTACACCGACGACGGCCGCCTGCGCAGCTTCGTCAACGTCTACGTCAACGACGAAGACATCCGCTACATGAGCAAGTCCGACACGGCCGTCAAGGATTCGGACGTCGTCTCCATCGTGCCCTCGATCGCGGGCGGCCGTGCCTAATCCAATGACACCCACGCCCGACATGAGCCTTTCGAAGGAAGAGATCCTTCGTTACTCCAGGCATCTCATCATGCCCGAAGTGGCTATGGAAGGTCAGTTGAAGCTGAAGCAGGCGAAGGTTCTACTCGTCGGCACCGGAGGCCTCGGAGCCCCGCTCGGCCTGTACCTCGCCGCCGTCGGTATCGGCAAAATCGGCATCGTTGACTTCGATGTCGTCGACTTCTCGAATTTACAGCGTCAAGTCATCCACGGCACCAAAGACGTCGGCCGCCCGAAGATCGACTCCGCCGCGGACCGCATGCACGACATCAATCCCAATGTCGAGATCGTGAAGCATGAGGTCGCGCTGACGAGCGAGAACGCCTTCGAGATCATCAGCCAGTACGACATCGTCGTCGACGGCACGGACAACTTCCCTACCCGCTATCTCGTCAACGACGCCTGCGTCCTGCTCGGCAAGCCCAACGTCTACGGCTCGATTTTTCGTTTTGAAGGCCAGGCCAGCATCTTCGCCACCAGGAACGGACCTTGCTATCGCTGCCTCTACCCCGAGCCGCCACCGCCCGGCCTCGTCCCCAGTTGCGCCGAAGGCGGAGTGCTTGGCATCCTGCCCGGCTTGATCGGCGTCGTACAAGCCACCGAAACCGTAAAGCTGATCCTCGGCAACGGCGACCCTCTGATTGGTCGCCTGATGCTCTACGACGCGCTCGCCATGCGCTTCCGCGAGTTGAAGCTCCGCAAGAATCCAGACTGCCCGATTTGCGGAACGAACCCAACCATCACCGAACTGATCGACTACCAGGAATTCTGCGGCATCGTCCCGCACGAACCGGCCGCGACCACCGCCGACATCTCCGCCAAAGAAGTAAAGGCGATGCTCGACAGCAAAGCCGACTTCCTGCTGCTCGACGTTCGCGAGCCGCACGAATATCAGATCGCAAAGATCCCGGGTTCAGTGCTGGTCCCGCTCGGCGATCTGCCCAAGCACATGCACGAGCTGACGCAAGCGACCGAGATCATCGCCCATTGCAAATCCGGAATGCGCAGCGCGAAGGCGGTCGAGTTGCTGAAGCAATCCGGCTTCAAGAAGGTCCGCAACATGGCAGGCGGAATCCTGGCCTGGAGCGACACCGTCGACCCCAGCGTGCCGAAGTATTAGCCGAGGGGCGGGTAATGGGCTATCGCACACTACCGAGGCGCGACCGTAAGGTCGCGCGTGCGGGGGACCGTAAGGTCGCGCGTGCGGGGACCGTAAGGTCGCGCGTGCGGGGGACCGTAAGGTCGCGCGTGCTAAATATCATGCAAGGCTCGACCAACCTGCCCGTCATCACCTAAAGTCGCGCTCACTCCTCGTCAGGAAGTGCCATTCTGGAAAGCTCTCGAAGAATCGAGTCAAATGACGTTTGACACGATTCTGCCCTGATTCTGCCCGTATACAAGCATCAGACCGCAGTCACGAGATCAGTGTCTGGCGAGAGAAAGCACCCTGCAAGGTGTCGAATATCGGCAGCAGTAGGGCGTGCCGACGGCTGGTGAATCCGCTTCCGACGCGGCCCTTCAGGCCGCTCTCCAGAAACCAGTCCGTAAGTTCTTGATTTCAGGTAGTACCATTCATGACCGAGTAGGACTGGTTTCTGGTTCTCATGACGCGCGCATCCCGTCGGTGACTTTGGTCGGGGCTCGGATTTGGTGCTTTCGCAGTGAGGATTTGGTGCTTTCGCAATAGAAGATAGCCTACGCATCCCCGCCCTGAAGGGCGGGGACGCGCGACCTTACGGTCGCGCCCATCTCGGGGAGGTTCGTATCGGGGCCGATGCAAGAGACCGCTTCCTACGCGCGACCTTACGGTCGCGCCAACCCCTGGCTTTAGCCCGGAGATGTTGTCTGCCGGTCATTGCACCAGAGGCACAAAAGACACCGGCAGCGATGACCTTAGTGGCTTATTAACAATGGGTTGCAGGCGCTTTGGCTTCGCTTCACAAGGGCCCCGCAAGGCCCTTAGATCCCGCCGGTACCAGGCCATGGAAAAATAATTCATACAATCGTGACGAACGAGGTATCATGCTGTAACACTAGAGGAGTTACAATCCTGTCCAGGATGAAAAAGATTGTTCTGATCGAAGATGACGCAGACCTCTTCGCGCTCCTCAAGTACAACCTTGAGAAGGAAGGCTTCCAGCTTGCCGGCTCGCAAACCGGCAAAGGCGCACTCGATCTTTGCCGTCGCGAGCGGCCGGATCTGATCATTTTGGACATCATGTTGCCGGATTCCGATGGGCTCGACATCTGCAAGGGGATTCGCGCCAGCAGCGAACTGGCTCATGTCCCGGTCATTTTCCTCACGGCCCGCGCCTCGGAAACCGACCGCATTGTCGGTCTTGAATTGGGAGCCAACGACTATATCGTCAAACCGTTCTTTGTCCGCGAACTGGTCGCGCGCATTAAAATTCACTTCCGCGGCCAGCCGGCTCCGGCGAACACGCTAAAGGCAGGCCAACTAGAACTCGACCGCTCGAGCTGCCGCGTTCACCTCTCTGGTTCCGAACTCGCTCTCACCGCCACCGAGTTCCGCCTCCTCGAATTCCTCATGTCGCGCCCTGGCGTCGTCTTCAGCCGTGAACAACTGCTCGACGCCGTATGGGGGCACGACCGCGCCGTCACCGACCGCACGGTGGACGTCTATATCCTTCGGCTCCGGCAAAAGATCGAAGCGGAAGAGAACTCGCCGAGCTACATTCGCAGCGTCCGCGGCTTCGGCTACAGCTTCCATTACGAGTCGGCCGCGCAAGCAACGGCAGTCTAGGGTAGTGCGCCGCAGATCCCGCGCAGTATGAGGTGCGCTCCCTGACGGCGAGCGGTTCAGTGCTCTCAGAGCGTTACCCCCGCACCGACATGCGGGTGGGTCCGCTCAAGACATGCGCCGCACGACATTAGCCGCTCGCGCGCCAACGGGCCCCATGCCCTCAATATCGCACTGGGAGACGCAATCAACCTTGGCAACGCAGTTCAATTGCGCTCCGCCGCTTGCCAATCTGGCCCCTATCCGCTCGCTTGCCAAGCCAAGGCTCGTTCAGTACTATCGGATTGACGTTTTTCGCTTCCGGCCACTCTTAACCTGGTGGTTGGAGCCGATGCGTGAATTGAGGTCGTCGAATTTTGCCACGTTGGCCCCTATCGAGGTTGTCGGCGGCACTAGCCGTTGGAATTTCACTGACAGGCCTGTTTGTCGCACTGGCCTGGGCAGCCGGCAGGCCCGCGTGGGCGGGCAGCAGTCTTATCCGCATCCGGGCGAACACGGCGTTGGTGCTCTTCTTAAGTGGCGGCGGCGTCTGGCTGTCTCTCTACCCGCGAAAGCGTTTAGCGGTTGTGGGCTGCCGCGCGGTCGCGGCGGTTGCACTGCTCTTGAGTACCCTAACCGGCCTGGAGATTCTCTTCGACATTGACTTTGGAATCGACTTGATGTTGGTTCCAGCCGGCGCCGCGACTGGGCGCATGGGTTGGGCGGCGGTAGTCAGTTCGGTTCTTTTGTGCTCGGGAATTCTGTTGGTTTCGGCCCGACGCAGAATTGCTGTGGTGACGGGGCAAGGCCTGGCGGTCCTGGCCGAAATCCACCTGTTGCCGACGCTCCTTGCCTTTTCCTATGGCATCTCGACCCAAACAGGCGTTTTCAATCCGCAGCAGATGGCTCCGCTGGCGACAATTCTGTTTGCCCTGCTCGGCGTCGCCATCCTGGGTGTCCGGTCGCGTGCGGGCATCGCGGGTGTTTTCCTTCGCGGGGGGCATATCGCTGCTATAAGCCGCCGTTTTCTGTTGAGCATGCTGGTGCTGGTTCCGGTGCTTGGTTGGATCATGGTGGGCGTCGCACGGCAATGGCACTGGGAAGCCGAGTTTTCGATCGCCGCCCTGACTGTCGCCGCGATTCTCACTCTTACCGTAGTCATTGGGATGACGGCGGTGCATTCGTTGGGTCATGAGAAACGCCGGTACGCCGCCGAACGGGACCGCGCGCGGTTGGTCGCGCAGATCCAGGAACAGAACAACCAGCTCGAACTGACCGTCGCGTTGCGCACGGCAGCCTTGCGCCAAGCGAACGCGGAACTCGAGCGCACCGCCGCCGAAGCGCAAAGGCTCGCCATGGTGGCCAGCCACACCACCAACGCCGTAGCGGTTACCGATGCCGAATCGTGCGTCGTCTGGATCAACGAGGGGCTGACGCGAATCACGGGCTTTGGATTAGACGACCTCTGCGGAAGGCGGCTTAGCGATCTTTTGTATGGCCCGGAGACAGATCCGCAAGCGGCAGCCCTCATGCAAGAATCTCTTGCCGCTGGCCGCGGGCACGGCGACGAAATTCTCAACTACACCAAGGACCGAAAGCCGATCTGGCTTCGGGTCGACTCTCAGCCCGTTTACGCGCCCGACGGTGTGCTGCAAGGCTTCATCGTAGTTGCCTCCGACATCACGGGCGGAGTGAAGCAGCGCGAAGAACTGCGTGTCAGTGAAGAGCGCCTCAAACTTGCCACGGGAGCCCTGGATATGGGCGTGTGGGATTGGCAGGTGGATGGGACCATCGTGTGGGACGACGGCATGCTCCGGCTCTTCGGCATGTCGCGCGAGGAGTTCGAGGAATCTCCCCGGAAGTGGACGCAGTTTCTTCATCCCGACGATTCCGCTGTACTCGCCCGGATGATAGAGTTTTCTAGAGTCGGCGGTGCTCGCGACGATCTCGAGTACCGCATCATTCGCCGGAACGGCGACGTGCGCCATATCCGCGCCGGAACCGTTGCCGTCCACACCGGCGGGCACCGGAATCGCATGATCGGCATCAATCTCGACATCACCGCCGAGCGCCAACTGGACGCCGCGCTTCGTGATGCCAAGGAAGCCGCGGAACTGGCCAGCCGCGCGAAATCGGAGTTGGTCGCCATGATGAGCCATGAGATCCGGACGCCGATGAATGGCGTCATCGGCTTCACGGACCTGCTTCGCGATTCCCCGCTCACGCCCGATCAGCGGGACTGGGTCAACACGATTCGCACCAGCGGCGACGCCCTGCTTTCGGTGATCAACGACATTTTGGATTTCTCCAAGATCGAATCCGGCCAAATGGATGTTGACCCGACTCCTACTTCCCTGCCTGCTTTGGTCCGCGACGTGGTCGCTCTCGTCGTCCATTCAGCCCACACAAAATCGATTGCCGTCTCCAGCCGCCTCTCGCCCGAGGTCCCGTCCTGGATCCTTGTGGATTGCGGTCGCCTCCGTCAGATTCTGCTCAACGTGACCGCAAACGCAATCAAGTTCACCGATCATGGCAGCGTCGAGATCCGCGTCGATGTCGAGGACGGACGGCTCGTCTTTCTTGTTACCGACACCGGTCCCGGGATCCCACCCGGCAGGGCGGCGGAACTGTTCCAGCCCTTCCGCCAACTGGACTCCTCGGCCGCTCGCCGGCGTGGCGGCACTGGGCTGGGGCTTGTGATTTCGCGTCGCTTGTGCCAATTGCTCGGCGGTGATATCGCGGTCGCTTCTACTTCCGCCGCCGGCACGGTGTTCCGTTTCGATCTCCCGATTGAGATCTGTGCGGAACCGCAGCGCCCGGCGGATCCCGTCGCGGACGTGACTGGTCCCACCGGGCAAGGGCGGCGAGCCCGCGTGTTGGTAGCCGAAGACAATGCCGTGAACCAGCGCGTGATCGCGATGATGCTGAGCCGCGCCGGCTATTCCACGACCATCGTCAGCGATGGCATCGAGTGCCTCGAAACGCTTCGCACCTCCGCCTTCGACCTGATTCTGATGGACTGCCATATGCCGAATCTGGACGGCTACGAAACCACCCGCCGCATACGCAGCGGAGACGCCGGCTTCGGCGTGATGTCGATCCCCATTCTGGCCCTTACGGCGTCCGTCATGGAGCGCGAGCGCGAGATCTGCCGGGAGGCGGGGATGGACGACTTCCTGACGAAGCCCATCCACACGAAAGAACTGGTCTCCGCCATCGAGCGGGTCTGTCCCGCCGGGCCGGTCGCCTAGCGTCGTGCGGTGCATCTCCTACTCTGACCCAATCGCATGTCGGCGCTGTCTAACGCACCGCAGGATAACCCCGCCCGTAAGGGCGGGATCAGGAAGCAGCAAGAACAACCATGCGCATCTTTACTTTCGATACCACCCTCCGCGACGGCACCCAAGGCGAAGCCGTCT
>JAYVTO010000142.1:0-11578 GCA_043788745.1 Acidobacteriaceae bacterium
AGACGGCTTCGCCTTGGGTGCCGTCGCGGAGGGTGGTATCGAAAGTAAAGATGCGCATGGTTGTTCTTGCTGCTTCCTGATCCCGCCCTTACGGGCGGGCTATCCTGCTCTGTCGTCCCCGCCCTGAAGGGCGGGGTTATCCTGGCCGCTTACTGGTTCGCTTGTCCGCTCACTTCGTTCGCGGTTCTTTGCCGGTCGTCCACTCCCTTACGGTCATGGTTCGGTGTTGATGCAAGTACGCGCGACCTTACGGTCGCGCCTCGTTTCATGCCGTTGCTACTCATGCCGTTGCTACTCATGCCGTTGCTACTTATGCGGTTGCTACTTATGCTGTTGCTGCTTATGCCGTTGCTACTGGGACTCCTACTTCCTTTTTCTTTTTGAGGAAGGTCATCATTTCGCGGAGTTCAGCTCCTACTTTTTCGACTTTCTGGTCGGCTTGCTCGGCCCGCATGGCTAGGAACTTGCCGCGGCCGGCTTTGTTTTCCGCGATCCACTCTTGGGCGAATTGGCCGGACTGAATTTCCGCGAGGATCTTTTTCATCTCTGCTCGCGTGGCGTCGGTGACGATGCGCGGACCACGAGTGTAGTCGCCGTATTCCGCCGTGTCCGAGACCGAGAAGCGCATGTAGCCGAGGCCGCCTTCATAAATAAGATCGACAATCAGCTTCAATTCATGTAGGCACTCGAAGTAGGCAATTTCGGGGGCGTAGCCGGCTTCAACGAGGGTTTCAAAACCGGCGCGAATGAGCTCGGCGGCTCCGCCGCAGAGGACCGCTTGTTCGCCGAAGAGATCGGATTCGGTTTCTTCTTTGAATGAAGTCTCGATGACTCCGGCCTTCAGACAGCCGAGCGCGAGAGCGTAGGCGAGGGCTTGTTCGGTGGCCTTGCCCGAGGCATCCTGCGCGACCGCAACGAGACCGGGCACGCCGACGCCTTCGGTGTAGAGTTCGCGGACGCGATGGCCCGGGGCCTTGGGCGCGATCATCGATACGTCGACTCCGGCGGGCGCGGTGATGAAGCCGAAGTGCACATTAAAGCCATGGGCGAACATCAGCGTTTTTCCGGCGGTGAGGTTGGGCGCGATGTCGCTGGCGTAGAGGTCGGCCTGAATGTGATCGGAGACCAGGACCATAATTACGTCAGCTTGCTTCGAAGCGTCGGCGGAGGATGCAACGCGGAGCCCGGCGGCTTCGGCTTTGGCCCAGCTCTTAGAGCCGGGATAGAGGCCGACAATGACGTCGACACCGGAGTCGCGGAGGTTGAGGGCGTGGGCGTGGCCTTGGCTGCCGTAGCCGATGATGGCGACCGTCTTGCCTTTGAGGAGGTCGAGGTTGCCGTCTTTTTCGTAGAAGCGTCTGGGCATGTTTTCCTTGAGTAGTTAAGCGATTTCCGGGTTTACACCCCGGGGTTGGATCCGGCGCGGTCTTGTTTGTTTTGCACGCGCGACCTTACGGTCGCGCCTCGGGTCGCGCCTCGGGTCGCGCCTCGGGGGCTAGTGCTAGTCCCGGATGGCGGCGGTCTCCTGTTTGCCGACTTCCGTCGGTCCGGCGAGTTTTAGCTTTCTCGCGTCGAGGGAGACGGCGACCATGCCGGAGCGGGTGACTTCGATTTCTCCATAACTGCCCATGATGCCGATGAACTCGTCGAGCTTTTCGGGGTCGCCAGTGGCCTCGAGCGCGTAGCCTTCGACGGAACTATCGACGACGCGGGCGCCGAAGATTTCGGCTTCCTTCAGGATTGCCGTACGCGAGGGCATGGCGGCGCGGACGCGGAGGAGAACCATTTCGCGGGTGACCGAGGGAAGCTCGGTGAGGTCCGCGGCCTGCAGGACGTTGATGAGTTTATTCATCTGCTTGATGAGCTGCGGGCGTTGATGATTTTCGACGTCGCAGACGATGCTCATGCGCGAGAGGCCGGGGTCGAGCGTGCGCGCGACGGTGAGGCTTTCGATGTTGTAGCCGCGGGCGGTGAGCAAGCCCGTGACGCGCATGAGCGCGCCGGGCTTGTTTTCCATAAGTACAGAGATGATTTGCAGCATGTTCGCTTTCCTATCCGACGGCCACTGGTTGCGGCGACGAGAGGACCATTTCGTTGATCGCTCCGCCGGAGGGGACCATCGGGAAGACGTTCTCAAAGGGCGTCACTTTGACGTTCAGGAGATATGGGCCGGGCTCGCGGACCGCAGCTTCAAGGGCGGCGGAAAGTTCGCTGGGCTTGTCGATGGTGCGCCCCTTGAAGCCGTAGGCAGCGGCAAGCTTTTCGGCGTCGGGGAAGACGTCGAGTTCGACTGACGAGAGGCGGTTGTTGTAGAACAACTCCTGCCACTGGCGAACCATGCCGAGATAGCCGTTGTTCAACACGATGATCTTGACTGGCAGGGCGTGCTTGGCGATGGTGGCAAGTTCGGGAATCGACATCTGGAATCCACCGTCGCCGACGATCGAGAAGACCAGTTTGTCGGGGCGGGCGAATTGCGCTCCGACGGCGGAAGGCAGACCGAAGCCCATGGAGCCGAGGCCGCCGGAGTTGATCCAGAGACGCGGGTGGTTGAAGCGGACGAACTGCGCGGTCCACATCTGGTGTTGGCCGACGTCGGAGGTGACGATGGCTTCGCCACCCGAAAGGCGATCAATTTCGGCGACCAAGTGCTGGGGCTTGATTTCGGTGTCGGAGAAGACGGGCTTGAGCGGATTTTCGTCGCGCCAGGCGTTGATCTGCTTCCACCACTGCTTGCGGGGTTCGGCGTTCTTGGCGGCGGAGGACGCCTTCAGTTCATTCACCTGCACGAGAAGCTTGCCGAGGACGCGCTTGACGTCGCCCACGATCGGGAGATCGGCGGTGCGGATCTTGCCGATTTCGGCGGGATCGATGTCGACGTGGATGATCTTGGCGTGCGGCGCGAAGGCGTTGAGGCGGCCAGTGACGCGATCGTCAAAACGGACGCCGAGGGCGATGATGAGATCGGTGTGCGTCATGCCCATGTTGGCGGCGTAGCTGCCGTGCATACCGGGCATGGAGATGAAGTTCGGATGGCTGGACGAGAGTCCGCCGAGGCCCATTAGAGTGCAGACGGTGGGCGCGTCGAGGGTTTCGACGAGGGCGGTGAGTTCCTCGGAGGCTCCGGCGGCGATGATGCCTCCGCCGGCGTAGACCATGGGGCGTTCGGCTTCCCATATCATTTGCGCGGCGCGGCGGATCTGTCCGGCGTGGCCTTCGGTGAAGACTTTATAGCCGGGCAGGTGGATGCTATTGACGGGCGTGTAGTGCGCTTGCGCCTGGAAGACGTCTTTGGTGATGTCGACGAGCACGGGCCCGGGGCGTCCGGTTGAAGCGATGTGGAAGGCCTCGTGGATGGCTTGCGGGAGGTCGGCGATGTTCCTGATCAGGAAATTATGCTTAGTGCAAGAGCGGGTGATGCCGAAGGTGTCGGCTTCCTGGAAGGCATCCGAGCCGATGAGCTTCGAGGTGACCTGTCCGGTAAGGGCGACGACCGGGATGGAGTCCATCATGGCGTCAACGAGACCAGTGACGAGATTGGTGGCTCCGGGTCCGGAGGTGGCGCAGCAGACGCCGGTGCGTCCGGTGGCGCGGGCGTATCCCTGCGCGGAGAAGGCCGCGTTCTGCTCGTGTCGAACGAGGATGTGCTTGATTTCGTGATCGTAGAGGGCGTCGTAGAACGGGAGCGTGACGCCGCCGGGATAACCGAATATGCAGTCCACGCCTTCGCGAACGAGGCATTCGAGGAGCATCTTAGCTCCGCTCATGAGATTGGATGACATCTGACCGTTTGTTCCTTCCGATCGAGCCGGCAACTGGCCGGTCCCGTTTTGGTTCGGTTAGCGGGAGCCCTTGGTCCGCAGTCGCTTGGCTGGTTACCGCGCGACTGAGAGGAGGCTCCCGCTAAACAAAAAGGCCACCGTCGGGGTGGTTACCCCGCCGATGGCCAAGATCGCTACCGATTCCTAGACCGTTCAGGCGGGGGTCAGAACGACCCCGATAATAAGCCGAACGATACCAAGAGAGATTACACCCAGACCCAGCGCGAGTTGGCCGAGCCCGAGCGGACGAAGAGTAGACAAAAAAGCGGTAGAGAACCGGCGTGCGGTGGAGTTTTCCTGGTTGGATTCCATTGCGTACATAGCTCTCTGAGAACAAGATTAGCCGACAAGCGGACTAAATGCAAGACCTTCCACGCATTAATTCGACTAATGGCGGTATTCGACGTGTTCGGTGCCGGCTTTGTTAGCGTGGTTTCGTTTTAGCCTATAAGTCATATCATTATGGACACTTAGCCGCGATTCTCGCGGCGGAAATTCCCTGACCGTTTGACACCGTGACTGAGACGGACTGCAGCGAGTTGGCTCCGTTTTCGACGGTAAAGGGGACGCGGAGCGCAAACGCGCCTCCGGAACGGACGGACTCGTCGGAGGTGAAATAGTCGTTCGAGATGGCGCGGGAATTCAATGTGAAGACTCCACCTGGAGTGAAGGCGCTGGGAACGAACTGAAGATTGAGATCCGCGCGAGTGATCTCGCGGGTGGTGGCGAAGCCGGTCAGCAGGAGTTCGATGCCGGTGGAACTCGCGGTGTAGCAGGCGTTGGTTAGAACTGGCGTGGCGCGTTCGACGCGGGTCGAGACCGACGGGAACGTCGGGAATATTAGCGTTCCGGCGGCCGCGAGGTTGGTGACGCGGAGGACCAGGTTCGCGGCCACGCTTCCGGTGGAGGTAACGGGGAACGAGAGGGTGCGCGTTCCGGGTGGAATGGTGAAGATTTGCGAGGTCTGGCCGTTGCGGAAGCGGACGGCGGGGTCGGCGCGATTGCTATCGGCGTCGGCGCTTCCGGTGTCGGGGGTGTTTTCGACGAGGATTGTGCCGGTCAGCGGCAAGGAGTAGGCGCGAGAAGTATCGAGCGTGACAGTAAGGTTCGTGGCGGCCGGGGAGACCGAAGCCGGCAGAGGGCGGAGGCTGAACGCGGGCACGTCCGGCAGGCGGACGGAGACGGCGCACTCATTCTGGACGCTGAGGCCGCGGCTGTCGGCGGCGGCGATACCGAAGGTGTAGTCGCCGGAGAGAGTGGGTGTGCCGAGCAGAGTTCCGTCGTTGGTAACGCGGAGACCCGGGGGCACTCCGCTACCGGCGGTGAAGCGATACGGCGGAATTCCCCCAAAAACTTCGATGGGGAACGAGTAGGGCTGTCCGAGTTGGACGCGTGGCAGAGGGCAGAATGCGCCGACGCGCAAAGGCTGCGGCGGAACTTCCAAGCGGCAGGGCTGAGAAGCTTCGCGACCAACAACGTCTTTCGCGATCAGGAAGAAGTCGAAGATGCCGGGCTGAGAGGGCGTGCCGAGGATGCGCCCGGAGGGTCCGATTTCGAGGCCGCGCGGAAGAGGTCCGGCAGCCGACCAGGTGTAGGGCGCGACACCATCGCCGATGATGTTGAGGCCGAGCGCGTACTGCTGGCCGAGAATGCCGTCGGGCAAGGGGCACGAGGTGATGCGCATTGGGCCGGGGGTGACGCGGAGGTTGCAAGGTTTCGAGCCCTGGTTGCCGTCGCGATCGGTAGCGACCAGGCTGAAGCCGAACGAGCCACCGCTTGAGGGCGCGCCCGTGAGCAGGCCGTCGCGGCTGAGCGTGAGGCCGGGGGGCAGACTGCCGTTGGCAGTCCACGCGTAGCCAGCGTTACCGCCAGTCGCGGCAAGGCGCGGGCTGCTATAGGCGACGCCGTAGGCGGCGTCCGGCAAGGGACACGCGGAGGTCACGCGGACGGTGGGTTCGGCGATCTTCATGGAGCAGGCCTGAAGCTGCGTCTGTGGCGATTGATCGGTCAGTTGCAATTGGAAGGGATAGGTGTCGGCAGCGCGCGGCGTTCCGGAAAGCAGGCCGGTGGATGAGAGCGAGAGTCCGGCGGGGAGCGAGCCGAAGCCGGCCCATTGATAGGGCAGCCTACCTCCGGCGGCGGATAACTGGAGCGAGACGGGGACTCCGACGGTGCCGGGCGGGATCGGGCAGTTATTGCCTGTCGACAGGTTCACGGGCGGCGGATTGACTTGGAGACTGCAGGCTTGCGTGACGGGGAGAGCACCGGCACCGTCGCTGGCGCGTATCGTAAACGCAAAGCTGCCTTGCGCACGCGGGGTTCCGGTGACGGACCCATCGGCGTTGACGATGATGCCAGGGGGCAGGTTGATTGCGTCCGGGACGTTCCAGGTATAGGGTCCGGGGGCTCCGGTGGCGCGCAGCGTCGTGCGATAGGCCGCACCAAACGTAGCCGACGGCAGCGGACAGGCCGATGTGATTCTGATTACAGGCGCCGAGACATTGACACTGCAGCGCTGCGACGACGTCACCGGACCTTGTTCGTCGTTCGCGGTGACGCGCACTGTGAACTCGTAGAGACCGGGGGCTGTCGGCGTGCCTGTAAGCAGGCCTCGGGCGCTCAGCGTGTAGGGCGCGGTAGAGAAGGGATCCTGAATCAACTGCCAGGAATAGGGTGGAACGGACCCGGTGGCAAGCAATTGCAGGCTTAGCGGTGAAGCCACGGTGCCGGTGAGCCCAGCGCATCCGCCGGTGATGCCGAGTGGCGGAATCACGATTCCACCTCTGGTGCGAAACACGAAGCGGCCGGTGACATTGCCGTTGAGACGGCTGAACGCGAGAGCGCGGGGGCCGTTGTCGAGGAAGGCTCCAGTTTGGAAGGATCCGGGAAGTTCGAAGAATGTGCCTGGATCGCCGGTGCCGTTTGAATAGCCGACGACAACAGGTACGCCGCCGAGGCCTCCGACGCCGCCGGACGCGTCGCCGGTTTCCCACGTGATCTTCTCGTAGTTGAACTCGAAATCGAAGTTACCGGCGCCGGTATCGGAGCGGTCGATGAGGACGACCTGGAATTGATTGAGGCGTTCGGCGTGGCTGGAAAAATAGCCAACATCGACGAAGTTGGCGCCGAAGGCCCTGCGGCCATCTATGATGTCGCGGCCATAGGTGACGAGCTTCGATTTCGCGTTCCGCGTGTCGACGTCGGCGAAGAACGGCGCGATGACTTCGCGGGCGGTATTCGTGAGGCCAAAGGGGGTAAACGTGGCGAGCGACGCATCAAACGTCACGTTGCCGTTGTTGTTGACGTAGACCGACGAACGCTGCTTGCCAAAAAAGTTGACGGTGAAGCCCAGGTTTTCGAGTGGGCCGGAACCGTCGTCGTTGGCGGGGATGCTTATGCTGCGGAACTCGGCGTTGGTTCGGATCGCTTGCGAGTACGCGGGCAGGCTACTGAGAGCCAGAAGGCCAAGGATCGAGATCGGCGAAACGAATTTCTTCATTATCGGGCTCCTTTCTTGGGGGCTGAAGCCGAGCTTGCCGCGGCCGAGATGGGCGCGGGCTCGACGGAGACTACTGTGATGCGCGCCTGTTCGGCGTCCGCGTCGAGCAGGAAGATTTCCGGCTTCGGCGAAGCGCTTAGCTGGAAGACGGCGTTGCCGGCGAGGCCGAAGAGGCCGTCGGCGGCGCGTTCCAACGTGAGGATGGTGCTGCGATGCGTTTCGAGATCGACGACGGCGACCGAGGGTTCGTCCTGATTGGCGACGATCAGCTTGCGGCCGTCCATCGAGACGGCGAGCGCGGAGGGCGAGAAGACGCCGTCCACATCGGAGGCGGCAATGGCGGAGGTTGCATCGGAACCAAAGTTAGCGAATCGGCGAACTTCGTTGGTCTCGCGATTGGCTACGTACGCGATCTTGCCCGCGACTGGGTCCGGCGCGAACGCGACGGCGGACCAGGCGGCGGCGGCGCCGACTTTAGAGATGCTCGCGGTAAGCGCGTACAGGCGGGCGGAATCGCCGGAACCAAGAATCAGGCCAGCCACGGAAGCGTCGTCGGCCACGGCGAGAGAAATCAGCTCTCCGCCGAGGCCGTCGAGCGAATAGCTGGCGGCGCGGGTTGGCGTCGCGGAAAACCCTTTCCAGGTCTCGACGCGTGAACCCCTGTAATAGAAGATAGCGGCATCGCCTGACGGGCTGAAAGCGATCTGGTCGACGCCGCTGGCGGCGTCGAGGCCGCGCAACGTGCTGCCGGTGCGCGTGAAGGTAGCAAGTTCGAGCGTGCCGGCGGCGGTGCGGTCGATGATCGCCCAAGGCCGGTGAGGAGCGTTGGCGGCGTAGCGAATGGGATCGGAGAACGTCTCGGCGGTAGAGGCGGAGCCTGCGCCGGCGACGCCGTAGAGAGTGTGGACCGCTTTGGTTTGCGGATCGAAGAAGCGTCCAAGCACGGGCGGCTCTATGCGGCCACCTTGTAAGATTGTCTGCGCAAGCGCCGGCGCTGCGAGCAGCACCGAGGCGGCGAGGGTACACGTTAGCCGGGTCATCGACATTACTCCTCGGCTGTCTATCGGCAACTGGCGCTAAGTTGAGTACTGGGAGATTCCTGAGAGGGAACTAAGGCCGCAGGCTTATAAGGTGCCTGTCAGACGCTGCGGAGACTCTTCAAAGGGGTGGCTCCGTCCCCTTGGCCATCGTACCGTGCTTGGTCGGACCTGGCAGTCCGACCTACTTTGCTTGGTTCGGCCGTTTGGTTGTTACTTGCCTTGGAAAATGGCTTTGCGGCGTTCCCGGAAGCTGTCTACTCCTTCACGGAAGTCGTCGCTTTCTAGGATTTCGGGCATGTCGTCGCGGACGTGGGCGGCAGCGGCGGGTTCTCCTTCGGTGATGGAGCGCCAGGCGGAGTTCAACGTGGCTCGAACGCCTAGCGGCGCCTGGGCGGCGATGCGGTTGGCGATTTCGAGGGCTCGATCGATCTGTTGGCCGGGTTCGGTAACCTCTTGTATCAGGCCGAGGCGGAGGGCGACGGTGGAATCGAATTCGTCGCCTGTCAAGAGGTAGCGCATGGCGTTGCCCCAGCCGGCTTCACGGACGAGGCGGAAGGTGGCACCGCCCAAGGGGTAGAGTCCGCGGCAGACTTCGATTTGGGCGAAGCGGGCGTTCGCAGCGGCGATGCGGACGTCGGCAGCGAGTAGCATCTCGATGCCGATGGTGAAGGTGATTCCGTGGACGGCGATGACGAGGGGCTTCGAGAGGCGATTGCGCATTCCGAAGGGGTCGATTTCGCCGGGGTTGAGTCCAAAGGGATCGCCGGGGACGCGCATGCGATCGGAGTATTGGGCGAGGTCGATGCCGCCGGTGAAGTGATCGCCGTGAGCGAAGATGACGGCGCAGCGGAGCTTGGCGTCGCGGTCGAAGTCGCCGAGCGCCGCGGCGAGTTCATGAAACATCGCGGGATCGAACGCGTTGCGCTTGGCGACGCGATTCAGTCCGATGAGAAAGACATGATCGCGCCGCTCCAGAGTCAAGTTAGTCATCAGGAGCAGTATCGCTCAGGCTGGCGTACTCTAGAGAACATGCTTGGGATTGACCGCAGAATACTGAGCGCGGCGTGGACGTTGCTGCTATTCGCGGCCGCGGTGGGCGCGGTGTATCTGGCGGCGCGAACGATCGTGGTGTTCGTGGTTGCGTTGTTGTTCGCGTATTTATTGACACCAGTCGTAGACTTCGCCCATCGCCGCGCGCCGAGGAACTGGTCGCGCAATGCGGTGCTCGGGATTGTCTACGTTGTTTTGGTGGCTGGCCTGGTGGGTATGTTCGTGGTGCTGGGGTCAAAGATCGGCGAAGAGGCCGGCATGCTTGCCCAGCGATTGCCGGAGCGGATCAAGACAGAGGATCCGCTCGCGGGGATTCCATTTCCAGGGTTCCTTGATCCTTGGCGGGCGCAGATCATCGACATTCTGCGATCTCAGCTTTCGGGGCTCGACGAGAAGGTTCTGCCGATGCTGACGGCCGCAGGTTCGCAAGTGGTGGCGGGCCTGGGTAGTTTGCTGACGGCGGTGCTGATTCCGATTCTGAGTTTCTTCTTCCTGAAAGACGGGCGAGAGATGCGGAATGCGCTGGTTGAGGCGGCGGGGTCCAATGCCAATTTCGTCAGCGGGATTCTCGACGATCTGCACGATCTGCTTGCGCAATACATCCGCGCGCTGGTTTTGCTAGCGATGGCGACGCTGCTGTTTTACACGATCTTTCTGCAATCGATCGGCGTGCCCTATCCGATTTTGTTAGCGGGCATCGCGGCGATCCTCGAAGTGATTCCGGTGGTTGGTCCATTGACGGCGTCGGGCGTGATCCTGCTGGTGGCGGGGGTCAATGGCTTCCCGCATATGTTGTGGATCTTCGTGTTTCTGGTGGTGTACCGGGTGTTCCAGGATTATGTACTGAATCCGTACCTGATGAGCGCGGGCGTGGATGTTCCGCCGCTGCTGGTGTTGTTCGGCGTGCTCGCGGGAGAGCAGATCGCGGGCGTTGCGGGCATGTTCTTCTCCGTGCCGGTGATTGCGGCCCTGCGCATCCTGATGGTGCGGGAAGGCTGGTTGAAAGGTCATCGTCCGAAGGCGCCCGCGGCGCGATGAGGGTTCGTTTCGTACTTTGGGGTTTGCTGTTCGCCTTGCCAGCGCCGGCGCATGTGGTCAGCATGAGCACGGGTGAGCTTACGGTGAACGGCGCGGAGGCGGTGTACGAATTGCGCATGCCGCTGTATGAAGCGCAGCACGTGCAGAATCCGCAAGAAGTTCTGCTAGGCGCGATGCGGTTCCGCGGCGGGATGCTGCGAAACGAAGCCAAACTGTTGAGCAAATCCTGTAAGGCTGCGGACGATCAACTGGTGTGCGCGGGCATCTATCAGTTCCCTGCCCCGCCCGCTGTCATCGAGGTGGAGTGTGGGCTGCCCGGTGTCACGGTACCGAATCACGTGCATCTGCTGCGCGCGAAGTGGGGTACGCGCGAGGATCAAGCGGTATTCGATTTGAGTTTCCAAACGGCGGAACTGCGGTTTGCGCCTCCTTCGGCTTTCGAGAGAAACGCGCGCGCAGGGATGTCGGGATTGTGGCGAGCGATTGCGGGTCCGGCGCAGTGGCTGTTCCTGATTGCGTTGGTGATCGCGTCGCGGGGTGCGCGGGAGTTGGCGTTGCTGGGCGGGATGTTCGTGTTGGGAGAGATGGTGGCGCAATGGTTTCCGGTTGGGGGGCTGCCGCC
Organism: Acidobacteriaceae bacterium; assembly: GCA_043788745.1. GTDB lineage: Bacteria > Acidobacteriota > Terriglobia > Bryobacterales > Bryobacteraceae > JBBQWZ01. Next base: position 11,071 of record JAYVTO010000142.1, read on the forward strand.
GCGATTTTTGGAGGCGGCTTCGGCGTTGACGGTCGCGTATCTGGCGGTGGAGATTCTGTGGCTGGCAGGGGCTGGGTCGCGGTGGGCGGTGGTGGCGGTGTTGGGTGCGATTCACGGCTTGTACTTCGCGCAGTTTGCGCAGGCGTTCGGGGAGGCGTGCCCGGCGCTGTTGGGCGGGGTGGTGTTGGGCGAGTTGGTGGCACTCGGCGTATTGGGGTTGGGGTTGAGCCGGTTGCCGGTGGGCGTGCGGGATGCGGTGCGGCGGCCGGCGGCGTGGGTGCTGTTTGCGATCGGGATGGGGTGGTTTGGGGTACGGCTTTTCGGCTGAGTTCCTCCGTGACCCGCGAGGTTAGATCGGCGGTGTGGGATCCCCGCCGTAACCGGCGGGGATAGAGGCCCGGGCGCGCACAGGGACATTTATTGCCGGTCAGAGCATGAGTGCTATGAGCGGCACAAGCATCCCCGGACTTTAGCCCGGGGACGCGCGGCTTTAGCCCGGGGACGCGCG
>JAYVTO010000143.1:0-7924 GCA_043788745.1 Acidobacteriaceae bacterium
ACTCACTTCGTTCGTGGTTCTTTGCTGGCGAGTGGCTTGCGGTGCTTTGTTCGCGGCCTTTTGCGAGAGCGGCTCGGGCAGCGTCTAGTTCGTTCAACAGGTCTTCGATTTCGGGATAGGCTCCGTCGCGTTCGAGGATGACGGTGAGGCGGCCTTGGGCGCGCCGGGCGACTTCCGTGAGGAGATGAAAGACGCTTTGGGGGACGGGATGTTTGTGATCGTCGAGCAAGCGGCCCTCGGGGAGAAAGCGTCCGCCGGCGATGTGGATGAGTTCAACGTGTTCGAGTGGCAGGGCGGCGAGGCAATCGGCGGCGTTGGCGCGCCAGGGGCTGTTCGCGAGATTGACGGCGTTGGTGACGACGTTGTGGAGATCGAGAAGCAGGCCCGCTCCGGATTGCATGGCGATACCAGAGAGCCATTCGGCGTCGCCCATGGTGCTGCCGGGAGGATCGAACAGGGTTGCGATGTTCTCCATGTGAGGCGCTGTGCCGCAGATGCGCCGGGCGCGTTCGATGTTGGCGGCTGTCGAGTCGATGGTCGCGTGGTTACGCGGCGGCTGGGCGAGATGGCCGATCTCGATGCCGGCAGCGCGGACGAAGGCGAGATGCTCGCTCCAGGCTTCGGGGCGGACGGCGTCGAGGACGCGGGCCATGGTTTCGAGGCGCTTGTCGTCGACTTTCGTTGTCGAGGCGAGGCCCAGGCCGATGCCGTGCAGCAGCACAGGGCGCTGCGCGGAGAGGGTGCGAAGGGCGCGGGTCTCTTTGGTTGGCGCTCCGAAGAAGTCGTCGGCGATGACTTCGAGGACGTCGATGCGGTGGAGGTTGGAGAGGATGCCCGCGGCGAGTTCGCCCCGCCAGCCGATGCCTACGCGGTCGGTCACGGGGTGATCTCACGCAGGGTCGGCGTGTGCCCGCTCCCGACGGCGCCCTTTGGGCCCCTCTGGTCGCGGGCGTCAGACAGAGTCGACATGCGATTGCACGACACTAGCTGCCGCAGCCGCCACAGCCGCCTCCACAGCCTCCACCGCAGGATGATCCTCCGGAATCACCGGAGGACGACGAGGATCCGCAGGAAGAGCTTGCCGCGTCGCTCGACGAGGCCTGCGGGAAAACTTGCCGCACGTAAGGATATGCGAGCGCGGGCATGGAGGCCATTCCGAATACGGCGGCAAGCATGGCGGCCTGGCTGGGGTTGGCTTGCACTCTCGATGCGCTGGTAGCAGTCTTCAGGCGGGAGAAGAGGGTTTGCAAGTCCTCCAGCATCGTCGAACCAAGAGCGGTGAGCCTTGGGAACGAGATCAGCGCGCCGGCGACGGCCGATAGCACCATGAGGATCATCAGGAAGCCGATATTGGTTCGGTCGCGCGCCAGAGCTACGGCGATCTTGATGACGCCGATGAGGGCGAGGAAGCCGACGCCAACCGCCACTGTTGTGAAGCGCTGTTGTTTCTGCCGCGGGGACGGAAGCGCGCCGAGTTCCTGCAAGCGCTCGTAGTAGTGGCGGCCCGCCTCGATGACGCGGCGGTCGTTGAACAGGCCGGCTGGTTTCGGGGAGTCTTTGAAGTAGGCGATGACGGCTTGCTCAAACTGGTTGCGGGCGTTCTTAGCGGCTTCGTGGTTGAGTTTAATTTTGCCGTCGGGACCGGCTTGTAGAAGTTTACGTTCGATCAGCGAGACGGTGGCGACGCGCGCGGATTCGTCGATTCCACCGCGAAGCGCGGCGATCAGGTAGGGGTCCGAGGTGTCGAATTGCGGGGCGTCGCCGCCTTCGTTGAGTTTGCGGAAGTAGTGCAGGCCGATGATGACTGCAATGGCGAGCACGAGGTAGAAGAACAGGAATGCAGGACCGGTGAGGTCGAAGGGATTCATTTTGTGCTGGCACTGCGGCTCGGTTGCCGCAGAACCACCTCCAGGGTGGCGATCCCCGGGATCGCCGAGTTCATCTTTGTTTCTTCACTCATAATGACGATTTTGTGAGACGCGGAGTTCGTGAACTTCTTGTGACTCTCTGACATTGCTATTTTAGTGCGGCGCGAATACCGGGGCGGCGGTCGGCTCGATTTGCTGGGCTGTAGTCATTTCCGTTACCGACTGGCCCTTCGGTTGGTCCGCTCCCGACGGGGCCCTTCGGGCCCCATTGGTCGCGGCTCGGATTGGGCGCTGTACGCAGATCACTATGGCTGCAGCGCGAGGGCTCGCTGGCGCATGTGCTCGGCGAGGGCGAGCAGCGAATAGAGCGCCGGTTCAGCGGCGCCTTCGGGTAAGGTGCGTTGTTCACGGACCGCAGAAAGCTGCGCGGGGAGTTGTGCCCAGGCGAAGTTGGTGGCGGCGATGGCGGCGAGGGCGTGCTTGCCGGAGCTGTCGGGATGTTGTTCGAGTTCGAGAAGCGTGGCGGCGGCAGCGCGGATGGGTCCGGCGGATTCGGCGAGGAGGGTGATCAATTCGTCTTCGTTGCGTAAACGAAGCGTCATCGCGTTGCGAAGGCGGAGGATCAGATTCAAGAGAACCTGGCGGACGCGGAAGATTCCGGCGGCGCGGGGGACTCCGGCGTTTGTGAAGGGGTCGCTTCCGAACAGGACGAGACGGCGACGGGCGACGTCGGCGAACTTGACGGTAAAGGCTTCGGCAGCCGAGACGATCTCGTCTTCCAAGAGAAACATGACTTGCGAGCGCAGCGCGGCCTGCGCCGTGACCATCGCGGGATGGAAGGCTTGCACGGCAGGTTGGCGGAATTCACGAATGACGAGGATGAGATTGATGTCGGAGGTGGGGCGAAGGGCGTCTTCGGCGGCGCTGCCATAGAGGACGACCGAGATGAGCGCCGGGCCGAAGGCTTGTTTCGCGGCTTCAGTGAATTGCGCGAGGCCTTGTTCGATGGCTGGAGGGAGTGGCATGGGGTTCTACTTTCGAGGGGCGTGGAAGGTGGTCCAGGGCTTGGAGTCCATATCGCGAAGGGCGGGTCGCTGCCATGTAAATTCCGGGTGCGCGGCGAGGTGTGCGGCGGCTTTGAAGTCGCGTCCGCAGGCGTGGCCGAGCGAGGCGGTGAGCGCCATGGCGGCGGCCATGGCGGAGTCGGTGACTTTGGATTGCACGGCACCGGCGGTTCCGTAGGGCGGCTGCCAGGGCTGGGAGCCGCGGGTCGAATCTTCGATGTGGCCGCAGAGGGTTCGCTCGCTGGCTTGGTCTTTGTTGGCGAAGGTGTCGAAGTGGTCGGCGAGGAACTTCTGCCCGAGGGCGACGTCGATGGCGCCTTTGTGTTCGGCCATCAGGTTGGTCCAGCGCAGGCGGCGGGCGTTGGGGCTGAGGCTCATGTTGCGGGTGTCAAACTCGGTTTCGTCTTTGATGAGCGCGGGATTCTCGGGGAAATTGGAGCCGATGAAGTAGCCGTCTTTGGTGCGTTCGAGGGTGACGTGTTTGAGACCGAGTTCGAGCTTGGCGATTTCGTTGGTATTGCGGTCGGCGACGAGCCAGGTGTTGGCGTAGCCGCCGTTGTTGCCGGCCTTCATGATGCGGGCGAAGTCGTCGATCGAGGACGAATACTGCATGGCTTTGCGCGCGCGGACGAATTCCGGGATGCCGTTGGGATCGAAGCCGGTGAATTGCGAGATGGTGGTTTCGGTGATGAGGATACCGGCGGAGTTGATGCCGAAGTCGTCGCCGGAGTGAATGAGGCCGGGCATGCCGTCCATGAGGATCTTATGGCCGTGCGCGGGGGTGATGTCGAACAGAATGTTCCAGCGCGTGCCGGTCACATAGTCGGTCCAGTTATTGTGGCCGATGACGACCTTGCCGTCCTTGGTATAGCTACCAGTGGCGACGAAGGCGCTGCAGTGGTCGCCGGTGGGACGCTTGTCGCCTCGCTTTCCGGCTTGTGCGTCGGCGTAGGTGGTGTAGTAGGGATCGAGTTCGAGCCAGGCGTTCATGGCGACGACGTCCCAGAGCTCGAGTTTGGAGCGTTTGGAGGCGAGGCCTTTTTGGAGGCCTTCGAGTTCTTCGCGATATTCGGTTTCGATGCGCGGCCAAAGGACCTTTTCGGCGGCGGTGCGGAAGTAGGCCCAGTCTTTGGAGCCGTGCGTCATCGTGAGTTTGATGGCGGCGAAGGCATCTTCAATTTCGCGGGCGAGAAGGGAGCCGTGCTGGAAGCCGATCTCGGCGGGCTTACCTTCGAGGTGAACGAGGATCCAGCCGTTCTCAGCGGGCTTGCGGAAGGCTTTGGCACCGGCGGTAGTAGTGAGAAGGAGTAGCGCTGGGATCAGCCAGAGCGCTGGGGTTCGCATGGTCTTTTCATTATGCGGCAGCGTGAACGGTGGAGTTTGGATGCAGGCATCGTTGGGTCAAACTCCGTCGTAGATCGCCTTTTGCGACAGCGAGCATGCTGGGGACTCCATCGCAATTAGGCCTTGCAACTTGGTCAGCGTATGAATCGTCCATGGTCTTCGAGGCTTGCGCGCATCGTGCTCGACGCGGCACCGGTCCTGTGAGACAAGGAGGATCTCGCGGACCGAGGGGATGGCCTGATACTCGGTGAGCTGGATCCGGCGGTCGAACTGCCCGGTGGATTTCGAGAGGACTTCCACAATCAGGACGGGGTTGATCAGCGTGTCTTTCTAGCAGTCGGAGAATTGCCGTTTTCGCAGACCGCGACGAGGTCCGGATCGTAATAGCCTACAGAGGCAGCGACGCGCGTGTCCCTCGCATACATTTCGCATCGGCTATGGCGCAATGGAGTTCTGAGCTCGGCGGCGATATTTAGGGTAATCAGCGCATGCTCGCGCGACGCACCCGCCATCGCAAAAATCTCGCCGTCATACAATGCGCTTTTGTACGGAGCCTGGCGTTCGAGCAGAAGGCACTCTTGTGCGATGAAGCGGCGACGGAGCTTGCGTGCGATGAAGGCGGCGGCGCTCATTGCGGCCAGGATACCATTCAGGTGGTTTTACGGAACCCTTAAAATGGAGGGATTGTGAAGCGAGACTCCGATTCGTGGCATCATCCGGGTGTGAAGTTACTCATTATGTTTCTTGTTGCGATGGCAAACGCTGCCGACCCGGTTGCGTTGTTGGCACCGGGGCAGGCGTTGCCTTCGTTGAAGGGCGAGTTTCTGACGGGGAAGAAAGTGGAGTTGCCAGCGGCAATTTCCGGGAAGGCGGCGTTGCTGGCGATCGGATTCAGCCACGATTCGCGCTGGGCGTGGAGGCGTGGTCTAACCGGTTCCGGAAGGAATTCGCGCGGAATACGCTCGTGACCTGGTTGGAAGTGCCGATGATTGGCGGGATGGCGAAGATGGGCAAGTGGTTCATCGATTCGGGCATGCGGAAGGGGACGCCGAAAGAGTTGCAGGAGAATGTCATTACTGTGTACGGCGGAGTCGACCCGTGGAAGAAGCGGTTGGGGTTCGAGAACAATCGTGACGCGCATCTGGTGCTGGTGGACAAGGCGGGCGTAGTGCAGTGGGTGCATCATGAGCGACTGGTGGATGACGCGATGAATGAAGGCAAGTTCGCGGAGTTGAAGGCGGCGATGGAGCGGGTGGCGCGCTGACGAGCGGGGTAGGGACGCGAGGATCGGTTGGGGTTAACGCGAGCAGTCGGCGGAGCATCCCCGGGTTTACACCCGGGGTTAGAGCGGGCGCCGGTTTGATCCGCTCACTTCGTTCGCGGGTCTTTACCGGCGAGGTGCTGGGGGTTTCTTCAAAGTTCAATAAGGTTGGGGTTCGGTGCTGATCTGGAACGCGCGACCTTACGGTCATCTCGGTTGCTGCCGGATTTGGCGCTTTTTAACTTGCGCAGTGCCCTCAGGCGATGTCGGGGAGCAGAAAGGTCCTTGGCTCGCCGACCGCCCTCGTCACGGCTTCGGCCGCGAGGTAGCCGCTGCGGACGGCACCTTCCATGGTCGCGGGCCATCCGGAACGGGTCCAGTCGCCGGCGAGAAAGAAGTTGGCGAGTCGCGTCTGGCTTACGGGGCGCTTTGCTTCGAGGTTCGGCGCGGCGGAGAACGTGGCGCGGATTTCCTTCACGACGTGCGCCTTTTCGAGCTTCGCGCCGGACACTTTCGGGAAGAATTCAGCCAATTCTTTGCACACGAGATCGATCACTTGGGCGCGAGGCATCGGCGTCAGGCTGCGTGAGGCGCTGATGACGAGTTGGACGTAGCGGCCATCGGCTGTGCCATTCCAGGGCTTGTTGTACATCCACTGAATCGTGCGGTCGAGCAGCGTCGCGTGGGGGAGATCGGTAATGGAACGATCGAACCAGAGATGGACTCCAGTGATGGGCGCATGGGTGAAGGCGGCCCAGTCGATGGGGAGTTCGGCGGCGGCGACGAGCGGCTGAAGCTTCTCGAAGGGCAAAGCGCTGACGTAGTAGTCGGCGGTATGGTCTACGCCGCCGGCTGTTACGCTCGCGATGCGATTGTTGGCGAAGGTAATCTTCTCGATGGACTCGCGATAGCGGAACTTCACGTGGGGTAATACGTTCCACGCGGACGAGCCGTAGAGTTCGGCGAGGGGGACGTTAGGCACGCCCATCTCGTAGGAATTCGACTTGGCGAGGAAGCCCAGCCAGATGACCTGAAAGCCGTGCGCGGCGGCCATTTGATCGAGGTCTTCGTTGATCGCGCTGACCAGCACCTGGCGCCAAAAGCGCTCGATCGCTTGGGGCGTCTGGCCTTTCTCACGGAGCCAATCGAGCATCGTGATCTGGTCGAGATCGCGGCGCGTCCGGCGTTCGGCGAGGACCGCGAGCATGGCGCGCGCGATGCCGAGTTTGTCGCGCAGCGAAAGGAACTTCAGATTGTGAAACGATCCGGCGAAGTGCAGCGGCGCGGGCAGCATGCCGGCCTTCATCGTCGACATGCGGCCGCCGGGTTCGATGAAGAAGAACTGGCGGTAAAAGGTAACGTCGCGCTCGACGCCGAGGCGCGCGTAGAAGTCCAACAGGTTGACGCAGCAACGCAGCAGGATGTGCTGGCAGTTGTCGATGTCGCCAGCCGCTTCGTTCGCGGCGGCCGGCAGGGCGTACGACGTGGCGCGTCCGCCAAGGTAGGGCTTCGATTCGAAGAGGTCGATTTCGTATCCTGCGCTGCCTAGCGCGGCCGCCGTTGCGAGGCCTGCCAGGCCGCCGCCGAGGACGGCGACGCGGGGTGTGTGGGTCATCCTGCGGGGATGGCGGATGGGATGCGGCTGCGTTTACCGCCGCCCCAGTCTCCGTCAATCAGTTGGACGGCAATCCAGAGTACGAAGGCGATTAGGAGAACGTCGAGGGTATCCATGCGGGTGACGTACTCAAGTATCGGGCAGAGTCGATGCAACGGCAAGACCTATGCGCTCCAGTACCCATCCCATATGCCAGCGGCTAAGGCCCCGATTCCGCCGACGAGGGGGAAGGCCAGGACGGCGACAGCGAGACGCATCCAAGGGTTTCGGTTGGTTTGGATGCTGATGGCGAATTGGGGGATCAACATCAAGGCTAGCACGGCGTAGGAGAAGATCCGGTGGTTGCACCACGGGCAATGCTTGCCGTGCGCGGAGTGGAGGTTGCAAGCCATCTCGGCTCCGGCCCAAAGGGATCGGCAGCCGCATTGGAAGATGAAGTCACAGAAGTTGATGAAGAAGACGCACGTGAGCGTCGCGGCGAAAAGGAAGATCGCCGCGGCGGTGAGCTTCTGTCGCCGCGTTAAACAGATTGGGCCGACCATCTGTGTCTGGTGCGTTGCGGAACTCAAGTTGCCTCGAACCTGAGCATAGCGAATTGGGCAGGCGCGAAGACTATAACCCCGGACGCAAGCGGGCGGGTGCCCTGAGCGCGAGGGTTGGGGTTGTTGCCGGTGGACCAACCTGCATTGAATCCAGCGAAGCCGCAGGCTGCGAGTGGTCCGGCGGCGACAACCCACATCGAGAAGCACTGGTGGGGCTACCGTTGGGTGAC
>JAYVTO010000144.1:0-8398 GCA_043788745.1 Acidobacteriaceae bacterium
CCCACCCGCCATCTTCATCCCACGGCCGGCGGACCTTCCATTCATACGCCCGTCTCGCCTATTCCCCGGACTGATTTCCTTACCGGCGGATTAGGGGCGGCGGCCTGCTGTTGCGCATCGCGCCGCGTTTCGATCCACTGGGTCGCCGCGGCGTTTGCACGATCCGCAGCCGCGTCCGGGGTGGCGGCCGATTCCTTGAATTCGAGACTGCGTCCGGTGGCTGCCTCTGCCCCCGGTGTCTGAACAACGGCTATTGCGACGTAGACCGGCGGTTCCAACAGCGTAACGAGGCCGCCCGCTGCGAGGCCGGCGCAGACGAACAAGCCTGCCGCCCGGCGGTGACGAACCACCGCGTTCGCCGCCCGGCGAGACAGGGCCGGACGCATCCGCAAGGGTTGCGGCGCGGGCAATAGCTGGACCTGAATCGGCGCGAGGTCCATCGGACGCCCGCGCAAACTCAGTTCCTGATCTGCGCGCTCAAGTCGAGGCATACACTCCAGTCGAAGATCCTGGCATAAATTCTCAACTAATCTTTGAACCGGCGCAATCGCGCTAGTTCACCACCAGCTTCGGACCAAGGGCCTGAGTCCGGAACTCGTACTGCTGAATCTCGATCGCGGCGCGGCCGTCTTCGAACCGGACAACCCTTCCGCGGGCCACAAGCCTGAGGGCGCACTTGTTGTTCAACTGCGCGGGCCAACTGATGGCGAGCTCCAGGCGACGGCCTGGCAGCAGCATGTGCTGGGTAGTGAACAGTACCCCGGCGCTGCTGATGTTCACGGTCTTTCCTTCTCCGGCTTCTTCGCCACTGCGCTTGTTCAGAATCTTGTAGTGGACTTCCCGTTCGATGGGGAACCGGTCCGTCGCGCGGCGGTCGTTTTGTGGTCTGTTTGTGCTCACTTCTTGCTCACCTCAGAGATTTACCTTATGCGTTGTCAAACAACGCGTCCGGGCTATCTAAGTTTGCAATTTGTAAGCAGTTGAAACAATAGGGTACCAGACCCATTTCTGTACAGTACGGACGTACCGGAGAATTTTGAACGGTTCTCCCACTGAGCTATCATTCCGTCATGACCAAACCGTCGTCTCTCCTTCTCACGTTCGTACTTGGCGTCCTCGCAACTGGCGGAGCAAATGGACTTCTTGCCGCCGACAAGAAAGTGGTTTCCATTGCGGGACGCGCGCCTTCCCCAAACTTTAGCCCTGGCATAAAGGTCGGTGACACTCTCTACGTGTCGGGGCAAACGGGTAACGATCCGAAGACCAGCAGCGTCCCGGAAGACTTCGAAGCTGAAGTAAAACAGTGCCTTGAGAACGTGGGGACGATTTTGAAGGCCGGCGGAGCGGATTATTCCGATGTGGTTGCTGTCACGGTGTATCTGACCGACATGGAGCTGTTCCAGAGGATGAACGCCGTCTATACCAGCGTCTTCAAAGATCCGCGTCCTACGCGCACCACGGTGGGCGTTGCGAAGCTGGTGGGCAAGGCGCGGATCGAGATTACGGTTGTGGCTCGGAAGTAGTTTCGTCTTTGCGGCGGGCTTTGCGGAGTTCTTCGAGACGCTCGGCGATGCGCTTTTCGACGCCGCGATCGGTTGGCTGGTAGAAGGTCTGCCCGGCAAGGTTGGCGGGCAGACAGGACATCTCCGAGACGGCACCTTCGAACTGGTGGGCGTGTTGGTAGCCCTTGCTGTAGCCCCATTCCTTCATGGCCTTGGTGGGGGCGTTGCGGAGGTGCATCGGCACCGGCTCGGCGGTGGTCATCTGGACTACCTGGGTGACGCGGTTTAGTGCCTGATAGGCGGCGTCGGACTTTGGCGCGATCGAAAGATAGATTGTAAGCTGGGCGAGCGCCTGGTCGCCCTCCGGCGTACCGAGAAAGTGCATGGCCTGCTGCGCGGCCATCGCTTGCTCGAGCGCGCGGGGATCAGCCATGCCGATATCTTCGACGGCCATGCGGACGAGGCGGCGCGCCAGGTACATGCGGTCTTCGCCGGATTCCATCATGCGGGCCAGCCAATAGAGGGCGGCATCGACATCGCTCGATCGCACCGATTTGTGGAGCGCCGAGATGAGGTTGTAATGCTCTTCGCCGCCTTTGTCGTAGAGCAGAATCTTGCGCTGCATGGCGTCTTCGACGGCTTGCGCGGAGAGGACACCGTTGGAGGCGGCGGCGGCAAGCTCGAGGATGTTGAAGGCGCTCCGTGCGTCGCCGTTGGCGTAGATGGCGATTTGTTCGAGGAGATCGTCCTCGGCGGCAGTCAGGCTGAGTTCGACGAGGGCGCGCTTGAGCAGCGTGACAACTTCGGGAACGGTCAACGAGCGCAGTGCGAAGACCTTGGTGCGAGAGAGCAGCGCGGATACGACTTCGAAGGACGGGTTCTCCGTTGTCGCGCCGATCAGCACGATGTCGCCGCGCTCGACGTAGGGGAGAAAGGCGTCCTGCTGGGCCTTGTTGAAGCGATGGATTTCGTCGACGAACAGCACGGTGCGGCGGCCCATGTGGCGGGCGCGCTCGGACTCGGCCATGACGGCTTTGATTTCCTTGATGCCGCTCATCACCGCGCTAAACGGGATGAAGTCGCTCTCCGTTGTCTTCGCAATCAGGCTGGCCAGCGTCGTCTTGCCGACTCCGGGCGGGCCCCAGAGGATCATTGAGGTGAGCTGATCGCGGTCGATCTGCGCGCGCAGAGGTTTGCCGGGTGCAAGGATGTGCTCCTGGCCGACGTAGTCGTCGAGCGTAGTCGGGCGCATGCGCTCGGCAAGCGGGCTTTTGGGGGTCGGCGTGGCTGAGGCGAAGAGGCTCAATACGGGTAGGGCGCGGAATGCCCAACTCCATTCTCGAACAATCCAGGTTAGGTGGCGCGCTGGCGGCTTGCCTCGTAGAGGATGACGGCGGTGGCGACGGCGACGTTCAACGACTCGACGCCTACTGTCGGAATGCGCAGCGAGTGCGCTTTCCCCGCGAGATCCTTTTGGACTCCGCGGCCCTCGGCTCCGACAAGGATCGCGGAGGCGTTGGCGAGGGACGCTTCGTGGAGTTCGACGCCTTCGCGCGGCATGGCGGCGTAGAGCGTTACCTTCTTCTGCGAAAGTGCGGCGAGGAGCATTTGGGATTCGGTGCCGGTGAGCAGCGGAAGGCGGAAGGCGGAACCGGCTCCAGCGCGGAGGGCTTTTGGATTGTAGGGACTGACGCTGCCCTTCAAGAAAACGGCACCGGACGCACCAAATGCTTCGGCGGCGCGAAGGATTGCGCCGGCGTTGCCGGGATCCTGGACTCCGTCGAGGACGACGACAAGCGGCTTGCGGCCGCGCAGGACCTGCTCCATAGTGGAGGCGGGCGGGCGAACGAGGGAAACGACGCCTTGCGACGTTTCGGTGGCCGCGATGAGTTTGAAGAGATCGGCGGGCAGGCCGAGAACTTCGACGTTGTGGAGACGTTCAACCAACCGCTGCACGGTTGCGAGCACCGCTTCGGAAGCCAACACGAAAGGCACGGCGCATTCGCTACGCAGAGCCTCTTCGAGCAGGTGGACGCCTTCGGCGACGGCGAGGCCGTCTTCCATGAGTGTTCCCCGGGAGATGGCTTTGCGCACGCGGACGATCAGCGGGTTCTGCGGACTGGTCAAGCGCTTCGCAGCGGCCATTCGTCTACAATAGGCTGATTGTTTTCGTGATGGCAAGGCTTCGGACCATCTTTGTTTGGTTGACGGTGTTCGCGTTGGCGGGCTGCGGGGTGTGGCTTGCGCGAACGGCGCGCGCCATTGCGGAGCAGTCGAACGTGGATGAAGCGCGTCCGGCGGACGTGATCATCGTGCTCGGTGCCGCGGAGTATCGCGGCCGACCGTCGCCGGTGCTGGAGGCTCGGCTGAATCACGCGCTGTTTCTTTACTTGAAAGGGCTTGCGCCGAGGATTCTGACAACGGGCGGGTCAGGCGGCGATCCGGATTACACCGAAGGCGAAGTCGGGCGTGCGTACCTGAGTCGGCGCGGCGTGCCTTCGGAAGCGATTTTGGTGGAGCCGGAGGGATCGACAACGGCGCGCAGCACGGCGGCGGGGGCGGAGATCATGCGGCAGATGAACATTCGCAGTTGTATCGTGGTGAGCGACGGGTATCACATCTACCGCGTGAAGAGGCTGCTCGAGAACGCGGGCTTTCTGGTCTATGGGTCTCCGAGACCAACGGAGCCGAAGGGTACTTGGCAGGAGTATTGGCTGTACCTGCGACAGGCGATCGCGTACGGAATGTGGTCGGTTGGGATCAAGGTGTAGAGGCGCAGCGAGCCTGGTTAACCTGGTTTCGATCCTCCAGGACACAAACTGACGTGTCAGGCTGCATAGCGTTCCGTGTGCTTCCGCTTATTACGCCCGACTTCGTCGGGGAACGCGCGACCTGACGGTCGCGCCTCGTCGGGGAGCCGGTGACGGTTGGTTGGGGACTACGCCGCCTGCGCTACCTCCTCGACGGCTTCGCAGCCGTTCTCCTGGGTATCGAAGGACTCGGTTTCCGGGTCGGCGAAGCCTTGGGGGCCTGCCTGTGGCGACGGTGTTTGGAGTTTCGCAAAAACGAAGCCATTTTGCGGTTTCTGGTTGTTTAACTGGCTTTGTTTCTGTTGTCTATGGTGATCTGTTTTGATGGTTACCAACTGGTCCAGAGTCTTCGAGATGAGCTTGCGGAGGCGCATTTCGTGGCGCGAGAGGCTGTCGAGGGCTTTCACCATCTTCAGAACGTCGATGTCTTTGGCCACCAGTTTCGCTTCGAGAGCGGGAATGCGGTTGACGCGCCAGTAGGTGTCGGCGATGGTCTGGACGAGTTCGGTTTCGAGAAAGCCTTCCGGCGCGAGGGTTTCGAACCAGTGCGAGACGTGGGCCTCGTAGTCGTTCCGGTTGTCGGTGGGCAGCACCGGGTTCTGGGCGGTGAGGCCGTGCCGCAAGGCGTTCATTTTGGAGGCTTCCTTTCCGGCTACTGTGATCGGACCTGTTGAAGCCTGGGAGTTGCGTTGGTTCTGCTCGGCGCGGGTTTGGCCGGCAGTAGAGCGGGCAGCGAGGCGGCGTTGGGTGCGATTCATGAGTTGTGAATCTCCTTTACGTCCACATCCTACACGCGCGATTTCGGGTGTTTCGGGGTGTTTCGGAAGGCTGTTCAACGGAATCAATGTGTTGCGGGCGAAAATAAATCCTCGAAACGTGTGACTGGGTTTTTCGGAGGTAACGATCCGGATAGATGGGGCTATACTTCAGACATGTCGAGCGCCGTGCTGGTCCCGCTGTCGGAATACCTAGGGCAAACCTATCACCCGGACCGCGACTATGTGGAAGGCATTCTTCAGGAGCGGAACGTGGGCGAGATCAGTCATAGCGATGCGCAGACAGCGGTGGCCGCGTTTGTGCGCGCCCAATTGCGTGGCTTTTGGGCGGGAGTCGAAGTTCGCGTCCAGGTGAAGGCCAATCGATTTCGGGTTCCGGACGTGACCATCGTACGAGGCGGCAAGCCGGAAGGCCGCATCATCACGCAGCCTCCGGAGATTGCTGTCGAGGTTCTTTCGCCGGACGACCGCGCTGCTGATATCCAGGAGCGGATCGACGACTACCTCAGCTTTGGTGTGCCGTGCGTGTGGGTGATCCACCCGGAGACGCGACGGGCGTGGTTGCATACCAGTGACGGGTCACGGGAAGCGAAGGATGGCGTACTACGGAATCCGGCGGGCGATGTCGCGGTTCCGCTGGCGGCGATTTTCGATGAAGCATAGCGGTGCGCTACGCCGTCATTGAGTTCCGGATTCAGGGACGCGCGGCAGATGGCGAGGAACTCGGCGAAGGCGGTTTTGAATCATGGAAACCGTCGCCATCGTCAAGGACCTTCCCGCCTACCACCAGTCGGGGGAGAGTTCGAGCATGACGTACGTTGGTATCGTAGCAGGACTGTTTGTTGGGCTGGCGTCGCGGTCGCCCCGGCAGTCGCGGTCGCCCCGGCGAGTCTACTCCCTTGTAAATGAGCCGTGGTGAATCCGCTCCCGACGCGTCCCTTCGGGCCGCTTTGGTCGCGGCTCGGATTTGGGGCTTTTTTGTCTTGCGCAGGGGCGTGCCGCGCTGGTTCATGGCGGTCATGACGCGCGGGCGCGGCTGTGACTTCCCGTAGCGGGCAGGCTGTTCGCGGTTCTTTGCTGGCGCGCGGCCGGGGATTTTTCACAGTTTCTAAAACCCGGGGGGTGCCGGGTTTCCCGGGGTAATAGCCGCGCCAGTTGCGGCGTGGGTACATGCGTACTAAGGACTTACACCTCAATAACAGGCACATTAAGGTCTTTGCTCTATTCGGAACGCGTCCTGTGTAGCCGATGTCATCAGTATGACGCGAAATTGGGGAAGGATCCCCGTAACTTCTCTTCGCCTTAGAAAGCAAAAAGGCGTGACGATGATAGTGGTTTCGATCGCTGCCTTTGGCTTGGTTGGAGTGCTTGGCGTCGCCGCCGATATGGGGCGGGTGTTTATCGCCAAGAACGAAACGCAGACCTATTGCGACGCCGGAGCCTTGGCTGCGGCGTTGGCACTCGACGGAACGGCGAGCGGAATCACTAAGGCGACGACCGCGGCTGCCGCCGCGGGAAACGGGTGGAACCTTGGGATGGCTACGCTACCAGCGCCGACGGTGGAGTTCGCGACGGCAGCGGCCGGCCCGTGGTCAACATCCGCGGCGGCGGCAATTTTGTCCTCCTACGTTCGAGTGACGGCGAACGTCGATGTGACGACGTACTTTGCCACGATTTTTTCGCAGTCCACGACGCAGCGGGTGAGATCAATTGGTGTAGCGGCGCAGATTCCACTGTCGAACCTCACGCAGGGGCTAGGGCCGTATACCGCGGTGGCGAGCGATCTTTCGTCGCCGACGTTCGGCCTGGTCGTTGGGTCGCAGTACGACATTCAGTGGCCGCAATACAATGCCACGAGAAGCGGATGCAACGCAAGCAACCCGGATAGGTGCTTCAACCAAGATACTTGCACGGGCGAACAAACGAACGCGCGGCGGCAGGCGATCTGGCAAATGACCCAGACCTGGGGCTCGAGCACAAACGGCTACTGGGGTGGCACGTCGAACTCCGAGATCACCGCAGAGGTTCTTAACCTGGTGCAATTGCAGGCAGTGGCTGTCGGCGGCAGCCTCACCATGACGAACGGGAACAAGCAGGCACAGGCCGGCGTTCTCGACACGCGGGTGGGCCAGGACAACGACATGACGTCCGGCACAGCGAGCGCCTATCTCGCGAGTTCGACGCACAACGGACGCCGGCTGTTCTCGATTCCGATCGTGTCCCCGACGGGGCCCGGCACATCCACGGTGAACGGTTACGGATTGTTCCTGCTGAACTCGAACGGAATGAGCAGTAACTACTACCAGCAGGGGAACGGGAACGACGGATTCTGCGCAATTTTTGCCGGTTCTTACGTGATTGGCTCGATTGGGCCGGGTGTGGGCGCGAGCGGCGGATATAAGGTGCAACTGGTTCAATGACACGCCTACTGTGGAAACTCAGGCGTCTACGCGAGGACCGGCGCGGCAACGCGATGATCGAGTTCGCAATCGGCGGGAGCTTATTGGTGGCCGCGTTTACGGGCACGTTCCAGTTTGGCTACGCGTTCTACCAGTACAATTCGCTCGAGAACGCGGTGAATTTGGCGACACGCTACGCGGCCATACGGGCGTACGATTCTTCGACCACGACGCCGTCCGACGCGTTCAAAAATGCCGTGAAGAATATGGTTGTGTATGGGGATCCGGCGGGGGGTACCTTCCCGGTGTTGCCCGGACTGACGACCAGTAACGTCACCCTTACAGTGACGTTCACGAACAATGTCCCAACGGCGATGACGGTAGCCGTGACGGGATATACACTCGATGCCGCGGTTACCACGATCAATTTGAGCAACAAACCGAAGGCGACGTATCCGTATCAAGGGATCTATTCGCCAGCGTAGGAAAACTGTCCGGTAGTCGATTCAAGAGCAAAAGGATCATTGTGAGTTCGCGGATAACGCCCCCCATCTCCGAGTCACGGCGACGAAAGACACGGCCTGTTTCGGCGCGGCGTCTGGAGCGGAGCAAAGGCAATACGATTGTCGAATCTTCATTGATTCTGACAGCGCTGTTTTTTCTGATTCTCGGCGCGTTCGACTTCGGCCAGTTCCTGTTCATCCATCAGGCATTGGTTGAGAGGACAAGGTACGCCGCGAGGTGGGGAGCGATCAGTAATGCGACGGACGCTACGTCCATCCGCAACGTGATCCTGTACAACCAAGCGGCAACCCCGGCCGCAGGCACACCGGGATACTTCGGGTTGACGAGCACCATGGTGCAGATATCGACGCCGGGCAGTGGGACCGCGGATTACCGGCTGAAGGTAC
>JAYVTO010000145.1:0-8989 GCA_043788745.1 Acidobacteriaceae bacterium
CAATGGCTTCGTTTTGCCAAACCTCGACGAACTCACCAAAGGCATGACCCCCGACGAGGCGATGGCGTTCCTCGAAGACTACATGGTCAACGAAAACCAGCCTTCGGCAGAGGCCCAAGCAGCGTAATTAGCCGCCATCAAAGGAGGAAGAAAACCGTGTCAAACGACCTTTGACTAGCATTTGAGTCCAAAAGCTAAAAGCTGTACGTCAGAAAAAATCCTATCTGATGTCCTTGATGGGTCGTGAACCGCGCGTTCACAACAGTTGACGTTGTAGATTCACGGGAATTCCACCAGCGCAAACGAGCCCCTGTGGGTACCGTGAAAGATTGTTGAGAAAGAAGTCATCCAGCGTGAATGATTCAAACGCGTATTGCGTGCCCAGATCCAGCCCGGGCCGAAGCTTTCGTTTAAGCGTGAGGTATACATCGTGAAACCGGTTGGTCGTATCCGGGTAGTTGGAGGCCGTGGCTGTACGCGGCGAGTTCGCCAGAACCGTGGTTGGATTCGCCGTGTCGGTCTGGTCTCTGGAGAACGAATATCCATACGACAAGTCAACCACTGTCCTTGCGTCGCCGGATGCCCAGTTTACTCCGGTCCGCGCGACATCCAGGTTGGTGCGATTGCGCCGATCCGACCCGGAAGTCAACCGTCGCTTCGCCTTTGGGGTTAGAGACGGTGATTGTACGAACCCTTGATTCGCTCCCGCGATGACCATTCTTCCGTTGGCTAGTCCCACCGGCGCACTGCCATCGAGGTCAAAGCGGCCTTGCTCGAAATCGGATCCCCCGGGGCCCCAAGACCACGGGGAGCTATCGGCAGACAATCATCACACGTGGCCGCTGGGCTCTTGTCTGGTTCGGAAGCGCAGACTACGAGATCAGGCCGGTGAGGCCGCGGGGCGGCGGCTGCTATTGCTTTCGCTTCGCCCACAACAGGACGGCGCCTAACGCCATCCACCCGAAGCCGGCGAGCTTTGCCGGGGTGCGCAGGTTCAGCCACATCACCATGCAGATCAGGAACCCGAAGACTGGGGGGAGCAGCGCGCGTAGCTTCTTTTCTTTCGCGCGCACGTACCAGTGCAGCAGTGCGGCTACATTCACGCCCATGAATCCGATGAAGGCTCCGAAGTTGAGCAGCTCAGCGCCTAGTTCGTAGCTCATCAGAAACGCACCGACGCCGGACAGCGCTCCGATGAGCAGCACGTTGTAGGTTGGGATTCCGCTTTTGGCGTCGATATGCGCGAAGAGTCCCGGCGGCACCGAGCCATCGCGGCCCATTCCGTAAAGCATGCGCGCGCCGGCGAGTTGGCCTCCGGCACCGGAGCCGATCGAAGCCACCAGCAGCGTCAGGTTCAATGCCTGAAACAGCAGCGGGCCGCCCGCCTTGCCAGCGACATGCACGAACGCCGTGTCGATATCCGGAAACACCTGGCCGAACGGCCAGATCAATTGCGCGGCGTAGACTTCGATTGCCGAGAGCACGCCGGTAATGAGGCAGACCAGTACGGTGGCGCGGAGGACGTTGCGTTCGGGGTCTACGACCTCTTCCGACAACGTCGAGATTGCATCGAATCCGATGTAGGTGAGCACGGCGAGCGATGTGCCGGTGGCCACGTGCGGCATCGAGAAGGTCGCCGGATCGTAGAACGGTTTCAGGAAGAAAGCCGCGTCGACGCCCGATGGCAGGCCCCAAATATAGCGTCCGACTGCGGCGAGGAACCACACGATGATGACGCCCATCACGATGGCGAGCAGCGTATTTACGCGCGCCGTGGTTTGTACCTGGCGCAGATTCAGGAACGTAAAGAGGCCCGCAAAGAACAACGCCCACAGCCCGTAGGGAATCGCGGGAGCGATGTTGCCGGCCGCCTTCGCGCACCAGATCGTGCAAATGAGAGGATTCAGGACGTAGTCGAGCAACATGCTCCAGCCGGTGAGATAGCCGGCCGCGGGATGGATCTCTTCGGCGACGTAGGTGTAAGCCGAGCCCGCGCTGGGATACGCGCGCGCCATGCGCCCGTAGCTGATGGCGGTGAGCAGCATCGCGACCATGGCAAGCAGAATCGTGACCACGACGTGACCTTTTGCTTCCTGGAAGACGACGCCAAACAGCGGCATCGGCGCGGTGGGCTGCACCAGGATGATGCCCATGATCACGAGTTGGACGAGGCTAAGGCTGCGGCGGAGGGAAGTAGACTGCAAGGATTAAAGCGTACACGGGTTTGGATGCGACCGTATCGAACGGTAATTTCGGTTGTGTGGGGCAGCGGCGGCGCCTGTGACGATTTGTGACGTGGCGTTCCTGATCCCAGTTGGAATCGTGGTTGTTTCAATTATCCGAATCATGATTGCGTCGGCACACCGAAATGCGCCTGGAATGCGGCCGGCGGCACAGTCTCCAGGCGTATTTGTGATGTTGTCGGCGGCGACCCTGACGGCGGTCGGGTTATTGATGCCGAGAGTCTTTCCCTTTCCCCGACAGCGCGCGGTTAGATCGGGCGCTGTCGGTATGGGTGAGATCCGCTCACTCTCGAGGAACCACCTTGTAAGTTATTAAATCCTGGTAGCAGCGGGGCGGGGCGTCGGCTGGCGAGCGGCCCGGAGGATCTTTTGGCTGCGGTTGGTTGTGTGTCTTGAGCGTGCCCCCGCAACCTTCATTCTGGGCTAGCTTAGCTAGTCTTTGCGCTTGTTTGGTTCGGGCTTGGCCGCGACCTGACGCTCTAAATCTTCGAGCCGCCGCTTCAACTCCGCGACGTCGTTTTCTGGCGCTATGATTGGCGCGGCCGCGGCGACAGGTTGCTGGAATGGCATGAACGGCAGGAAGGGTACTGATCCCGGAACGCCGCGAAACAGGTTCATCATGGCGTCGAGCGGATTCGGCACAGACGCGCCGGCAGCGGGAACTCCGAAGGGAGCCTGAAAGCTGAGCATTTGCGCTTGCATCCGTTCGAAGGTCTCGATGGCGCTCTTGAAATACCACTCGAGGAACTGATGCCGGGCTTGTTGGCTCGAAACGATCATCTGCTTCAACAGATCGATCGGCAAGCCGGACTCTTTGCCCTTCGATTCGTCGACGATGATCTGCGTGAGGATCGTGCGGGTGAGGTCCTCGGCGGACTTCGCGTCGACAACCTGGACGTCGTGGCCGTCACGGATCATGGCCGCGATGTCTTCGAGATTCACATAGCGCGACTGGGCCGAGTCGTACAACCGGCGGTTTTCGTACTTCTTGATGACGATTTTAGGTTTGGCGTCCGACACAGAATTTATTCTCACTTTCCCGCTTGACAGCCGGTCTGAAACCAGTATACTGAAATTGCTGCATCGCAGCAAGATAGGAATTCAAAATGGCTGGAACACAACTTAACCCCTTGTCTATGTTTGCAGAGGCCGTGCGCCTTGGCGTCGATAATTATGTTGCGACGCAAAAAGTGCTGCTCGATCTGGCGGCAACGCAGAGCGCGGCATTGACCGAGGCAATGAAGCATAATTTTGGAATGGCGGGCTGGGCTCCGGCGATGGCGGATCTGGCAGGGCAGGGCGCGCAGTCGTTTCTGGCGTCGCAGAAGACGATGCTCGATCTGGCGCTGCAGCAGAACCTGACGTCGGTCGCCGCGATGAAGAATGCGTCCAATAATAACCCCGCCGCCCAGTCGATTCTGGACATGATGGCGAAGGGCGCCGAGAGCTACGCCGGGATGCAGAAGCAGTTCCTGGACATGGCCGCGCAGCAGACCGAGATGGCGACCAAGGCCGCGCGAGAAGGCCGTCCGGCCGCGGCGGCGATCCCGATGGAACAGTTCGCTGAAATGTCGAAGCAGGCGACGGATGCCTGGGTCGCGACCCAGAAGAACATCCTCGACATGGTGCAGCAGCACACGGCTTCGATGGCGGAACGCGCCAAGGCTCCGGCGGCGGACGCTTCGGCTGCAGGCGCCCCCGCCCCCGCCGCCGATTTCGCTTCGATGGCCCGCCAAGGCTTCGAACAGTACATGGAAGGGCAGAAGAAGTTCGTCGAAACCGCCCAGCAGCAGATGGCGGAAGCCGCTCGCATGTGGACCACGGGCGCTGCCTACCGTCCCCCGGTGACTCTCAACGATCTCGCCCGCCAGGGAATGGACGCCTGGGTCACCACGCAGCGCGCGATGCTCGACCTGACCTTTCGCGCAATGACGCCCAGGTAGTGCAGGAAAGGCGAATGTTGAACTGAATAGGATGACGAGCGAGGAGGGCTGAATGACGAATCGTCAAACGGCAGCCTCGTTCGTCGTTCGTCCTGCCTCATTCGTGCCTCGTCACGCTTAACCGTTTGGTAAACGTCCTTGTCAACGTCCTTCGTCCGTCGCCCTAGTCCTTCGTATACTAGTGTGAGTCACTTTTATGACCCCTACCACTGCACGCTCGTACCCGTGGACCGCCCAGGTTGGCTCGTCCAGCATCACCTTCCGTTTGATGACTGTCGCGGACAAGGAGCTCTTCCGTGAGTTCGTGACGGCGCTTCCGGAAGAAGACCTCTTCTTCCTCCTGATTGACGTGCGGCAACCCGAATCGCTCGATTTGTGGATGAAGGGCATCGAGAACGGCAAAACGATCAGTCTGCTCGCCATCGAGAACGGCAGGATTGCCGGCTACGGCAATCTGCATTTGAGCGATCATTCCTGGACGCGACATGTCGCCGAAGTTCGCTTACAAATATCCCGCTCGCAGCGTGGCAAGGGCCTGGGTAAGATGCTGGGCACGGAAGTGTTTTCGCTGGCCCGCGGACGCGGCCTGCAAAAGATTATGGCTCGCATGTCGTCGAGCCAGGAAGGCGCGCGGCAGGTTTTCCAAACCCTTGGCTTCCAAGCCGAGGCTCTGCTCGCCGACTATGTCATCGACGCACAAGGCCGCACGCAGGATCTGGTAATCATGTCCTACGACGTGACCGGCTTTGTCAACTAGCTTAGTCAACGAATCAAGAACCGAACAACCGATTTTCAAGGAGCCCCCATGGCTACGCCGAGTTTGCATCCCCGTTTGACCGCCGACGACGCTTCGTTCCTGTACCTTGAACGAAAAGAAATGCCGTTGCACATCGGCAGTGTGGCGGTTTTCGAGGGACCGATTGACTTCGCCAGCTTCGTGAAGATGATCGACTCGAAACTGCACCTGATCCCGAGGTATCGGCAGCGCGTTCTGCCGGCGCCGTTCAACGTCGGGCATCCGAGTTGGGAAGACGATCCGCAGTTCGATATCCGCAATCATGTGATCGAAGTGCACATCGACGCGCCCGGCGACGATGCGGCGCTGCGCGAACTGAGCGGGCGCTTGTTCTCGGGCATGATGGACCGCAACAAGCCGTTGTGGTCGATCCACATCATCCAAGGTCTGGAGAACGGCCGCTCGGCGATGCTCAGCAAGACGCATCACTGCATGGTGGATGGCGTTTCAGGCGTCGGGCTGATGGGCATCATTATGGACACGACGCCGGACGTGCCGACTCCGGCGGAGAAGCCGCCTTACCAGCCCGCTCCGATTCCGGACGCGGGACAGTTGTACTTTAACGCGATGTCCCAGGGCGTGACCGATTCGCTGGAGCGCATCGTATCCGCGCAAACCGGCTACGTCACTTTGATGCAGACGCTGATGAATCCGACGACGATGACGGCGTGGCAGGAAGTGGCTCCGCTGATGCAGGAGCTGATGCGGCCGCCGGATCGGTTGCCGTTCAACAAGGTTTGCTCCGGCGAGCGCCGGATCACGTGGAACGAGTTCTCCTTCTCCGATGCGCGCGCCATTCGCGGAGCGCTGGGCGGCACCGTAAACGACGTCGCGCTGACTGTGCTTGCGGGCGCGGTGGCGAAGTATACGCGCATGCATGGCATCGACACCAACGGCAAGTTCTGCCGCTTCATGTGTCCGGTGAACGTGCGGCGTGACGACCAGCGAGCCCGTTTGGGGAATCAGGTTTCGGCGCTGATGGTCAACGTGCCGCTCGATATCGACGATGCGGGAGTGCGGTTGAAGGCGGTGACGAAGCGCACGGAAGCGTTGAAGAGCTCGCGCTTGTCGGACATCCTCGCGTCGATGACGCAGTGGGCGGGAACATTACCCGCGCCGATGCAGGCAATGGTGGCGGCCATGCCGTTCGTGCAATTCGCGGCGCCCATCTTCAACATGGTTTGCACCAATGTTCCGGGCCCGCAGATTCCGCTCTACGGAATTGGCCGGCAGATGATGACGATGTATCCGCATGTTCCGGTCGGCAACGACCTCGGCATGGGCTGCGCCATACAAAGTTACAACCACAAGCTGTTCTTCGGCATCACATCCGATGCGGCTGCTGCTCCGGATGCCGCGCACATGCGCGAGTTTCTGGATGAGAGCTTCAAGGAGCTGTTGCGCGCGGCCGGCCTATCGGAGAATCGCGAGGTGCGTCCGGTGCCGAGGGCAGTGCGCACGAAGAAGAAGGTTGCCGTCCAGGAATCGAAGGCGGTCGCCGTTTAGGGAATAGGATAGAAACAGATGTCACGAGCCTACAGCGTCTTTGTCGACCGCGAGGCAGTCGCACTTCCGATTTGGAGCGAAGCGCAGATTGGCTTTGAGTGGTTCTCGTTGCGGATGTCGCCGGTGTATTGGGGCATTGGCGTTCCAAAAGGCGACGGGTCTCCGGTGGTTGTCGTGCCCGGCTTTATGGGGAGCGACCTCTACCTTCGCGAGATGCACGGCTGGCTCAAGCGCATCGGGTATAAGGCCTATTATTCAGGTATCGGCGTCAATGCCGATTGTCCGGATTTGCTGATGAAGAAGCTGCAGGAGACGGTCGAGCGGGCCTGGCAGGAAACGGGGCAGCGCGTACACCTCGTGGGTCACAGCCTGGGCGGTATGCTGGCGCGATCGGCTGCGGTGGATCAGCCGGACCACGTCGCCTCGGTGATCTCGCTCGGTTCCCCCTTCCGCGGAGTACGAGCGCATTCCGCCGTGATTCGCATGACCGACATCGTGCGCGACCGCGTACAGCGTGAGCGCCCCGACGGCGAACACAGCGATTGCTTCACGGGCTATTGTGGTTGCGACTTTGTGTCGGCGCTGCAGGATCTGTTTCCGGCGAACGTGAAGCAGACCGCGGTGTATACCAAGGCCGATGGCGTCGTACATTGGGACACGTGCATCACGGGCGATCCGCAGGTCGATGTCGAAGTGCTGGGGTCGCACTCGGGCCTTGCGTTCAATCCTTTTGTGTATCAGTTGATCGCGACGCGCTTGGTTCGATAAGGTTCGCCCACTGGGTCCGACCAGGCAGCGGCGAACGCCACGAGAACTCGCCCTGAGTATCGAGCGCGTGACGGGGACATCCGCTCACTGTTCAGAAACCACCCTTTAGGTTATTGAATCTTGGTAGTGGCGGGGCGGGCCGGCGGCTGGTGAATCCGCTCTGGTCGCGGCTCGGATTTGGTGCATTTCGCAATGAACATGGCCCAAGCATCTCCGCCCTGAAGGGTGGGGTAGGCGCGACCGTAAGGTCGCGCCTAGGATCCAAGCACTGAACCCCGACCGCAAGGAACGGGACGCCACACTTGTCGAAAATCGGCAACATCCGTGTCCGCCCAAAACAATGGAAGAAGCCTTGATGGCGCGTGGCGAGAGGGAGAGAAAAATATGGAGCCGAAGACGAGAGTCGAACTCGTGACCTACGGTTTACGAAACCGTTGCTCTACCAACTGAGCTACTTCGGCCCAACCACTTCATCATAGCAGGGCAAAATTCGGATGGCCAACCGTTTCGAATTTCGCTTCGAAATGCCCTTTTTGAGGCCTCTCGCTGCTCGATAAGCTGTATCTTTACTGCGACTTGCGATCCGCCGGGAAGCGCAAAAGCGGACGCTTACGACCAGCCGCTGTACCAGCTTCGGTAAGGTGGCGGGCTCCTCCATATTGTACCGTAGGGAGTGTCTCTTGGCATCCTCACCACTTTGTGGACGGTTCGCGTCGCTCTTGCTTACTATGCGCTTGCGGTCGCCGCCTGGTTGATGAGACGGCCGCGGCTTGCCGGTTTGGCTTGGTCGACAGGGCTGGGCTTCTTTCTCTTGCACGTGGCGGCTGCATTTGCGACCGTCCATCATTGGAGCCATGCGACCGCGTTCGCGGAGACGGCTCGGCAGTCGAAGGCGCTCACGGGATTCGACTCTGGATTCGGGCTTTGGTTGAACTACTTGTTTGCTTTGGTCTGGTCGGCCGACGTGATCTGGCTGTGGACCGCGCCGGCGCAGTATGCGTCGCGGTCTCGCTGGATGAGTTGGGCCGTGCATGGGTTCTTGTTATTCATGGTGGTGAACGGCGCGATTGTGTTCGCGCATGGGCTCACTCGATGGGTGTCGAGCGTCGGTTTGCTGGCTCTCCTGCTGGCGGCCCTGTATCGTGGGCGCACGGCTCGAATCTTGCGCCATAACATGTCCGCTCGCTGACGGTTGCGGTTCAATTCTGGCGCTGCGAAACGAAGCCAGCATCGGCGGATGGCATTGTGAAAAAAACGAAGCCAATTTCCAGTAAGCCCATTGTTGACAAGCGCTAAGAGCCACACTGCTAGGGTCCATGACCGGATCGGCGGGCCCGCCGAACGAAGCCGAAGTTCCGTTTGTAAAACGAAGCCAGCGCTCGAGGGCTCGCAAAATTTTTGCAAAACGAAGCCAAATGGACCGTGCGAAACGAAGCCAACTGCGTTTTCAAAGACCTGGAAGTGAACGCAATCCAACCTCAGACGGAGGCTAGCATGGATTTCCGATGCGACTGTCGCGCCGGGAGGGTTGGACTCTATGCATTCAGTAACTTACAAAGTGCTGGCAGCGGTGAACGCGGCTTCCGCCGCCTTGCGGAAATTGGCCGTTACCTATCGTAGGCACCGTTTCCGCCCCCCGGCCGCAGGCACACCGGGATACTTCGGGTTGACGAGCACCATGGTGCAGATATCGACGCCGGGCAGTGGGACCGCGGATTACCGGCTGAAGGTAC
>JAYVTO010000146.1:0-11400 GCA_043788745.1 Acidobacteriaceae bacterium
TATCGTGATGGTTCTACAGGTAGTTACGGAATTTGCGGATTTTGTGAACGAGATTGGTGCTCCGGCGGGGTTATGGCGGTGGTGAGTGGTGTGGGGCCGCTCGCTTACGCTCGCGGTTCTTCGAGAGGAGTATTTTTCCACGGGGTGCCGGCTGGTGAATCCGCTCCCGACGCGGCCCTTCGGGCCGCTTTGGTCGCGGCTCGGATTTGATGCCAAGGCTGTAATGGACTTGCGGAGCCCCCGCTGGTTTCTGGTGGTCATGACGCGCGTGCGCTCGAGGGACTTCCCGTAACGGGCAGGCTGTTCGCGGTTCTTTTGCTTGCGGGTTGCCGCTTGGGCGCGGTTTGGGCTCGCGTTGATTTTGCAGGCGCTACCTTACGGTCGGGGTTCAGTGCTGATCGATCGCGCGCTGACTTACGTTCGCGCCTGGGATAAAGCCGGTGCTGATCCTATTGACCCCGATCTCACGGGTGGGGTGCGCTTCGGTGACTGGCGAATAACAAATTAGACGACGTCGAGCGCAATGGGCGCTAGCTTGCGCCGTCCGATGTGGAGGTTGAGATTGTAACGGCCGGTGCCGATCTGTTCGGGCAATCGGAAATTCACTTCAAAACGCTGCGGACGCGGATCGGTGCAGAAGATCTCCAGATCTTCCGCCGGAAGGCCTCCGATCTCGGCACCGAATTCATCGGGGCTCATCAGGTCTTCGACGACTATTTTGACAGCGCGCGTCTGGATTGTGGTTCCAGCCATCAGGTTCACGCCGTCGGTCACCGACAAGATGCGCGGCACTTGCGGACCAGGCGGAATCACACGAAGCGTCGCCGGGGCGCACAACGGAGCCCCCAGAAACTGGACTTCCACCGGCAACAGACCCGTCGCTTCGAGCGGCGGCAGCAGGACATTCACTTGTTGCAGATGGCTTGCGTCCGGTGGGCCGATGTAGGTAACCGTTCCGAACGACGAGCCGATCGTGACACCCAAATGATGCAGGCCGCAGTCGGCGGGCAGATTTTCGATCCACAGCGAAATCGAGGCATAGCGGCCACGGCTGGGCGCAACAGGTTCCGTGCTTTCGGCGTTCGTGATGCGGCGAATGGCGGGCGTGGCATCGACGGCAACGGGTTCGTTCGAAGCGGCGAGTTGATCCATGCGATCGAACATGCCGGTGTACCAGCCGCGCGGATGCTTGCACCAAGTCGACCACATGTACTGCGTAGACACACCTTCGAGAGCAAGCACCTGGAAGTCATGCTCGGCGGCGAAAGAGAGAAGTTCTGTAGCTGAGACGCGGACGCCGCTCCAGGTGTCATAGCTGGAATCGTGCCGCGGGAGGCCGTTGTATTGGGCGCGCAGCAGTCCGCCGGGCTTCAGCACGCGGTGCGCGTGACGCAGATACTCGAAGACGACGTCGCGGCTGGGGATGTGCTGAAAGACGGCGTAGGAGTAGACGAAATCAAAGGTCTCGTCGGCGAAGGCGGCCAGCGTCGCGCCGTCGGTGACATGCGCGAACGCATTCGGCGACCCTGCGAGGTTGGCGCGCGCGCGATCGATCATTTCGTCCGATACATCGACGCCGTGAACCTCGACGAAGTTTGCACTCATCGGACGAAGAAGACGGCCAGGGCCGCACCCGATCTCGAGTGCGCGCAACGGTCCGCGGGAAGGGGGGAAGCGGCGGAGTTCCCAGCGCAAGCCCTTGACCACCTCCTCCGCGGTAGCGAAGAATTCCCCGGGCGATTGATCTTTGCGGCCGAACGCGACGTAGTAGCCTGCGTCTTCGCGGGCGCGCGCATTCCAATCCGCACGCATGCGAACCGCGACTTCGTTATCGATTTCCGCCATCGAAAGCTTCGCGCGCTACTTGCGGCTCGAGTAGCGATTCAGCTCTTCGAGCAGGGCCTTCGACGAGTCGGGATTCTTCAGATCGCCAGTGAGGATCTCTTTCAGCATGATCTTGCGGCCGTAGAGTTCGCGATTCCAGTCTTCGTCGGCGCGCAGCGTTGCGCCATTGAGGGAGATGCCGGCAAACAGGCCTCGGGTGCGCGACCAGGTGAGGATCTCAGCGGTCATGGCGGCATCGGTTTCCGCCGAGGCCGTGCGGCCAACCGGCCCGGCGGCGACGCTCGCATCTCCACCGAGAGTGAACTTGCTGCCGAACAGGCGGTCGACGCCGCGCTGGTTCATGATCAACATAATGACGTCGACTTCCGCGCCGCCGATCTGGAATCCAAAGCTGCCGCCTTCCACGCGAATAGAGCCCGGCGCGGACCAGCCGACGCCCGATTTCTTGCGGCAATCGACGAAGCCGCGGCCGAACTTTCCGCCGACGATGAACGCCCCCTTCTTCAGGCCAGGCACGACGACGATGCATTGCGCCTTGGCCAGCAGATCCTGCGGGATGGCGCGGTCCGCGGTCGCCATGATTTCCTTGAACACAGTGGCGGCAATCGGCAGACGGTCAACGGCGTCGGCGGCGTTGGCGATTCCCGATGCGGCGAGCGCGGTGACTGCGAAGAGCTTCCAGGTCATTTTCATTTCCTCCGTAATTGTTGATGATCGCACAGCGGAATTGCAGCTTGCATAGATCGCGCGGGCCACGCCGCGAAACCGATCACCGCAAACGCCCGTACACTAGAAGAGATGACGCGACGTTTCCTAGCGTTTCCGGCAAGCTTATCCGTGTCCTTGCTCGTCTCGGCGAGTCTCATTGGACAAACGCTTTCGCCGGAAATGAAGACCAAGAATCTGGAGTCGTTCGACGTGGTGTGGACGACGATTCGCGACCGCCATTGGGAAACGAAGCCCGGCGGTCTCAACTGGAACGCGATTCGCGAGGAGTACCGCCCGCGCGTGGAACGCGCGGAATCCATGACAGCGGCGCGCGGCGCGTTGAGCGACATGCTGAGCCGCTTACAGCAGACTCACTTTGGTATTTTCCCGTCCGACGTCTATGAGAGCGCGAGCGGCGATGGCGTGCCCGCGGGCAGCGCGGCGATCGGCGTGGATGTGCGCGTCCTCGATGGCGAGGCCGTGGTGACGCGCGTGGACCCGGGTTCGCCGGCGCAGACAGCCGGCGTCGAACGAGGCTGGGTGATCCGTAACGTCGATGGCCGCGATCTCGCCGTGCCCATTGGCAGGGTGTTGAAGGCATTTGCGGGACAGTTGTCGCTCGATCTGATGGCGTCGCGCGCCGCGCTGAGCCAGTTGCAGGGGCCGCAGGGCGAAGCGGCGAAAGTGACGTTCGTCGATGGCGCAGGCGGCGTGCGCGAACTTTCGATCCAGCGGGCCATGCCACGCGGTGAGGTTTCGAAATTCGGGAATCTTCCGGGGCAACACGTTTGGATCGAAACAAAGAAGCTGCAGGGCACGCAGTATGTTGCGTTCAACATGTTCTTCGACCCGCCGAGAATCATTGGGGGCTTCGGCGATGCCGTCAATTCGTGTTTGCAGTGCGACGGCCTCATCATCGATCTGCGCGGCAATCCCGGCGGCATCGGCGGCATGGCGATGGGCATGGCAGGGTTTTTGATCGACAAAAAAGATCAACGCTTGGGGACGATGTTTATGCGTGAGACGCAGATAAAGTTCGTCGTGAGTCCGCGCGCAGCGACGTTTGAAGGCCCGATCGCCGTACTCGTGGATGGTGCTTCCGCGTCGACATCCGAGATCTTTGCCGGCGGCTTGAAGGATCTGGGCCGTGCGCGTGTGTTCGGCACCAAAAGCGCGGGCGCAGCGCTGCCGAGCATCATTACCAAGTTGCCGAACGGCGACGGCTTTCAGTACGCGCAAGCGAATTACATTTCTGAGGGCGGCAAGCCGCTCGAGGGGATCGGCGTGATTCCGGACGAAGAAGTGAAGCTGACGAAGCAGGCGCTGCGTGCCGGGCGCGATCCCGTACTGGATGCGGCGCTCGCGTGGATCGCGAAGAGCAAGCGGAAATGATGCGCCTGCTGTTTCTGTTGGTGGTGTCGATTGGTGCGTTCGGACAAAGTCAGCCCGGCCAGACGATGCCGAAGGCGGAAAGCCTGTTCAATCGCTACATCGAAGTGACCGGCGGCAGGGCCATCTACGAGATGCGCAGGACCGAGGTCTCGACGGCAAAATTGGAAATGCCGCTACAAGGCGTGACGGGGACGATGACTGCCTATGCGGTGGCTCCGGACAAGACGTACACGGTGATGGAGATCGAAGGAGTCGGCAAGCTGGAGGCTGGCGTCGCGAATGGTTTGGCGTGGGAGTCGTCTCTGTTGGCGGGTCCGCGATTGCGCGACGGCGCGGAGCGGGCGGATTCGATTCGCGATGCAACGTTCAACGCGCCACTGCAGTGGCGCAAGTTGTACCAGAAGGTCGAGACCATCGGGATCGAGCAGGTGAACGGCGAAGACTGCTTCAAAGTCGAGGCTACGCCGCCGGAGGGCGCGGTGGAGACGACGTGGTTCAGCCGGAAGAGCGGCCTGATTGTGAAGCGCGCGCGCATTTCGCGGAGCCCGATGGGCGAGGTGCCCGTTGAATTCCTGACGACCGAATATCGCGAGTTCAACGGGCTGCTAATGCCGACGAAAGTGGTGCAGAAAGCCGCGGGCGCGGAGTTTGTCATCTTGCTCGACAGCGTTCGTGTGAATGAAAAGATCGCCGCGGATCGATTCGAGCCTCCGGCTCCGGTAAAAGCGCTGATCGATCGACTGAAAGTGGAACCAAAGCAATAGGCCGTGACAGAAGCTGCTCGCATTTCGCTCGCTGTCTTCGTCGTCGCCGCGGCGGCGTTCGACGTTTGGCGAAGAAAGATTCCGAATTGGCTCGTGCTGACCGGGCTCGCGGTTGCGATCGCGCTGGCGGCAGCCGATACGGTTGCCGCGGGACGAGTGGGTCCGCTGGGGCGGGCGGCACTGGGATTCGTGATCGCGCTGGCGGTGTACGTGCTGATGTATGCGTTGCGCGCGGTAGGTGCCGGCGACGTGAAATTGATGGCCGCCATCGGCGCGTTCACCGGGGTCAAGGGTTGGCTCGCGGTCTTCGCGTTTAGCGCGGTGGTGGGCGGCGTCGTGGCGTTGATCGTCGTCGCCGCGAAAGGACGATTGGGCCAGACACTGCGGAACGTCGGCGTCATTCTGACGGAGATGTCGCACCTGCGCGTACCGCACGCGCGGGATACACGGCTGGACGTGCGAAACGAGCAGGCCATCCGGCTGCCGCATGGATTTTCGATTGCCGTGGGCACGCTAATTTACCTCTCCACGCGGCCTTTGTAAGCATTCGTTGCTGCAAACGGCTTTGCGATTCTGTAGTCTGTTGGTACAAGCCTATGAAGACCCTTTCGCTCGCCATTCTGTTCCTGGGTAGTGTTTCCTTGTTCGCGCAGGACAAGCCGGCCGATCCGCCGCCTCCTCCGCCGATGAACGCGTACGAGATTGAGTTTCAAAAATCGATGGAGAACGTGATTCTCGAAGGCTCGTTCACGTCCGATGACAGCCCGGATATTCACAAAGACAAATACACCATCGACAGCATTACGAAGGGGAAGGACAATCTCTGGAAAGTGGCCGCGCGCATCCAGTACAACGGCAAGGATGTGAAGTTCGCGATGAACGTTCCGCTGCAGTGGGCCGGCGACACGCCGATGATCCACATGACCAACTTCGGCGTGCCAATGATGGGCGCGTTTACCGTGCGTCTGCTGATTTATAAGAACGAATACGCGGGCACGTGGCGCGGCACCGGGAAGCACGGCGGCATCATGTTCGGCAAGATCAGCAAGCAGCCGCCACCGGAAGCCGGCGCGTCGAAGAACTGATCGCGCCGCGCGCATGAAGAAGATCCATCTGATCTCCACCGGCGGAACGATCGAGAAGATTTACTCCGAGCAGACGGGCGAAGTCGCTAACGTGGAGGGCAAGATTGAGCGTTATCTGGCGCGGCTCCGCTTGCCGGATACGGATGTTGTCTGTACGCGGGTGCTGAACAAAGATAGCCTCGACATGACGGACGAGGATCGGGTTCTGGTGCTCGATGCGGTTCGCGAGAAGCTGGCCGACGGCGCGCCGATTGTGATTTCGCACGGCACCGATACAATGGTGGAGACTGGCCGCTTTCTCGATCGCCGTCTCGCGAAGCCACTGCCAGTGCCCGTGATTTTGACCGGAGCGATGGTGCCCCTGGGATTCGAAGGCACCGACGGAATTCAGAATCTAACGGAGAGCCTGCTGGCGGCTCGATTGCTTGCGCCCGGCGTGTATGTGGTGCTGCATAGCCAGGTGTTTCCCGTTGATCAGGTCCGCAAAGATCGCGAACTGGGAATTTTTGTAAGAGAAGAGTCGTAAGTCCGTTAGCCTGGGAACCATCCCCTCAAGGATCATCACAATGAGTTATCGAATGTTTGGCGCGGCCGTGTCCGCGATGCTGTACGCGGCGGCTGCATTTGGCGCCGACGTCGTGAAGGTCGAACAGGGCCAGCTTTCTGGCGGAACCGGCTCCGACGCCTCCGTGCGCGTCTATAAAGGCGTTCCATTCGCCGCGCCCCCAGTTGGAGATCTGCGGTGGAAGGCGCCGAAAGCTCCCTCGGCTTGGCAGGGTGTTCGTGCAGCGACGGAGTTCTCCCCGTTGTGCCAGCAACTGCCCTACCCACAGGGATCGCTTTACTTTCAGGCGCCGCAGCCGATGAGCGAAGATTGCCTGTACTTGAATGTGTGGACCGCCGCGAAATCGGCGCGGGAGAAGCGGCCGGTGATGGTCTGGATCCACGGCGGCGCGCTCACGCGCGGCACTGGCTCGATGACCACATACGACGGCGAGGCGCTCGCGAAAAAGGGCGTCGTGCTCGTGACGATCAATTATCGTCTGAACAGTTTCGGCTTCTTCGCGCATCCGGATTTGACAAAGGAATCGGATCGCAATTCGTCGGGTAACTACGGCATCCTCGATCAGGTGGCGTCGCTCGATTGGGTGAAGCGGAACATCGCGGCATTCGGCGGCGATCCGGAGAACGTGACGATTTTCGGCGAATCGGCGGGCTCGTGGAGCGTGAACTTGCTGGTGGCCACTCCATTGGCGAAGGGCTTGTTCCAGCGCGCGATCGGCGAAAGCGGCGGACAGTTCGGAAAGATGCCAAAGCTCGCGGAGGCCGAGTTGCAAGGCATGCGAATGGCGGCTAAGAGTACGCTCGCCGAATTGCGCGCGAAACCGGCCGAAGACGTATTGAAGATGGGCGGCAACAATGCCGGCGCGAATGTCGACGGCTATCTGCTGCCAACCGACGTGTACTCGATCTTCGCGGCGGAGAAGCAGAACGATGTCCCCGTGTTGATCGGGTCAAACGCCGACGAGGGTACGGCGCTGTTCCCCTGGTCTCCCAACGGGACCGCGGATAGTTTTGGGCAGCTGCTGAAAGCCATGTTCAGGGACAAGTCGCCGGAGGCGATGAAGTTGTATCCGGCAAGCACGATGGACGAGGCGAAGGCGTCGCACGATGCGATGTGGCGCGATCAAGTGTTCGGCTGGCAGATGCGGACGTGGGCTCGCCTGCAGACGCAAACCGGGAAATCGAAGGCCTACATGTACTACTTCAGCCGCGTGCCTCCGGGTCCGGGCGCGAAGTTCGGCGCGTATCATGCGGCGGAGATCCCGTACGCCTTCGGAACCCTGAACAAAGAAAACACCCAGGATGCGGATCGCGCGCTGTCGTCGACGATGATGAACTACTGGGTCAACTTCGCGAAGACCGGCGATCCGAATGGTAAGGGCGTTCCGAAGTGGCCGGTCTTCCAGCGGAAGAACGAGATGGCGATGGAGCTTGGCGACAGCGTCAAGCCGATCGCGATTCCACACGCAGCGTCGCTCGACTTCTTCGACGGCTGGTTCGCAGGCCAGCGCAACGGCGGCAAGTAAGCCGCGGCAAGTAAGCCAAGCCAATAGGTCGGGCCGCGAAGGTCCGGCCTATTTTGGCTCTGCGACCGTCACTGCACCTAAGCCCGCTGGGCGCAACTGCTGGTTCAGCGCAGGAACGTCTTTCGCCTTGAACTCGGCCCACTTAGCGAGCAATGCGACCAGTCCCTTTTCTGCGTCGACAACGTTACGCGCGCTCTGCGTTGTGGGCGTCGCGTCGGCACCTTCGAGGATCGTGAGCAGTCCGCTCAGGTCGCCGTTGATGCGCGCAAAGTCTGGCTCGGCGGCGCCACCGCCGCGACCGAAGCGCCCGCCGCCTCCGCCGATAAACGTGCCGAGCTTCTGGTCGAAGGCCTGCACCGTTTGCGCGAGCGCGCCGGTGGGCTGTAGTCCGCGCACTTGCTTGCGCAGGTCGCGCGCGGCCAGCAGTGCGTCGTAGTCTTGTTGCATCAGGTTCGAGACCTTGCGCGAGAGCGTGAACATCTGGGCGAGGCCCGCGGCCGGAGTCTTCACGCGCGGATCCATCTTGATCGTGATTGGCTGCGTGTAGCTCTTTCCGTCAACCGTCAACTTCACCGTATACGTGCCGGGAAGAACCACAGTGCCGCGCGGTTCGCGCGGCGTATCTCCGTAGACCGCCGAAATCGGATACGCGAAGCTCAGCGCCGCAGGCGCCGTGTAGAAAAGATCCCACAAGAAGCGATGCATGCCGGCTTTCGCAGGCAGAATCGCCGTCGGCCGGATCCAATAATCCGGCACGTTGAGCTCCCGGTCGATCTCGTCCGGCTTGTCCCTGTTTGCGTACCTGCGAACGAGCTTGCCACTTGCATCGAGAATCTCTACTGTCACGGCGCTTGCATCGGATTTCAGAATGTAGTCAATCATCGCTCCGTCGGGCGGATTCTGCCCGTGCGGCTCTTCTTGGGGCAGTGGCGTATCCGTATTCTGGTTGCGCTGGATGCGATACGTCAGTTGCGGTTTGAACAGATGCACATCGGCCTTCGTGACCAAATCCGACATCTGGCGCAGCGCCGTGATGTTGTCGAGGATCCAGAAGCCGCGGCCATGCGTGCCGACGACGACATCGTCCGCGTGAATCACAAGATCGCGGATCGAAGTCGACGGCATGTTCTGGCGTAAAGGCTGCCAGTCGTCGCCATCGTTGAACGAAACCCACACGCGGCGTTCGGTGCCTGCAAAGAGTAGCCCCTTGCGAATCGGGTCTTCCTTGACCGTGTTGACTACTTCGTTTTCAGAAATGCCCTTCACGATCTCGACCCACGTTTTGCCGCCGTCTTTGGTGCGATAAATGTGCGGTCGCAGGTCGTCGAGGCGGAATCGATTCACCGCCGCATAGGCCGTGTTCGCATCCGTGTGCGAGGCGTCCATAATCGACACCTTGCTCCATGGCGTGAGCTGCGCAGGCGTCACATCTTTCCACGTCTTCCCTCCATCGCGCGTCACGTGGATCAGGCCGTCGTCGGTGCCCGCCCAAATCAGATTGATGTCTTTGTACGACGGCGCGATCGTGTAGATGACGCCGCGCTGGCGGCCTTCGGCGGGCACATCTTTCTTGTAAATGCCAACGCTTTCCGGCACGTCCCACGTTCTGCGCGAGAGGTCCGGGCTGATCACATCCCAGCTATGTCCACCATTCATCGTCTTGAACAACACGTTGCCCGCGAGGTACAGCACATGCGGATCGACGGGAGAGAACAAAAGCGGCGCAGTGCGCAGAAAGCGATAATCGCCGCCTCCGCGACGCCGGCCCGTCGGACCAATGTTCTGCGTCATGCCCGTGCGGCGATCCCAGACAGTCGCCTTGCCGCCGTAGATGAGATTCGGATGCAGCGGGTCCGGCGCGACGTAGCCGTACTCTTCGACGCCCACCGTGGTCCAATCGCGGAACGTGATCTGGCCGTAATCGCTGCGGCTCGCAACGCCCGCCGATCCGCTTTCCTGCTGGCCGCCGTACACCCAGTACGGAAACTGATTGTCGGTAACCACGTGATAGAACTGCGCGGTCGGTTGGTTATACCAACTGCTGTAGGTCTTGCCGCCGTTCACCGTGATAATCGCTCCCTGGTCGGCGGCAAGCAACATGTGGTCGGGGTTCGTCGGATGAATCCAGATGGTGTGATAGTCGTCGACGCCCGGTGCCCCGCGGATTGCCGTCCAGGTCTTGCCCGCGTCGTCGGAGCGATACGTTGAGGTGTTCGCCGTAAAGACGACGTCCCGATTCAGCGGATGCACACGCACGTTGGCGAAATCCGATCCGCGGCCGAACACGCGCTGCTCGGAGTTCGTACGCGTCCATGTTTCTCCCGCGTCATCGGAGCGATAGACGCCGCCGTTGCGGTTCGATTCCACCATCGCGTAGATACGGCGCGAATCGTTCGGCGCGATGCCGACGCCGATGCGGCCAAGGCCTTGCTCAAGAGTGGGGAGGCCTTTCGTCAAAGGCTTCCACGTGTCTCCGCCATCGGTCGATTTGAACAAGCCTGTGCCGGGCCCCGTGAATTGGCCATTCTCCCAAGGCCCTTGTCGCGCGGCCCACAGCACGCCGTAGACAATGCGCGGATTGACAGGATCGAACTGCACATCGATCGCGCCCGTATTCGCATCGTTGCCAAGAACCTTCTTCCACGTCTCGCCGCCGTCGAGCGTGCGATAGAGCCCGCGCTCTTCGTTCGGACCATACGGATGCCCAAGCACGGCGACGAACACGCGATTCGGATCTTTGGGGTCGATGATCAACTGGCTGATCTGCTGGCCGTCGCGCAGGCCCATGTTGCGCCACGTCTTTCCCGCGTCGGTCGATTTGTACAAGCCATCGCCGACCGACAAATCCGGCCGCTGCAGACCTTCGCCGCTGCCGACGTAAAGGATATCGGGGTTCGATTGCGACACGGCGAGCGCGCCCACGGAACCCGTGGGTTGATCGTCAAAGATCGGATCCCACGTACGTCCGTAGTCCGTCGTGCGCCAGACTCCGCCGTGATTCACGCCGATGTAGCAAACGTTCGGCTGCTTGATCACGCATTCCGCCGACACGGTGCGGCCGCCGCGGAACGGCCCGATGTGCCGCCACTGGATGTCTTTATAGAGCGCGGGGTCGAACTGCTGGGCGGCGAGCGGAATCGACGAAAGCAGGAGCGAAACAGCAAAGAGTCGGCGCATAATCGTCTCTGAGTCTCGCATAGCGCGACGCCGATCGCGCAGTCGGGCGGCTTACTTTTGAGGGAAGTATTTGTCGCGCAGCAGGGCCATGTGGTGAAGCTCGTGGCCCGCGATCATGTATGCGAGCGCGCGGACCGAGACTGCGTGCGTGCTGGCGGTGCCGGTGCGGCTCCAGGCTTCCTCCGAAAGATGCGAGAGCAGGAAAGTGGTCGATTCACGAACCGCTTCGAATTCCGCAACCAGACTTTCGAGCGCGCAGGCATCGAACTCGGTGGATTGCACATAGCCGTCCTGCTCGAAGCCTTCGATCGGCGTTTTGTCATTCCGCGCAATGCGCAA
>JAYVTO010000147.1:0-15090 GCA_043788745.1 Acidobacteriaceae bacterium
TGGCAGCTTTGAGGGGTTGAACCAGTAGAAGTCTTCTGCCAGGAAAAAGCCGAGTTCGTCACAAAACTTGATAGGCACGCGGAAATTGTACAAGCTCCTGGCTGGGGTGCCTTTCTCATAGGACCCGCCGAGATCTAGCACAAAGCTTCCGTCGCACGTCAGAACGCGATGGACTCTACGGGCGAACTCAGCAAGCCAATCAACGTACTCTGCCTGGTCCTTGTTCCCGTATTCCTTTTTGCGCTGAAGCGCAAATGGGGGACTCGTGACTACGAGATTGATGCTGTTCTCAGGAAGGGCATCGAGCAGCGCTAAAGAATCGCCACAATACGCCGCTCCAAGGGCCGTCCGGTAGACCGGCTCGTGTCCCTTTAGAGTGGTTGATTCCTGTTCGATCATTGGCTGCATGGCGTCCCTCTGTTCATTATAACGCTACTTTAAGGCTGTAGACGTATAGTCATCACTTGTCGCACCTTGGGTGTCATGGCCCGCTCACGCCAACGCCCGCATGTTCGGGAGGCATTCGCAACAAGACTTCGGGAGCTTCGGCTCTCGCAAGGATTGTCGCAGGAAAAGCTGGCCGAATTGTGTGGCCTGCATCGTACCTACGTCGGCTCGGTGGAGCGGGCTGAGCGCAACATCTCCATTGACAACATTGAGAAGCTCGCTGAAGCACTAGGCGCCGTCGTCCGTGACTTGTTCGAGGGTGCCCGATGAAGCCGCATCCAGATAGCGCAGTATTGATTGAACTCTTCCCAGCCGTTCGTCTATACCAGGAACTCGCTTCCAAGCACGGTATCCACGACATATTCCAGGACAACGGTGGGAAGATCCTCCAGGTGTTGCTGCTGGTGGGCCTGCGGGGGCTGCCGGGCCGTGAGGGCAACGACGCGGTTGACGATGATGGCAATGAGTACGAACTGAAGTCGGTAAACATTCGGTTGACGCGCAGCTTCTCTACGCATCACCACATGAACCCGACCATCATCAGCAAGTATCGCAAGGTCAACTGGATCTTTGCGGTCTACGAAGGCATCGAGATCAAAACCATTTTCCTGATGACGCCAGCCGACTTGGAGCCATACTACCAACGGTGGGAGGATAAGTGGCACGCGGATGGCGGCAAGGACATCAACAACCCAAAGATTCCGCTGAGGTTCGTTGAGGAGACTGGCACGCTCTTGTATAAGAACGTCGCTCAACCCGGAGCTGACGTGATGGAGTCGTTGCCCCCACCTGCTCCCGAGATGCCAGGGCCGGAATAACTCGCCACGCCCTGGAACCCGTGAGGCGGGAAGGAATCACGGGTCCAGAAGGGACGGAAACGGTGCACAGGTAACCTGAGGACGAGTTTTCTCTCCCATGGGCAGTGCGTTCTGGATGTTGCCGGGCATTGGAAGGGACGGAAACGGGGGACGGAAACGGTGCACAGGTAACCTGAGGACGAGTTTTCTCGTCCCCAGGTGCTAGAATCTGTGGAGTCATTCATTGAGACGGCTGACCCGAGCAGGTCGCGTTTTCCAACTCGCAGCGCAATCAAGACGCCGGTTATTGAACCTCTTCCGGTGACCGGAGGGAACAATGTACAGAGCAGCTTGGGTCTACTTCGGTGTCGGTCTCTGCGCGTTGCCGGGTGACGACGCCAAGTTGGTTCTGCAACTGGGTCATACCGAAGAGGTGACGTCCGTTGCTTTTTCTCCCGACGGTCGTCAGGCGCTGACGGGGAGTAAGGATAAGACGGTACGCCTGTGGGATGTCGCCACTGGCAGCGCGATTCGGGTCTTGCAAGGGCATTCCAGCAAAGTGACTGCCGTTGCCTTTTCCCCTGACGGACGCCAGGTGTTGACAGGCAGCGACGATGATACTGCGCGTGTGTGGGAGGTCGCAACGGGCAAGGAGACGCGTCGTTTGGAGGGGCATTCCCGTAACGTTCAAGCCGTGGCGTTTTCCCCCGACGGACGCCAGGTGTTGACGGGCAGCGACGATGAGACTGCGCGTGTTTGGGACGTCGCAACGGGCAAGGAGACCCGACGATTGGAAGGGCATTCCGGGCCGGTTACTGCGCTAGCCTTTACGCCTGATGGACGCTGGGCGCTGACGGGCAGTAACGACCACACCTCGCGTTTGTGGGATGTGACGACCGGCCGCGAGATCCGCCGTTTGGAAGGGAGGAGTTACGGTGGGATCACTTCAGTGGCGATTTCGTCGGACGGGCTATGGGCGATCGAGGGCAGTCGGAGCGAGACCGCACGGTTATGGGAGGTCGCGACGGGCAAGGAAGTCCGCCTGTTGGAAGGGCGTTCAAGGGGAATGCGTTTGGAGGTCACCTCCGTGGCCTTTTCCCCGGATGGACGCTGGGCGCTGACCGGCAGCGCGAGGAATCCGCTGGATCCGTTCGGAGATGCAGGCGACCCCACGGCGCGTGTGTGGGATGTCGCGACGGGCAAGGAAATTCGGCAGTTCATTTTTGAAGGCGTCAATTCCTTGGCCTTTGCCCCGGATGGACGCACGGTACTGACGGGCGGTCGTGACAAGATGGCGCATCTGTGGGATGCGACAACGGGCAAGGAGATACAACGGTTCT
This sequence comes from Acidobacteriaceae bacterium, assembly GCA_043788745.1. GTDB lineage: Bacteria > Acidobacteriota > Terriglobia > Bryobacterales > Bryobacteraceae > JBBQWZ01. Next base: position 2,585 of record JAYVTO010000147.1, read on the forward strand.
CAGGGCAGTCCACAACACTTGACTCCGCGACCTTCTCGACCGACGGGCGGTGGATTGTGATGCTCGGCGAAGTTGCGCGCGTATGGGACCCGTCAACGGGCAAGCAGGTCCAGCGGTTGGAAACCGACTTTGGGAGGCACTTAGCCTTTTCCTCCGACCTGAAGAAGGCGCTGTACGGAGATTACAGCGGAAGGGCGGCTGTGTTGGATGTCGCGGTATGGGGCAAGGAGATCTCACGTTTTGAAGGCCATGACGAGAGCGTCAGGGCCGGGGCATTCTCTCCCGATGGACGCTCGGCGCTGACCGGCAGTTGGGACAAGACCGCGAGTTTGTGGGATGTGGCGACGGGCAAAGAGATCCGGCGGTTCGAGGGGCATTCTGACTGGGTCAACGCAGTGGCATTCTCCCCCGATACCCGCTCAGTACTGACCGGCAGCAGAGATATGACAGCGCGGCTCTGGGACGTGACGACCGGCCGCGAGATCCGACGCTTTGGGGGTGATGATCACGTCCTTGCAGTAGCTTTTTCTCCGGATGGACGATTGGTGCTTACGGGTGGTGGAGAGACAGCGCAGTTGTGGGATTTGGCGAGCGGCCGTGAAATTCAACGTTTTGAAGGTCATTCCAGTGGGGTCCTCGCCGTGGCCTTTTCCCCTGACGGGAACTCGGCCATCACCGGAGGTATCGATGGTTCGGCCTTCGTCTGGGATGTTGCCACGGGAAAACAAAAGGTCCGCTTGGACGGGCATGCCGGTTGGGTACAGTCGGTGACGTATGCCCGCGACGGTCGAGTGGTGATGACCGGCAATGATGACGGCACCGCCCGTCTTTGGGACACCGCGTCCGGAAAGGAACTGGCCATGCTTGTTTCCTTCGGCGAAGGAGGGTGGGTGGTGGTTGACCCGAATGGCCGCTTTGACACCAACATCCTGGATGGTGGTGCGCCCCTGCATTGGATCCTCGACTCGGACCCGTTGCGCCCGCTGCCCCTGGAGATCTTCATGCGTGATTACTACACCCCGCGCCTGCTTCCGCGAATCCTGATTGGCGACAAATTCCCGGACCTGCCGAAGATTGCGGACATCAAGAACCGTGTGCAACCCGACGTTGAAATTGTGAAGGTCGAACCAACCTTCGGCGCTCCGAACCGCGTCACCGTTTCCGTCCGCGCCGCCAGCAAGGCCGACGACAATAAACAAGCTAGCGGACTTCAGGACTTGCGACTCTTTCGCAACGGCCAAGTTGTCGGCTACCTGGAAGGCTCACTGAAGGACGACACCTATATATTCAGAAATATCCAGCTACCTTTATCTGACAAAAACGCCGTCTTCTCTGCGTACGCCTTCAACACCGCGCGCATCAAGAGTCCGACGGTGCAAAAGGACTTGGCCTACACTCCGGCATCGCAACCGAAGCCGAGGGCTTTCCTAGTCCAGGTCGGCGTGAACCACTATCAGGCCAGCGGCTGCGACCTGCGTTACGCCGTCAACGACGCGCACAGACTCCACGCTGCCCTCGAACAGCGCCTCAAGGCCCGCGACCTCGACGTTCATGCTGTCGAGCTGGTCGCCACCAACGGCGCCTCCAATGCGACGAAGGCCGATATCCGCACGGCGCTTGACGCAATCGCGAAGCAAGCCACTCCGGATGACGTTTTAGTCCTGAGTTTCTCCGGCCATGGCTACACGAGTCCGGACGGGATGTTCTACGTTTTTCCGTCCGATATCCAAGGCTCCTGCAGCGACCCCAACGCGGATCTCCTTAAGGGTGCGATCTCCGCGGACGAACTCGCCGAATGGCTGCGACCCATCGACGCCGGCGAGATGACCTTCATACTGGACGCGTGCTACTCCGCCAAGAGTGTCGAGGCGAACGATTTCAAACCTGGCCCCATGGGTAGCCGGGGCCTCGGCCAGCTCGCCTATGACAAGCGGATGCGGATCCTTGCTGCAAGCCAGTCCGATGCGACGGCGATCGAGGATTCGAAGCTGGAGCAAGGACTATTGAGCTATGTGCTAACAGAACAGGGGTTAAAGGAAAGCCGTGCGGACTGGAAGCCGGTCGACCAACAGATAACAATGGGCGAGTGGCTTGCCTATGCCGTCGACCAGGTCCCGAAACTGAATCAATCGGACAAGCCGAATGAGGCGGGCCGGGGCATTACCCTGCTAAATGCCATCCGCCGGTCCCAAGTCCCGTCCGTCTTTGACTTTGCGCAAAAAGACGCATTGGTGATCCAGCAATAGCGACGCGGCCGGCCCCGCAACCCATAAGTCCTAGGACGGTAGGGAACTTGTCACGCCCATTCCGCATCGGATTTGGCGCCGTCGTCATCACGCGGAGCATCACGACGCTGAAAAGCGACGATCGGCGGCATCATCGAGGTCCGTGCCGGACGCGCGCGATACGGTCGGCTCGCTTGGAGCACCAGGCGCACCGATTGCCGACGCGGATCGAGAGTTTGTACTCCTAGGTTCTCCAGCGTAGGTGTTCCGGTAGCGTGTTTCTGAATTTTGAGATGGTGAACGCATGGCGTTCCGGTCCACTACCCGCTGGCGTTTTGAGGCTGCGGTTGTGGAATCTGATCGAGAGATCCGTGGTGCACTTAAAGAGGACCTGCCGCGTCCCGCAAATCGTACCTTGAAGTTCCGGCATGCGGACTGAAGACAAACTCTTCTGCCTTCGGACAGAGCCTATTGGACGTCAGAGACCTTTCCGTCGATGAATGTGATCTTGATCGATCGATAGGAGTAGATCACTTTCGATCCAAGGTCGAAAACGTTTTCTGGAGGGCCGAGCATCTCCTTTACCCTCTGCTGCGAATCGCCGAGCCGCACGCTTCCAGAGCCTTTGGCCCCAGGCGGATTGTCCGCGAGCAGGATCGAAAGGTAGTCGTCCAGATCCTTACCCGGCAAAGAAATAAGCTCCTGCAATGGGACTCGAACCTGGAAAAGAAACGCGCTCACGCCGGTGTTGCCGTTTCGAACCAGCTCGAACTTACGGTCCGTCACGAAATCCATGTTGATGGTGACAAGCCCCCGCCGGTAGTCGTCGGGCGCACTGGAGCACGAGGACCCAATCATCCACACGGCATCTGAGATATTCAACATGCGTCCATTTGTCACGGATCCGCCGAGAGGAGTCACCTTGCCGCTCGAAAAGAGGTTCTGCGGGATCGCCCTCAGAGGCGTATCCTCAGGCACTGCGATCACACCGCCCTTCGCAAGATACCATGGCGCCGTTTGGACGGGACCGGGTTTCCTCCGTTCATCGTCATACGATTGACTTTGCTCACGAACGACAGGAATCTGAGTTCGAAGATCGCGGCAAAACTGGGACGGGTCTACCTTTTGACCGAAGGCAAGACCTCCCAGAACAAAATGAGCGCCAAGAGCAACCCAGGTGAATGATCGGCAGTTTTCCATGTTCTCTGAATTGTAGCGCTAGCATCAGGGAACAATGGGGGACAAAGACTTGCCCCTACTTCACGGATCTCAAAGTTCGCATGGCTGGCTCGTGATCCCCGGGGCAGCGATTTGCCCCACTGCTAGACCCGAACTTATTGTCAATCGCGAACAATGGGGACAAAGCGAACAATGGAAGCGAACAATGGGGACAAAGACCTCAATTCCCATTTATTTCCAGTGTTTTCAACAGCGGCGTCCAAACCATCTAGCGCCGACGCCCCGACACCGATCGGCCCCCTACTTCCCCGCCGACCCGTAATAGATCGCGTTGAACAGCAGCTTGAACGTCCCATGCGGCTGCGCGCGATTCGTGATCTCGGGACCGAATAGGAACAACTTCCCTTCTCCTACGCTCGCCTCCGCCACCGCGACTCCGCCGTCAAGATACTGCTGGCCCCACGCCCAACCGCTCCGCAGCGCTTTCGGTGAATCGAACCACGCGACCGCTGACACCTTCTTCTGCTGCGCGTCCGGCCCGAAGCGGAAGACGGGCGAGTTGTTGAAGAAGACATCGACATCCTTCTCCATGCCCCAAGCCAGCGGATTCGTGTTGTCGACCGCGACCCGCATCACCGAACCCGGTACGTAGAACTTCTCGCGCGGCAGATGTCGCTCCGTGCCTGCCGCTGTTCGTTCGACCAACGCGTCCATCACCGGCAGGCCGATCTGCCGCGCCAGCGCCGTCGAACTGCCTACCGTCAGAATCGTCCCGCCGGTCTCCAAAAACTTCTTCAACTGCGGAACCGTTTTGTCCACGGATACGCGACCCGCGCGCGGTTGCCATTCCACCGGCAGCGGACCGCGAGGACCAAACCCGCCGCCGCCTTCGCCCCGTCCGACCTGTCCATCCGGAATCCCGCCCGTCACGAAAACCAGAACATCGAACTTGCTCCCCAAGTCGCCCGCATCGAGCGTCGGCGGATACACCACTTCATACGGAAATTCGAACTGCTCGAAAATCCAGCGCGTCCAGCCCGACGGCATCGAACCACCGACCTCATCCCACAACCCGATCCGCACCGGCTTCAGCTTGATCGCTTCGCCTTCGGGCTTCGCCGCTACCGCTTCAAACACGAGGCCCTTATCGGCGGCCAGCTTATCGAGCACGCCCTTCGTCGACGCCTTCGCCGGAATGTACATCGTGCCGTACTCGCCGGCCGTCATGCCCGTGGCCACCGGCTTTTTCAGCCAGTAGACTTCTTCGCCGGCCTTCAACAGGCGATTCACAGCGATGAACGAATCGTTCACCCGATGGCTCAATAAGTAGCCCGCGCCCGAACCCTTCACACCGCCGGTGGGCGTTTTCGCAAAGCCTTCGATTTTCTCGAAAGGCCCCGAGAACTCATCTAATATGCGATCGAATTTCACCGCCATTTGATAGGTCAGCGTCCAACCCGCGTTATCGTACGGTGGCCGCGGCGGTCCGCCCGGATAGGCGAAATCGTTCGGGTGATCCTGCGGTTCGAACAAGTCCATCAAATGCGGCCGGAACGCCTGCGCGGCCTTCACGACATACGACCCCACCGGATACTGCTTGCCTGCGACGCTAAACTCCGCCGTCGCGCGATGGATCGCGATCCCGCCCTTGATCAGCGTGTTCACAAATTTTGTCGCTGTCAGAAAATCCGGCTGATTTGCCGGAATAATGAACCCTCGAGGATCGCGATCTTCGGGCTTGTGCAGCATCGCCCAATACTTCGGATCGACGCCGCGCTGCCCGCGCCCGAACACATCCGCCGCATCGGCATTCATCGACGGAGGACCATTGAGCCCTCCCCGTCCGCCGCGCGCCGCATCCGCCGCCGGACGCTCTTTCGCAATCACCGCCTCGACCGCCGCCATCTTCGACGGCGTAATCGTCCAGGTGTCGCGGCTGCCTTTCTCCATCGAATTCTTGCCCATGCGGTACATGTTGAACAGCAACTGATCCTTGGTCCGCGACGCCAAATCGAGCACCGCGTAGTTCGCCGTTAACGAGTACTCGATCGACTGCCGGAAGTGCCATTTCTGTGGCGCGATCGGCATGCGCAGCGTCTCGCTCGACAACTGCCGCTCCGGCACAAACGGGATCTCCATCGGCGTCGGATTGCCAATCGTCTCGGTCAAAATCCCGATCATGTTGTGGAAGTCTGTCGTCGTCCGCAGCCCGCCGTTGTACCAGACCGAATAGCTGGCTCCGCCGCGCGTCGCCGCACCGGCCTTGCCTTCGACCAGGAAACGCGACTGGATCGCAGAACCCACCTGGTCGATCCCAAGCATCACCAACGGATCGAACCAATAACTCGCCGGATCCCGGAATGGGGGCACAAACAACACCGTCCCGAGCGGACCCGTCTGATGGTGGTTGTACATAATTTGCGGAAACCATTCGTGATACAACTGCCGGTTCATGTTGACGGTTTCCGACTGCGTCGCCATGTAGAAGTCGCGATTGTTGTCGTGGCCGACATACTTCTGATAGAGCGCCGTCGCCACATACACGCGCTTCGTCGGCTCTTTCTCGGACATGTAGGACTTCGTAACCATCTCCTGCCCGTCCGGATTCGCCTGCACAAACAGGATGATCGTGCTCTCGAGGATGCGCATGGTCTCCGCATCCGTGCGGCTCAGAAACGTGTAGAGCGACTCCATCAACTGCTGCGCGCCCAGCACTTCGCTTGCGTGGAGGCCGCCGTCGATCCAGACGACGGCTTTGCCTTCGGCTGCGAGTTTCTTCGCCTCGTCATCCGTCAGGCCCTCAGCGAGGGCGAGCTTCCGCGCAATCTCTTTGTATCGCCCCAGTTTCCTGTGATTCTCCGGCGATGTCACAATCGCCATCCACTGCGGACGCCCTTCTTCGGATTTACCGATCTCCACCAGCTTCATCCGGTCGCTTTCTTTCGCCAGCTTCTGCCAATATTCGGTCAGTTGCGTATAAGTCGCGAGAAAGTAATCGTCGCCAAGGTGGGAACCAAACTGCTCCTTGGGCGTCGTAATTTTAGCGGCCGCCGCCGCCCTAGGTTGCGCGAACAGAACCGAACTGTCGAAGCCAATCGACAGGAGCCCTAAGGCAGCTACAGCAAGCATCCGCATATCGCGTGATTGTACCCTAAGAACAGAAGATCGCGCCTCGCGCGAAAAGCACAACTGACCCTATGCATCGTTCCACACGCTGGCTGATCGCCTGCCTCCTCGCCGCCGTACCTGCGTCTTCGCAGTCCTTACAGGACTTCGAAAAAACGGTCACTGAATTTACCCTCGCCAACGGCATGCACTTCCTGGTCGTCGAACGCCACGGCGCGCCCGTGGTGTCGTTCAACACGTATGTCAACGCCGGGTCCGTCGACGACCCTAACGGCCGCAGCGGAATCGCCCACATGATGGAGCACATGGCCTTCAAGGGCACGCCCTCGATCGGCTCTAAGAATTGGACCGCCGAGAAGGCCGCGCTCGCCGCCATCGAAACCGCCTACGACAAGCTGGAGCAGGAGCGCCGCAAAGGCCCCCAAGCCGACAAGGCGAAACTCGCCGCCCTCGACGACGCCTTAAAGACCGCCATCGCCATCGCCGACAGCTTTGTCGAGCCCAACGAGTACGACCGCGTCGTCGAACGCAACGGGGGCGTCGGCCTCAACGCGGGAACCTCGATGGACGCCACCAACTACTTCTACGCGTTCCCCGCCAACCGCCTCGAGCTCTGGTTTATGCTCGAATCCGCGCGCTTCCGCAATCCGGTATTCCGCGAGTTCTATAAGGAGCGAGACGTGGTCCGCGAAGAACGCCGCATGCGCATCGAGTCGTCGCCGCAAGGCAAACTCGTCGAGGCGCTGCTAGCCGCCGCCTACACCGCGCATCCCTATCACACGATGCCCGGCGGTTGGGCGAGCGACATCGAGAATTTCCGCGAGCCCGAAGCCAAGCGCTTTTACCGGCAGCACTACGCGCCCGCCAACATCACCATCGGCATCGCCGGCGACGTCGATCCCAAGCAAGCCCGCGCCTTCGCCGAAACGTATTTCGGAACGATACCTGCCAGCCCGTTGCCGGCGTCCGTTCGCACCATCGAACCCGCCCAGGAAGGCGAGCGCCGCGTCACCGTCGAATCCCCCGCCGAGCCCGTCCTCGCGATCGCCTACCACGTGCCTGACGGCCGCCACCCCGACGCCACGGCGCTCGATGTCCTATCCGATGTGCTCTCCGCCGGCCGCACAGGGATTATCTATAAGGAACTTGTCCGCGACAAACAGATCGCGCTGGGCGCGGGAAGCCAAACCAATTTCCCGGGCACCAAGTACCCCGGCCTGATGCTCTTCTTCGTCGTCCCGAACGCCGGCAAATCGATCGATGAGAATGAGAAGGCAGTCTACGAGATCGTCGAACGAATCAAGAAAACTCTTGTTGCGGCCGATTCCCTGACGCGCGTCAAAACCAAACTCCGCGCCCAACTCATCCGCAAGCTCGCCAGCAACGGAGGACTCGCCGCCGAACTCACTTCCTATCACGTCCTCGAAGGCAGTTGGCGGCGCTTGTTCACAAGCCTCGAAGACATCGAGAAGGTAACCGATGCCGACCTGCAACGGGTCGCAAAAACTTATTTAACCCAAAAGAACCGAACGGTAGCATGGACCACCCAGCCCGCCGCAAAGGAGTCCAGGTGAATCTCGCTACTCTTTCGGCAAGCTCCGATGCGAGGCGCCATCGTAAGGTCGCGCTTCCCAATCTTTTCCGCACGCCCCAGGGAGAAGGAATCCGCTCAGTTCGTTCGCGGTTCCTTGCGTGGTGCGGGTCCGGTCCCTTAGGGTCGCGGCTCCTTGCGGGCGCTTACTTCGCGACCCCTGGGCAGTCGCTTCGTGCGCGTCTCGAATCGTCGCCGTTCGGTGCTGGCGCGGCGCTCCGCCTCATCCCGCTCCTTCTCTGCGCCACGATCCTCCCTGCGCAAGCACCCAACGAAAACTACAAAGCCCTCAAATTCCCGCCCCTCAAACAGGTCACCGTACCCGCGCCCGAAACCTTCACTCTGCCCAACGGCATGAAGGTCTACTTGCTCGAAGATCATGAACTCCCCATCATCTCCGGCTTCGCGCTCGTCCGCACCGGCAACCTCTTCGACCCCGCCAACAAGCGCGGACTCGCCGACATCACCGGCACCGTCCTCCGCTCCGGCGGAACCAAAGCCAGGACCGGCGACCAGATCGACGAAGACTTGGAGAACATCGCCGCATCCGTCGAAACTTCCATCGGAGAGGCCTCCGGCAACGTCAGCTTTTCCTCGCTCAAAGAGCACTCCGACAAAACCCTCGCCGTCTTCCGCGACCTGCTCGTCAACCCGGAATTTCGCCAGGACAAGCTCGACCTCACCAAGTCCCAATACAAAAGCGGCATCGCCCGGCGCAACGACGAAGCCAGTGAAATCCTCAGCCGCGAATACCAGTCGCTGCTCTACGGACCCACCTCGCCCCACGGCTGGCGCGTCGAATACGAGCATATCGACAACATCCAGCGCGCCGATCTCATCGCCTTCTACACGCGCTACTTCTTTCCCTCGAACGTCCTGCTCGCCGTCTACGGTGACTTCAAGACGTCCGAAATGAAGGCCAAGCTCGAAGACGTCTTCCGCACCTGGACCGCCCAACAGCAGCCCGTTCCGCCCTTCCCCAAAGTCACGCAGCCCGCGCAGCCCGGCGTGTACCTCGCCGAAAAGAAGGATGTCACGCAGACCTTCTTCCAACTCGGTCACCTGGGCGGAACCCTGCGCGACAAGGACTACCCGGCTCTCCAAGTCGCCGCCGACATCCTCGGCCAAGGCTTCTCGTCCCGTCTGATGACGCGCGTGCGCACCAAACTCGGCTACGCCTACAACGTCGACGCCAGTTGGGGCGCGGGCTACAACAGCCCCGGAACCTTTACGGTCTCCGGCAGCACGAAATCGAAAACCACCACCGAAGCCCTCGCCGCGATTCACGAAGAGCTCGAAAAGCTGCGCACCGTCGAAGTCAGCGAAGCCGAACTCAACGACGCCAAGCAAGCCACCGCCAACAGCTTCGTGTTCTTCTTCGATCGGCCGAGCAAGACGCTCAACCGGCTGATGCAGTACGAGTATCACGGCTACCCGCGCGACTTCCTGCAGAACTATCAGAAGGCGATCGCCGCCGTTACCCGCGCCGACATCCTTCGCGTCGCCAAGCGGTATTTCCGCGTGCCTGAAATGACGATCGTCGCCGTCGGCAATTCCTCGGAATTTGGCAAGCCGCTCACCGACCTCGCCAACTCCTATGGACCCGCCTACGCCAAAGTCCAACCCATCGACCTCACCATCCCCGAACCAAAGCGCAGCGCAACCGCATCCTCACCCGAGGGCAAGCGCCTGCTCGCCAAGGCCCAGCAGGCAATGGGCGGCGCGGCGAACCTCGCCGCGATCCGCGACATCGCCATGCGCGTCGAGATTCAGGCCATGGCGATGAGGCAATACAACCGCGCCATCTTCCCCACCACCATCCGCCAGGAACAGGAACTGCCGTTCGGCAAAGTGGTCGCCTACTCCGACGGCGCTTCCGGTTGGCTGGTCACGCCGCAAGGCGCGCAGCCGATGCCCGCTCCCGTACTCGAGCAAGCGCACGGCGAGGTTTTCCGCCTACTGATCCCGCTCATCCTCAGCGATCGCGACCCTGCGCGCGGCGTAACCATTGCAAGCCCCGAGACCGTCCAAATCACCGATGGCAGCAACACCATCACCCTCGAAATCGGACCAACCGGACTGCCCACAAAGATGACCTACGACGCCCCGGGAGCCGCCGGCAAGCCCTCGAAGATCGAATCGATCTTCGCCGACTGGCGCGACGTCGGCAACGTCAAGCTGCCGTTCAAAACGACCATCACGCAAGACGACCGCAAGTTTGGCGATCTCATCACCAGCGAGATAAAAGTGAACAACGGCTTCACCCCCGAAGATCTGGCCAAGCGGCCCGATCCCACGCTACCGGCGCTCCCGAAGCCGGCCGTACCGAACAAATGAGAAGAGTAATCCTCATCAAGAAAAGCCCCCCCCCGGCCGTCACCTCCAGATCGCAGCCACAACAACCATGACGCGACGAACCTTCCTCCTCACCACCGCAGCCACACCCGCGCTTGCCCAATGGCGGCCCGCCGGCGGCCCGCCGCCCCAACCGAAAGCCGCTGCCAAGGAACCCCGCGAAGTCAAAGGTAAGCGCCTCGTCTTGGAAGCCCTCGACGCCCTCGGCGGCAACAACTTTCTCGCCATGGAAGACCGCATCGAGTCCGGCCGCGCCTTTTCGTTCTACCGCGAGCAACTCCGCGGACTTTCCCTCGCGAAGATTTACACCCGCTACCTCAGCATCCCGCCCGACCCCAGGATGATCGGCCAACGCGAACGCCAAACCTTCGGCAAGAACCAGGACAACTCCGTTCTGTTTACCGAAACCGAGGCCTGGGACCTCACCTTCCGCGGAGCCCGCCCACTCCCCGAAGACCAAATCGCGCGCTGGCGGCTCTCCACGCTCCATAACATTTTCTACATTCTTCGTCAACGCCTCAAAGAGCCCGGGATCCTCTTCGAATGGCAATCCACCGAAGTCTGGGGCAACCAGCCCGTCGAAGTCATCGACATCAACGACACGGAAAATCGCACCGTCACCGTCAGTTTCCATCAGTCGACGAAGCTGCCCGTCAAGCAACTCTTCTACCGCCGTGACCCCAACTCAAAGGAACGCATCGACGAAGTCACCGTCTACTCCAAGTACCGCGACGTCGGCAACGGAGTCCAATGGCCCTTCACCATCCTCCGCGAGCGCAACGGAGAAAAGATCTTCGAGATCTTCGCCGACACCGTCACCATCAACCAAAACCTGACGGATGACAAATTCCTGATCCCGTCCACGATCAAGAAACTCGAGAAATAGCCCGTCTTCGCTTCGCGGCGAAACCCGGCCATTCCCGAGCGGAACGCGACACCGAATCGGAAGCCCAGATCGTGCAGCGTCCCATTCTGCGGATAGACGTGATCGCGAAGCTCAAGACGCACCGCAAGCCTCGGCTGGAACCAATAATTGACGCTGGCCCCGACGTGATAGGGGTGAATCGCGCCCTCGCGCACGAACGCACTATACCCGCCGCCCACGAACGGATCGAGCTTCTGCGGTCCTGCTCGAAAACGGCGCAGCACCCCGCGAGGCCGAGGTCGTCGGCATCGTCGGTGACACCCGCGACGCCGCGCTCGACGCCAAGCCGCTGCCGTTCCTCTACATCGCCTTGCCGCAAATTCAGCTCAGACACGTCCGCTTCATCACAAACAACATGTTCTGGACCGTCCGCGCCGCGCCCGGCTCCGACGTCACCACCACAGTCCGCAACGAAATCTCCAAGGTCGATTCCGATGTCGCCGTGGCCGCCACCAGCATGAACCAATATCTAAGTCGCGCCTTCGCCAAGCGCCTCTTCGTCGTCCGCATCCTTGGAGCCTTCGCCGTCGCTGCCCTCTTTCTCGCCGCCGCAGCAGCCGCATGTATCCTCCCCATCCGCAAAGCAATCCAATCCGACCCGGTAGAATGCCTCCGAGCGTGATGCCCGCGCGCTTCATGGCGGCCAGCAACCAAAACCGCCAGCCGGCCAACGCACCCGCGCCAAATCCGAGCCACGCACGAAGCCCGACGAAGCCGCCCCACACATCCGCTTCGCGAAACGAACCAGTGACGAAACTCAAAAATCACCATCTCGTTGTTCCCAAGCTACTTCTCCAGCGCGAAACAAGTCATCTCCAAACCCGCGTGCTAGGTTCAAGCCGCAGGCCGAAGCTCCGCGTGCGAGCACAACAACCAGCACAAAGAGAGGCGATTGTATGGACGATCTTCAGCGAGTCAACGGAAACGTCGCAACACCCAGCGGTCTTGCGGCCAACGAAAACAACAACCCCGGCAGCCTGCCCGTCGACGGCACCTCTGTCAATGCAGAAATCACGATGGCCCCGAACGACCACCCCAGCAAAGAACCACGAACGAAGTGAGTGGACCACCCCGGCAAAGAACCACGAACGAAGTGAGTGGACCG
>JAYVTO010000148.1:0-38445 GCA_043788745.1 Acidobacteriaceae bacterium
TTGCGCATTGCGCGGAATGACAAAACGCCGATCGAAGGCTTCGAGCAGGACGGCTATGTGCAATCCACCGAGTTCGATGCCTGCGCGCTCGAAAGTCTGATTGCGGAATTCGAAACGGTTCGTGAATCGACCACTTTCCTGCTCTCGCATCTTTCGGAGGAAGCCTGGAGCCGCACCTCCGGCGGAAGCAATCGTCACGGGAGCACTCTCAAAGCTGGCGCGCCGGGGTCAGTTCGACGCGCAGCGCGCAGCGCAGGTGATCGCGGAGTTTGGTTTCGATCCGAGCGCGGCGGATCCGGCGAAGCGGTAGTTAGGGCGATGTTGACAGCAGATCCGTTCGACTGCGGCTCTGACGCCAAGGAGACCGATCAGTGCGCGGAGCTGGAATGGCAAAAATCGAAATTGGACGACGGCTAGCTGACTACGATTCCCGCGTTGTGAATGGTATCCAATGGATCGACGCGCTGAGCAATCTTTCCTCTCGCTCTCAAGACATCGGCTGATCTCTCGGCTTCATTCCGAGCGTTCCGCTTGGAAGTGCTCCCAGGCTGCACAAAACGCTCTTGCCGCATCTGCACAGGAGCATAGGTATTGCTCAGTAAGCCCACCCCCGCTGGTAAACCGCAAGATGCCACACTCGACGACGGGAATCTGGTAATTATTGGCAAAGCGACGATCGGGACTACCGTCCTTGTTCGCCTTGGCCCAAGTGTATCCAACGATTTTTGCGTCTCGCGGCACAGACTCGCTTTCGTGAAATCTGCAGATCTCAAATTGAAGCCGAATTTCGGCGAAATCAATCAGGGAGAACGAATGTCGAGAAGTTCGGTATAGCAGTAACCCTGGATAGAGAAAGAGATCACCGCCGTTTTGATTTTCAAGGTGAGGCACCTCTTCCCACTGAAGGACTTCAGCCATTCCCATGTCGAACGTAACGCGATGTCGGGTGATCGTTTCTTTCCCGGGGGTGGGCGCTCGCTTACGCTCGCGGTTCTTCGTTGGGAGCGAAAACATTGTCCTCAGGTCATCCGTGCACCGTTTCCGCATGCCGTTTCCGCATGCCGTTTCCGCATGTTGTGCTTTGGTCGCATCCAGCTTTCTTTAGACAGGTAGTGAACGCGGGGTGATATGCTGCATGAATCGTGGTCATTGGCCGTATCCTGCTGCTCCTCGGGCTATTGTGCGTATTGGCGGAAGGCCAGACTCGCGGAGTCCTGCCGAACGAGCCAGCGAACTCAGCCACTTGGAAACCGAAGCGGCGGATCGTCGTCACAATTGGGATCGATCAGTACGCGAATTGGACCAAGTTAGACAACGCTGTTTCTGACGCACGGGAAGTCGCGGCGGTACTGCAAAGCGCCGGCTTTGTGACGGTGGTGCCCCCGCTATTCAACAAGGACGCCAGCAAGAAGGCGATTTTACGCCTCATTGAGACACAATTGCCGGACAAACTCGAAGAGGACGACGACCTCATTCTATTCTTCGCGGGGCACGGAACATCGAAGGAAAAGAAGGTCGGGAAGGATGTCTTCTCGGCTGGTTACATCGTGCCCGTCGAGGCGTCGGCACCCGAGGACAACGAGTGGAGCGACTACATCTCGCTGGGCGAACTGCTGGAAAGCGTCGGAACGCTGCCAGCACGTCACGTACTGCTGATTCTCGATTCCTGCCGCAGTGGGGTCGCTCTGGGCCGCGTGGTCGAAATGTCGAGAGGCGATCCGGGCGATGCGGCAGCCGCCCGCGTGAGCCGCACGATCATCACGTCAGCGGCAGCAAACCAGGACGCCAGCGACTCCGGACCAAGGCCGGGCCACTCGCTGTTTGCGGGCATCCTGCTGACGGGCCTGGAGTCAGGAGACGCGGATCTGGATCGAGACGGTGTGATTTCGGACGCTGAGCTTGCGCTGTATCTGAAGGCGCAATTGAAGAAGGCCAAGGGTTCGAAGCAGAGTCCGGCATTTGGGCAGTTTCTCGCGGATAACCGCGGGGAAATGGCATTTCCCAGGCCGGACCCGAAATTACTGGCCGAACTCCGGGCACCGAAGGTTCCGGTTGACACTCCGCCGCCTGCATCCCAGCGGCCACGTCCTAAACCAGCGCCGTCGGTCCTGGTGGGGGGGATGGTGGGGGCGGTGGGGCGTTCCACGCGCGGACCGAAACGGGCGGTCCGCCAGGCCATTGTAATTGGCTGCGACAACTATCGAACGTTGGGCAATCTCCGATACGCAGTTGCTGATGCCAGAGGCGTGGGACAAGCGTTTGAAAGCCTGGGCTACCAGGTCAGCTACGCAATTAATCCGACAACGGCCGAGCTGCGGCAGTTGCTCTCGAAGGCTGCCGCCGCGGCGTCGTCCAATCTGGGGAGCCTGGCCGTTTTCATCGCCGGTATCGGATTCACGGGCGCGAATGGGGAGCGATACTTCGCGCTAACCGATTCCGATCCGCAGGACCTCGAGACGACATCGATCAGCTACGAGGAAGTACAGCGGAGGCTGGAATCGTCGGGCGCAAAGGAGCGCCTCTTTTTTATCGATGCGATGTTTGGCCGGTCGCGATCTTCGCGTGGGCCTGCCAACGATAGCTGGGCTCCATCGAGCGGGTTCGGCACACTGGAGGCGGGGGGGGCGCGTGAGGCAGTTATCGAAGACGAGAAGCTAGGGCACGGGGTGTTTAGCTATTTCCTGATTCGCGGACTTCGCGGCGCGGCCGCGGGACCGGATGGCGCGATCACTTTTGACGGATTGGTGGATCACGTAAGAGCGCAAGTCCGTGCGTGGACATCGAACCGCCAGCATCCGCGAGAGTACGGTGACATAGATCCGACGTTTCCGATTGGAGTGGTTCGCCAGTCGGACAAGGCTTCGATCCCGGACGTTCCGGAAGCACCACGGCGACACTGAGTGTGCAGAGGCTTCCCATCGACGGCTTGCGGTGGTAGGATCTTCAAAGAGCTAGGGCTTCGTTCGAAGATCGCACTCGACGCGGATACTCACGGTGCATTTCGGGATTAACGGATAACGGCAGGAACCAACGATGCGAATTTTGGGTTGCGCTTTTTTGATTGCGATGGCGGTAGTGGCGGCCGACAAGCGTCCGCCGACCGCGGATGGTCATCCGGATTTGTCGGGAATTTATGACGTGGCTACGCTGACGCCCCTGAATCGGCCGGGGAATGTCGGCGACCGCGCTTCGTTAACAGAGGCCGAAGCGAAGGCGCTGGCGCAGGCGAATGCCGACAAGTTGGCCAAGATGAATCAGAAGAGCGATCCGAACCGACCGACGCCGCCGAAGGGTGGGGACGGCACTTCGGGAGCTTACGGCAACGTCGGCGGGTACAACTCGTTTTGGCTGGATGGTGGTGACAGCGCATTCAAGATTGACGGCAAGTATCGGACTTCGATTATTGTCGATCCGCCGAACGGGCGGATGCCTCCGATGACCGCGGATGGCATGAAGCGGCGGCGGCGGGGCGGCGGAGACGAGCGACCGAATAGCGGCGAGGCGTGGTGGATTCGCGAGGGTGTGTCGCCTGGGCCTTACGACGACCCGGAAATGCGTCCGACGGCGGAGCGGTGTCTGGCGGGGTTCGGGCCGACGGCGGGTCCGCCGGCTTTGCCGAATTATTTCTACAACAACCTCAAGCAAATTGTGCAGACGAAGGATACGGTAATTATCCTGAGCGAGATGATTCACGACGCGCGGACGGTGCGCATGAACCAGAAGCACGAGCCAGCGGAGATGCGGCGGTGGCTGGGCGATTCAGTGGGGCACTGGGAAGGCGACACCCTGGTGGTGGATACGGTGAACTTCAACGATACGCCGGCGATTGGCGCGTCGCGGAGCCTGCACGTGATCGAGCGGTTTAGCCGGATCGATGAGAGGACGCTGCTGTATCGCTTTACGGTCGAGGATCCGGCGGTGTGGACGAAGCCTTGGACGGGCGAATACGTTTGGCCGGCGTCGGACAACCGAATCTATGAGTACGCGTGCCACGAGGGGAATTACTCGTTCGGGAACATTTTGCGTGGGGCGCGGCAGTTGGAAAAGGAAGCGCTGAAGTCGATGAAAAAGTAGCGATTCGCCCCAAGAGTCCGGAGTGTATAAGATCTCCATGCAAGAATAGGAGTTTCAGCCGGGCTTGCCATGGCGGAGCTACGAATCCACATTCTTGGGTCTCTTGAGGTTCGTGTAGACGGCGAACTGCTGGACGAAAGCCGTTGGCCTCGCAAGAAGGCGAAGACGCTGCTGAAGCTGCTGGCTCTGACTCCGAGCCGACAGCTGCATCGCGAGCAACTGATCGAGATCCTGTGGCCGGACACGGACGCCGATCTCGCTCTCAACAATTTTCACAAATCGGTACATGCGGCACGGCGGGCGTTGGAGCCGGATCTCAAGCCTGGCGTGGCTTCGCAATTTCTGTTGACGGTTGAAGAGCGCGTCGCGTTCGCGGACGGCGTCTGGATCGACTGCGTAGAGTTTGAACGCGAGGCACAAGCAGCTTTTCGAACGCATGATGCAGCGGCGTTAGACACCGCGCGGCGACTTTATCGCGGCGAATTACTCGAAGAGAATCGCTACGACGACTGGACGACGGTGCGGCGGGAGCAGTTGCGCAGCCTGCATCAGCGGGTGCTGGAGCGGCTGGCAAGTGTGTTGGATGAGTCGGGCGAGCGAGCGGGCGCGATCGCGGCATTCGAGCAAGTGGTGGCGGCGAATCCGATCAATGAGAATGCGTATCGCAGCCTGATGCGGCTGTATGCGGTGTCGGGGCAGCGGCATTTGGCGTTGGATCAGTTCGAACGATGCTCCGACGCGTTGCGCGCGGAGTTGGATACGGAGCCGGAGGCGGCGACGCGGGCGCTGTTCGACCAAATCGTCGGCGCAGGATTGAGTCGTCCGGCGTTGCCGGTTGCTGCTCCGGCCTCTGCGGCGACGGAAGGATCGAGGCCGGCGAAGCCTGCCTCGGTGGTTCCGGCGAAGTGGCTATCTGCCGCGGCAATGGTTCTCTTTCTGGCGGCGATCGCGATTGCTGCAAGCATGTTCTTCAAACCAACCAAGGAGAAGAGCGTCATCGATTCACTGGCGGTGTTGGCGCTTTCGAGCGGCGGCGAATTGAGCGAACTCGGCTATGTCGGCGAGGGAATCGCGGAGAGCGTGATCAACGGGATTTCGCAGATGCCGGGGATTCGGGTGATGGCGCGGAGCACGGCGTTCCGCTATCGAAACAGTGCGGCGGATCCGCGGGCGATCGGGAAAGAACTGCACGTCGGCGCGGTGCTGACGGGTAGCGTCTCGCAACGCGGCGACACTGTGTTCGTGAGCGCGGAATTGGTGAACGTCACGGACGGCTCGCAACTGTGGGGGCAGCGGTATTCCCTGCCGGCGAAGGACCTGAATCAGGTGCCGCAGCGGCTGGGTTCGCAGATTGTCGCGGCGATCCGCGGCAAGGTGAGTCCGGAGCAGCAGCGGCAACTGAATCGGCGTTCGACGAACGATCCGGAGGCCTATAAGCTATACCTGCGCGGTCGCTACTTCTTGAACGTGCGCAGCGATGATTCGGTGCAGAAGGGCATCGAGTATTTTCAGCAGGCAATTGTGCGGGATCCGAATTACGCGCAAGCGTACGCGGGGTTGGCGGACGGGCTTGGGCTGTCGGCATTTCGGGCGGCTCCGCCGGCAGAGACGATGGCGAAGATTCGGGCGGCGGCGAATCGGGCCATCGAACTCGATCCGGAACTGCCGGAGGCGCATACGTCGCTGGGCATGGTGCACGCGCTGTACGACTGGGATTGGCGGGGCGCGGAAGCGGAGTTCCGCCGGGCGATTCAACTGAATCCGGGGTACGCGACGGCGCACCATTGGTTCGCTGTGCATCTTTGCGCGATGGGCCGTTTGCGGGAGGCGGCGGCGGAGTTCACAAAGGCGCTAGAGGTCGATCCGCTATCGCCGATCATCGTGGCGAATTCGGCGTATCCAATTTTTTACCAACGCAAGTACTCTGAGGCGGTGGAAATCTTCAAGAAGTCGTTGGAGTTGAATCCGGCGTTCGGGCCTGTTCATGAAGATCTGATGACAGCTTACTCGAAGCTGGGGCAAAATCAGGCGGCCGTGGACGAGGCGTCGGCTTGGCTGCGGAGCCTGGGTCAGACGGAGATGAGCGAACGGCTTCGGCTAGTGAACGCCGAGCATGGCCCCGATGCTGCCTGGCGGCTGTGGCTCGGAGAGTTGGAGAGGCGCACGGAGTCGCTGCCGGTGCGATCGACAACTGTGGCGCAGTTGCATCTGGTTCTGGGAGATCGGGAGATGGCGATCCGGGTTCTCGAAAGGGCGTACGGGGAGCATAGTCCGGTGCTGACGTACGCTATGGTGGATCCGCGGTGGGATGCGCTGCGGGCAGATCCGCGGTTCAAGGACCTGTTGCGCCGCCTGAATCTGCCTCCGCAGTAAATAATCTTCTCATCTCTATTTACCTTTGAATCTGCGATTTCCAGTGCTGGAAGCTCGGTGGAAGCCGCGCGGAATGGCTTTGCCACCTGGCGGGAAGGTGGGGGTTGCACAATCCTCGCATGACGATTCAAAGTTCCTTTCTTATTCGCTGCACGCTGAGTCCGGCATCCGGGCCTCAGGCGCGCGGCTACGACATAGAGCATGTTCAGACAGGTGCCCGGATGACGACCAGTGACCTGGCGGAGGTCAACGCGTGGCTGGTCGACATAAATGGACGGTATCTCGGCGAAGCATTGCAGCGGGTAGCCGATGTCGACGAGGCTGGCGCGCCGGACGGCGATCTTGAAACTACCGGCGGCAACGGCGAGGCGGGGGCATTATGAACCTGCATCTCGAACCCAAGACGGCACAGAGCGAGACCGACTGGAATGAGCTGGTGGTCCGCACCGGCACGCGCGATCTGCAGGCGCTGGCGGAGTTGCATGCCGCATCGAAGCACGCCGTGATCGCGGTGGTTCATCGTATGATCCGCGACCTCGCGAGCGCCGAGGAAGCGGTGCAGGACGTGTATCGCCATGTGTGGCTGCATGCGCGGCAGTTCGATGCGGAACGCGGGTCCGCGCTATCGTGGCTGCGGATGATCGCGCGGAGCCGGGCGATTGATAAGTTGCGGGCGAACTAAAAGAACGTGCGGAACTGCGCACTGGAAGAGTGTCCGGTGTTGGTGGGAGGGCACGCGGATAGCGACGCCTCGGCGCGCGATCGTGTGGTTCGCGAGGTGCTACAGCAACTGCCGCAAGCGCGCCGGGAGCTGATCGAGCTGGCATTTTTTGAAGGCTACAGCCATGAAGAGATCGCGGCGAAACAGGCGATTCCGGTAGGCACGGTGAAAACGAGGATCCGCACGGGGCTGATGGCGATGCGAAAAACGCTGGTGACGGCGTTGGGCGCTCCAGCGCGACCGGCGGCGGCGAGCGGATCGCAGCCGCTTCTCGCGGCTCGAGCAACGAATGCACGGACCGGGTTCGCGGCGGTTCGAGGCTTGTGGGTTTGCTCGCCCGGCGCGGGGAGGCGCCTGCGCCGCTGTTAGCCGACGGCTTCGGCGGGCACTGATCTCACAGATCCAAAGCGGCGGTCGCGGCGTTGGAATTCGGCTACGGCTTCGCGCAACTGCTGTTCGTCGAAATCGGGCCAGAGCGTTGGGGTGAAATAGAACTCGGCGTAGGCCGCTTCCCAGAGTAAGAAGTCGGAGAGGCGCTGTTCGCCGCTGGTCCGAATCACGAGATCGACGTCGGGGCCGAGACGCTTGGAGAGACTTTCGCGCGTGAGCGGACGAATGGAGCGCGCAGCTTCTAAGATCATGTCGCGGGACGAGTAGTCGATCGCGAGGCGGAGATGAAGGCGGCGTCCGCCGCGAGATCTGGATTCGGCGTCTTCGATGACGGGTAGCAGCGATTTCGGCAGGCGATCGCGGCGTCCGATGAGCGAAACGCGAACACCAGTTTCGATGCAGCGGGCAGTCTCGTTGCGGAGGTAACGGCCGAGAAGCGACATCAGGGCGGAGACTTCGCCGGCTGGGCGGCTCCAGTTGTCGGACGAAAAGGCGTAGAGCGTAAGCGTGTCGATGCCGACGCCGGGGGAGGCTTCGATGATGCGGCGGAGGGCGTCGGCTCCGGCGCGGTGGCCTGCAACGCGGGGGAGGCCTCTGGACTGCGCCCAACGGCCGTTGCCATCCATGATGATTGCCGTGTGCATGCTATCTGCGCACCGCGAGAATGAGGGCTTCCATGTGATCGAGATACTTCCCTAGAGCTCTTCGACCGGGATCGGAGAGACGATACTCCGTGCGCGGCATACGGCCGTCAAAGGATTTGGAGCAGGCGACATAGCCAGCTTCCTCGAGTTTTCGCGCGTGGACGCTGAGATTGCCGTCGGTGATCTCAAGCAGCCGCTTGAGGTCGTTAAAGGTCAGGAACTCGTTGGCTGCGAGAGCGCTGACGATGCCGAGCCGGACGCGTTCATGGATGAGGCGATCGAAATCGGGGACGGGCGCGGCGGTGGGTGCCGAAGGCTTCGTTGCGGGCGGTGCGGCGCGGAGTGCGTTTTGTGATTTTGCCATGGTGTTCGTAGGCCTCGTCTAATTCCTTGTCGGCGAAAAGCGCTAGCCTCCGTAGCGGCGGGCAATGATAGAGCCGAATATGATGTGCAAACCGCCGAATCCGGCGGCGAGCAACGGGTTGCTCCAACTCGCGGGAGCGAAGAGGGCCGCCGCGCCCTCCAACATAAAGAAGCCGCCCATCACAGGAATGACGGGAACGGAGAATGCGCCTCCGGTGATGACGCCGACGCCGTAGAGCAGCAGCCACATGCCCGGCACGACGCCGATGAGTCCGGCGCGGTAGAGCGGGATGGTGAGCAGCGCCGCCGCGAACAGCGGCGGCGCAAAGCAGAAGAGGAATTTGCGAGCGGGACCGGACCATAGTTCGGTGCCGGCCCGGCGCGCTTTGAAGCGCATGGTAATCGCGCCGATCAGCACGGCGACGAGGCCTTCGAAAAGCCAGACGGCGAGCCAGTTGCGCTCCGACGTTTGGAGCATGGCGAGCACACTGGCGGCGAGGGCGGTGATGCCCATCGCGACCCCGCCCCAGCCAGGTACCGCAGTGAAGGAGGTGGCCTCTTCCATGGTTCGGCGGATGAAGCGGAGGTTGTCCAGCGCGTGTTCGTGAATGGGCACCGGCTGCTCTGGTGGGCCTTCGCGGATGGGGCGAACGATTGCCATGAGTGGAGTATACCGGAAATCCGATTCTCTGACAAGTACTTTGTATCGTAAACTATCCTGCGGATCGATGCCGCTTTGTATAGAATCACGAGTGTCGGGCTCCGTGCCGACGTTGATGCGCGCTGTCCCGTTTCCTTCATGACTCGCCCCGCACTGCTGCGATCCACCATTCTGCATACTCCGCGGAATCCGTTTCGGGAAGCCGCCGCGCTCGAGTACTTTTCGGACGGCGGCATGCTGATTGAGGACGGCCGGATCACCGGCATCGGCGACTACAAGGCCGTGCGCCGTATGAATCCGTTGGCGGAGACTCGCGATTTGCGCGGCGGTTTTCTGGTGCCGGGATTTGTGGATACGCACGTGCATTTTCCGCAGGTGCGCGTGATGGGAAGCTTGGGGGCGTCGCTGCTCGAGTGGCTCACGCGGTTCGCGCTGCCGGAAGAAGCCCGGATGGCAGACACGGCGTATGCGGACGTCATCGCGGGAGAGTTTCTACACGGGATGGCGTCGCACGGGACGACGACGGCGTTGGTGTTCGGATCGCACTTTACGCCTGCGACGGAAATCCTGTTTGAACGCGCGGCGAAGTCCGGCCTGCGCGTAATAACGGGATTGGTGATGGCCGATCGCGGGCTGCTGCCGGAGTTGCATCTGGACGCGGAGGCGGCGTATCGCGAGAGCACGGCGCTGATTGCGAAGTTTCATGGCGTGGGGCGGCTGTCGTACGCGGTGACTCCGCGGTTCGCGGTGTCGACCTCGGACGCGATGCTCGAAGTTTGCGGAGCGCTGCTGCGGGAGCATCCGGGAGTCCGGTTTCAGACACACATCAACGAGACCGTGGACGAGATCGCGGAAGTGACGCGCCTCTTTCCTTGGGCGTCGGACTATCTCGGCGTCTATGAGCAGTATGGGGTGCTCGGCGATCGGACGGTGCTGGCGCACAATGTGCATGGGTCGAATGACGAGTTGGCCCGGATGGCGGCTTTCGGGGCAGCGGTGGCGCATTGCCCTTGCAGCAACGCGTCGCTCGGCAGTGGAATCTTTCCGATGCGGCGTCACGTGGCGGCGGACGTGCGATTTGGGTTGGGTACCGATGTCGGCGCGGGCACTGGATTCGGAATATTGAAAGAGGGACTGCAGGCGTATCTCCTGCAGCGGCTGTCGGCGGATGGCTATCCGCTGACGGCGGTGCATTTGCTGTATCTCGCTACGCTCGCGGGCGCCGATGCGTTGGGGATGGCGGCGGAGACGGGGGATTTTCGAGTGGGGAAGTCGGCGGATTTTGTGTATCTGCGGTCGCCTGTGGGGAGTCCGTTGGAGGCGGCGGTGCGGCGCTCGGAGGATCCGGAGAGCTTGCTGGGGGCGCTGTTTACGCTCGGCGGGTCGGAGTCCGTGCACGAGGTTCGCGTGGGTGGGGAGGTTGTTTACGGCGGATAGGCGCGGCTGTCGAGGGCCAGGGGACAACGTCAAGATCCGCTCACTGCGTTCGCGGTTCTTTGCTAGCCACGGACCGTTTGGAAGTTGTTAACAGAAGGGCGGGCGGGCGGCTGATGAGGAGTTCGGCGTTCCTGCGCAAGAGCGTACGCGCGACCTTACGGTCGCGCCTCGGGTTGGTTGGCGGCGCGGGCTTTCATGTACTGGATGATGACCGGCACGAACGCGATGAGAGCGACGAAGACGACGACCTTCTCGAAGTGCCGTCGCACGATGGGGATTCCACCGAGGACGTAGCCGAGCGTGACCATCGAAAAGACCCATGCTGCTCCTCCGATGATGTTGAACATCAGGAAGCGCGGATAGTTCATCTTCGCGACTCCCGCCATGAAGGGCGCGAAGGGCCGCACGATGGGCATGAACTTGGCGTAGATCAGCGCGCGACCGCCGTGCTTCGCGTAGAAGTCCTGCGTTTGCGCGACGTACTCGCGTTTGAAGAGTTGGGAATCGGGCCGATTGAAGATCGAGGGACCGGCTCGATAGCCGAGGAAATAGCCCATCTGATCGCCAAGGATGGAGGCGGCCATCAGCAGTAGATAAATGACGACGATGTTGAGCTGGCCGACTCCGGCGACGACTCCGATGGTGAACAGGAAGGAGTCGCCGGGCAGGGCGATGCCGACGAGCAGTCCGCTTTCGACGAACACCACGGTGCAGAGAAACAGGTAGCCGAGCCATCCGGAAAAGATGGTGCGCAGCAGTTCAATTAATTTCTCGGGCGTGGTGAGCGTCGAGAATGCGTCGAGAAGCCAAGCCACTAGGTGGTCCGCGGAGCCGAAAGCCGCCGAATGACGTCGGCGTGCTTCTTGACCTTGCCTTCTTTGATGAGCTTCGCGAGGATGCTGTCGTAGAGCAAATCGCGCTTCTCTTCCGCGCGCTTGGTCTTGATGGCGAGGATGATGGATTCGCGTTCCTGCTCCAGCTTGCTCATGTCGGGCTCTTTGCGGTTGGTGACCTTTACCACTACCGCACGGCCCTGCACGGTAAGCGGGCCGAAGACGGAACCAGCCGGCGTCTTAAAAGCCTGATCGAGATACACAGCGGCGCCGATGCCTTCGACGGCGTCCAGGCGACCGAATTCGCCGGGCGTCTTGACGTCGAGTCCGTACGACTTCGCGATCTTGTCGAAGTCGGCGGGGTTGGCTTTCAACTTTTCGCCCGCTTCCTTGGCGCTGTCATTGGCGAGCAACTGCGCCTTTTCGGACGCAACGCGATCCCTCAGCTTATCCTTCACTTCGTCGAAGTCCTGCAAGCGGCCGGGGAAGATATCGGTGACCAACGCAACCACGAGGCGGTTGGCAGGAAGCTGGAGGACGGGCGTGACTTCACCCTTCTTGATCGCCCCGATGGCGATGTCAATTTCAGGACTGGCGCCAACGACCTGGATCGGATCGCCGCCGCCGGCCTTGGCAACACTCACGAACTGCAGGTTGAGCTTCTTCGCGATCTGCTCGCCCTGCGTGGGAGCTTTCACCAACTCGGCGCGGGCCTGATCGGCGAGGCTCTGCATTTTCTCGAACAACGCGGATTTCTGGACTTCGGTGGCGAGTTGTGCTTTCACTTCTTCAAATGGAGCGACACGAGCGGGCTGCTTCTCGAGCACTTCGACGATGTGATAGCCGTACTCGGTGGTGACGACGGGGCTGTACTCCTTCACTTTTCCGGTGAACGAAGCCTCTTCGAAATTCTTCACCATCTGGCCGCGCGTGACCCAACCGAGGTCGCCGCCCTTTTCCTTCGAGCCGGGATCGTCGGAGTTCTGTTTGGCGAGCGTTGCGAAGTCGGTGCCGGACTTCAGTTGCTTCAGCAGGCCATCGACCTTGGTCTTCATGGCGGCCTTCTCGGAATCGGGCTTGCCCTGCGTCATCACGAGAATGTGGCGGACGTGAACGCGTTCCGGTGTGCGGAACTGATCCTGCCGCTGGCTGTAGGCGGTGCGAAGCTGTGGTTCCGGAATCGTGAGCGTCTCGGCGACTTTCTGCTCGTCGACAACCAACAACTGATAGCCGCGCTTTTCAGAAACGCGATAGTCGGGGCGATTCGCTTTGAAGTATGTTTCGAGATCGGCGTCGGTGTACTTGGCCTTGCTCTTGAATTTGTCGACGTCGAAGCTCATGTAGGCGACCGTCGCGCGCTCGCTTCGGCGGGCGATCTCTTCGCGAACCTCCTTCTCACCGACCACGCCCCATTCGAGGCCGATCGTCTGTAGCTTCTTAAGGTAGAGCTGTTGGCGCATGCCTTCGATGAAGTCTTCGAGGGTCTTGCCTTGTTCCGCGAGTGCCTGCTTCACCATCTCTGTTTGGAAGACGCCGTTCTGGAAAAACTGCGCGTTGTTCAGCTGGATGAGCGTGACCACTTCCTCGTCGGTGACGACGAAACCCTGGCGCTTGGCTTCGAACACAACGGCGCGCTCAAGGATCATGCGGTCGATGAGTTGGGGAATGTAGGCGGTCATCATCTCCGGCGGAATCTGTTTGGCGCGCACCAGATTCTGGATAATCGACTGGACTTGAGGGACAGTGATTTTGTCTTTGCCGATTTCCGCGACGACGACATCCGAGTTACCCACGTTGGAGCCAAACCCCGGGATCAGCGTGATCACCATCGACAACGCGACCATGCCAAGCAGGCCGCCAAGGAGATAACGCACAGCTTTATCCCGGCTACGAAACAGATCGAACATAAACTTGATTGAACTCCTCTGGAGGGGACGCGGAACGCCTTCCAATTATTATACCCAAAGACGCCGAAAATCGCCTTCCCGGAGGGAGGCGTCGATTTCGGCGAGAAGGTCCGCGAGCATTCGGTCGCGCGTTCCGGGGGCGTTAACACGAAGGAAGCGATCCCCGTACGGGCGGGGTAATGTCGGGCTACTGCGGAGGTTGTGAATTGGGGTCCACGCTTTTGTCTGTTGGGGTTCGGTGCTGCCCTTGAGATCCGCTCACTCCGTCGTGGTTCTTTGCCGGCTTGGTGAAACCGGCTTTCTCCGGCCTCTTATCGGGTGGGCGCCATCGCGCGCTATTGGCGGGAGTTGTACTCTAGGGTGATGTTTTCGAATCCGTGGCGCTTGGCGATAGTGGCGGTTGGAGTTTGCGGCGTAATGGCGGCACAGAAAACCACGAAAGGTCTGCTGAGTGCGCGGGACACCTTGATCGCGCAGGCGGACAAAGATTTGAAGGCGGGTCCGTTTTCGGTGATGCACAAGAAGCTGACTCCGGCGAGCGGCGACAAGCATGACTACATGAGCGTGGGGCCGTACTGGTGGCCCGATCCGAAGAAACCGGATGGCTTGCCGTACATCCGGCGCGATGGCGAAGTGAATCCGGAGCGGTATTCGGATCAGACGGACAGCGAGGAAGGCCATCGTGTTCTGAACGCGGTGTTCACCCTGGAACTTGCATATCGCGAAACGGGCAAAGAGGCGTACGCGGAGAAGGCGGCGTCGCTGTTGCGCACGTGGTATCTGGATCCGGCGGCGCGGATGAATCCGAATCTGAATTTTGGGCAGGCGGTGCCGGGCGTGAGTGGAGGGCGTCCAACGGGGATTATCGATACGGCAGCCATTGCGGATCTGGTGAAGGGACTCGCGTGGCTCGCAAAGTCGGCGGCGTGGACGAAGGCGGATCAGGACGGAATGAAAGTCTGGTGCGGGCAGTATTTGGACTGGCTGACGACGAGCAAGATCGGCAAGGGCGAGGGCGCTTCAAAGAACAATCACGGATCGTGGTGGGACGTGCAGGTGGTGGCGTTGGCGACGTTCACGGGAAAGACGGAGTTCGCGAAGGAAGTGGTGGAGAAGGCGAAGTCGCGGCGGATCGCGGTACAGATCGCGCTGGATGGGTGCCAGCCGTTGGAGTTGGAACGCACGAAGGCGTTGAGCTATTCGACGATGAACTTGCGTGCGCTGTTTGAATTGGCGGAGCGCGGGAAAGAGTTGGGCGTCGATTTGTGGACGTTCGAGACGAAGGACGGGCGCGGCTTGCGGAAGGCGCTGGATTACTTGGCGCCGTATGTGGATCCGGCGGCGCAGTGGCCGCATGAGCAGATTAGCGGGGTGAAGGATGCGAATCGTTTGGAGATCGCGGCGTTGCTGCGGCGCGGGGCGATCGCGTATCGAGAGCCGAAGTATGAGGCTGTTGTGCTGAAGGCGCTTCCGGCGGAGTTGGTGGCGGCGCAACGGATGCAGTTGCTTTGGCCGGCGCAGTAGTTCCAGGGCGCTCGCCGTCGCAGTATTTCTTCGTCCCGGCGTTCGTCTGCAAATCACCGCAACGGCTTGCCGCAATTTTGTGTCCCCACCACCGGTGAGAACCCGCCATTTGACCATGCGAGCGAAATACAGTTGCATCTTAGCGTCACGATATCTTTTCTCCTTGCTGCATCACGCAATCATTGTGATCGGCAAGGCGCCGCCGGGCTTGGCACTTTTTATTGCAGCAGGTGTGCTCTTGCTGGTTTTCACTTGCTGCTACCCGGTTGTGCTTGTGTACCTGTTGTTCTACGCCGGCGGCACGACTGGTTTCTGGGTTTTCGGACTCCTGGCGGCCGCTGGCTCGGTGGCGGAATGCTTCGTCATGTCCCTGTCGCAGGCAGCCTTTGGCTTCGGTGGCTATGCCAGCACCTCGCCGGTCACGATTTATTACTGGTTGATCCCAGGGATTCACATGCTGCTGGCGCTGGCCAGTATCGCGATTGGCTTCTCAAGCAAGGCCGCTGGTCTGGTGGCGATGCTCTTGGGGCGCGTCTGAGCGGAAAGCCGTCGCACTTGGCCGTTTCCTGCAATCCGATGCTGCGTGCGTTCGGGGCTCGCTCCGTCGTTCGGTGATGGGCCGAGAGCGGGGACGTTTCGGTGGCGGCTGGAGCCGTAGGCGCAACACTTCGTACCTGCTACGCGCCCAGGCCGCATTCTTCGTGGATGGCCTGGACGGCCTTCTCCAGGCCGGCCCGGCGCACTACGACCGCGATCGTCAGCTCGCTAGAGCCTTGCGCGATGGCGATGATGTTGATGTCTTCTTTTGAGATTGCGGTGAAGATACGGCCAGCCAGGCCTGGCGTGCCGCGCATCCCTTCTCCCACGATCGCAAGCAGGCTGACGTCGTTGTCGACTTCGATGGGCTTGACGTAGCCGTGTGCTAGCTCGAGCGAGAGACCTTCTTCGAGGTAGTCCATCGCGAGGCGGAGTTCGTCTTCGCGGACCAATAAACAGAAGCTCTGGCGGTAGCTCGAACTGGTCATCGCCAGCACTTCGACGTTCGCTCGCGTGAGGGCGTCGAGGGCTCGGGCTTGGGCTCGGGTTCCCGTGAGGATGGCGCTGGCTGGCTCGATCGAGATCAGGGCGACCTTCGTCATCGACGTCACCGCGCAAGGGCCGGTGCGAGTCTTGATCTCGGGGACGATGTGCGTGCCGGGCTTCTCGACGGCAAAGCTATTTTTGCTCCACACAGGAATTTTGCGTTCGGCGAGGGGCGCTAGCGTGCGGGGGTGCAGAACCTTGGCGCCGTTATAGGCAAGTTCGGCGGCCTCGGCGTAGGTGACTTCGTCGAGCACGCGGGCGTTCGTGACGAGGCGCGGATCGGCGGACATGATGCCGTCGACATCGGTCCAGATCCAGAGCTCGGCGGCGTCAAGGGCGGCGGCGACGATCGACGCCGAGAAGTCGGAGCCGCCGCGCCCGAGCGTGGTGGGGCGGCCGTCGACGGTGGCTCCGTTGAAGCCGGTGACGATGGGCAGAATGCCTTCGGCGAGCAGGGGCTGGAGGCGGGCGGCGGTCTTTTGGCGCGTCAGGTCCATCAGCGGAGACGCGTTGCCGAAGACGGCGTCGGTGACGATGAGTTCAACGCCGGAGACCGCTTGGGCGGGTACGCCTTGCACTTCGAGAAACGCGGCGAGCATCAGCGCGGAGAGGCGTTCACCGATGGCGACGGCTTCGTCGACGGAACGCGGCGGGCGTTCGCCGAGCATGAGGATGCCTTTCGCAATGCGCGAGAAATCGGAGAGCAGTTCGTGGAGTCCGGCGAGGACAGCGTCTTGCTTTGAGGCGGGAACAAGCTCGCGAACAGCTTCGAGATGGCGCTCCCAGAGTCGCTTCATGTTGACGTCGAGGTCGGCTTGGTCGCCGGCTTCGGCTTTGCGCAGCGAGTCGACCATCAGGTCGGTGACCTTCGACATTGCGGATACGACGGTGATGGTGGGGCGCAGCGCGCGCTGAGTCGCGGAGATTTCCGCGGCGACGCGAATGCGCTCGGCGGAGCCCATGCTGGTGCCGCCGAACTTCATGACGAGAAGCCCGTTGCTCGATAGGTAGTTCGCTCCGTGGCGATTTCCGAATGGGGTCATGCTTGCTTGATTGACGCAGCTACAAGCGTCAATGCGTTCCTCCGTTAGATGTTCTGTCGCGGACGAGTTTGAGGATGGCCTCGACGACGCCATCGGGCGAAAGTGCACTGGAATCGATGTAGGTGGCATCGGGCGCTTGCACGAGGGGCGCTTCGGCGCGAGTGCGGTCGCGGTGGTCGCGTTCGGCGATTTGCTCGGCGACTGCGCTGGTGTCGGCTCCGCGGGCGGCGAGGTCGTCGATGCGGCGCGAGGCGCGGACTTCCGGGGCGGCGTCGAGGAAGACTTTCACGGTGGCGTCCGGGAAGACGACCGTGCCGATGTCGCGGCCTTCCATGACGACGGAGGCTTCGGCGGCCATGCGGCGTTGGGCCTCGACGAGCGCGCGGCGGACGGCGGGTACGGCGGAAACTTTCGAAGCGGCATCGGAGATTTCCGGTGTGCGGATGGCTTCGGTGACATCTTCGTTGTTGAGGAGAACGATGTTGGTTCCGGCGGTGAGTTGGATGTCGGCTTCGAGAGCAAGGCGCTCCAGGCGGTGCATGTCGTCGAGGCCGACTCCCAGTCGGGTGGCCCAGAGGGCGACGGCGCGGTACATCGCTCCGGTGTCAATGTAGACATAGCCCAGGCGATCGGCGAGGGCGCGCGCGATGGTGCTTTTGCCGGCGCCGGCGGGTCCGTCGATGGCGAGGACGATGCGCTTAGGCATTCGGGCAGAGGCTCCCTGGCAGAGTCTCAATTGATAGAATTGGGAGCATGAAACGTTTTCTAATTGGGCTGGTCGCAACCGGTTTGTTGCTGGCCGCCAATCCCATTGTCGAGGATGCGAAGAAGAAGATCAAAGACGGCAAGTTCGACGACGCGATTGTCGCGCTTGACAAGGAGCATGCCGCGAAGCCGAAAGCCGCCGATGTGACGCAGGCGCTGGCGGATGCGCACGTCTCGTATGGCGATTTCTATATGAATAATGCCGGGATGCGGCCGATGGTGAAGTACCCGAGCGCCCTGAAAGAGTATCGCAAGGCTCTGGAGTTTGATAAGAACAACAAGGCGGCGAAAGAGAACATCGCGACGATCGAGGGGATCTACAAGTCGATGGGGCGGCCGGTTCCGCAGTAAGCCGGTTGCGCGATGCGTACCGTTCAATGGCAGGACGAGGATATGTGGCTCGGATACCTGGAAGAGTACCCGGACTACATGACCCAGGGTGAGACGGCGGGGGAACTCCGGAAAGGCGGCTTTACGGGTTACGCGAGATTCGTGAGGCTAGCCGGACATTCATGAGCACTCCCCTGCCGGAGTACTTGCCCTTCCCGCTGTACCATGGCACATCGACGCTTTGGGAGCAGTCGATTCGGATGCACGGACTCGGTGGAAGACGAATTCTTTCAGAGTTGCGCGCACTGGAGTTCTTCCGGCGTGCGCGAGAGTGCCTTAAGGTCGTTCCGACTGACTGGCCCGTCGGGACCGAACTCTGCATGGTAAGTATCGAGGCGCAATCGGTTACAACCGGGGGATTCAACTTCCGTCACGGCGGCGTGTACCTAAGTCCGAGTCGGCAAACAGCGGTGAGGTATGCCGTCCAAAACCAATTCGGCTCGGAGTTACTGACTTTCTGTCAACTGCTGCGTAAGGCCCACACTAACGCCAGGGAGAACGCCGGACCGCGTTGGTTCGAGGAATACACCGAACTAATCGAGGTACTGGAAAAACTTGGAGAACCCATAATCGTTCGCGTTGATCGAATGCGATCGGCCGACTTGATGAACGAAACCGGTGACGTCGAGCTCAAGAACTTAGGACGGCTGCTGGATTGGATTGCTGAGTCCGAGGCGGGGACCTTACACCGGAAAGCACGCGATGTGGAGTTGCGCGATGCGCTGGAGAACGGAAACGGGCCAAAGATTGCCGAACTGATGGCGCTCCGAGAAGGGCCCTTCCTTTCGGTGGAACAGATCATTGAAACCTTCGGACAGACGTCGAACTTTGAGGCGAACGTGGTGATTCCGGCAGTGGATCTGATATTCGAACAAATAAGAAACGGCTCTTCTTCGACCTAGGATCGGCGTTCGCGGTCAACGTTGCCGTCCTTCATGAGCGAACGTCGCGTTTCGCGTGGCTCGAATGCCTGCCAGACTGATTCCTTCACCGTGATGACATTGGCGCACGTTCGTCGGGGTCATCTGCACCAATTGTCCCAATGGGAGACATCTTCTGCCGGCGCCAATCGCACTTTTCGTGCTGGGGACGTAGAATGATGGTTATGAGTAAGGCCCGCTATGTTCATTGGCAAGACGGAGACATGTGGATCGGCTACTTCGAGGAGTTCCCTGACTATATGACGCAGGGCGAGACTCTCGAAGATCTCAAGGAAAACCTCGCCGATCTTTACAAGGATTTGACGAGTGGCGAGATCCCCGGCATTCGACGTGTCGCCGAATTGCCCGTTGGATGAAGAGAACGGATCTTCTCCGTGCTTTGGAAAAGGACGGATGCGTCCTTATCCGGAATGGCGGAAAGCACGACTGGTATCGAAATCCCCAGACTGAAATACCTCAGCCGATTCCAAGGCATCGAGAGATTAGTGAGATGTTAGCGAAGAGCATTCTGAAAAGACTGAGTTCTTAAGCTCGTACCGCGGAAGCTTTAGCCTTCACCTTCATGGTAGTGCTTCGATTTCCGCATCCGAGAAACGTCAACGAACTCTCAGGCTTGTGGGTTGGCGTGTGCGCGTCCAGGCTCAATCGACGGCAGCGTTTACTTGAAATCGT
Organism: Acidobacteriaceae bacterium; assembly: GCA_043788745.1. Lineage (GTDB taxonomy): Bacteria > Acidobacteriota > Terriglobia > Bryobacterales > Bryobacteraceae > JBBQWZ01. The sequence continues at coordinate 19,822 of JAYVTO010000148.1, forward strand.
TGCGGTATACTCTTCCGTCCTTCATCACGAACTTCACGTTCTGCATCGCTCTAATGTCGGTGAGCGGATTGCCTTCGACGGCGATGATGTCGGCGTTGTGCTTTGCTTCGAGGACGCCCACTTCCTCGGAGAGGCCCATCAGTTCGGCGGCGTTCAGGGTTGCGGACTGGATGGCTTCGATGGGCTTCATTCCGAACTCGACCATGTAGGGAAACTGACGCCAGTTGTCGCCGTGCGGGTAGACTCCGCCGTCGGTGCCGAAAGCCATGCGGGTGCCGCCGAGGTAGGCTTTGCGGAAGTTCTCGCGCTGGATCTTGCCGATGATCTTTTCCTTCTCGATCGACTCGGCCAGCATGCCGGCTTTTGCGCCTTCCTGCAGGATGTAGTCGTCGTTGTAGATGTCGAAGACGAGGAAGGTGCCTTTCTGCTTGGCGAGGCGGATGCCTTCTTCGTCGATCATGCTGACGTGCTCGACAGAATCGACTCCGGCGATGATCGAGTCTTTGATGGATTGTGTGCCGTGCGCGTGGGCGGCGACTTTGCGGCCGAGCTTGTGGGCCTCTTCAACGATGGCTTTGATCTCCTCGAGCGAGTATTGGGCCGCGCCGGGCGAATCGCCTTTGGAGAGCACTCCGCCTGAGGCGCAGATCTTGATGAGATCGGCGCCGTACTTGATCACTTCGCGAACTTTGGCGCGGGCGGCCCAGGGTCCGTCGGCGACGGCTTCTTCTTTGTACTTGAATTCGGGCGCGAGCAGATTGTTGTCGCAGTGCCCGCCGGTGATCCCGAGGGCGGGTCCGGAGACTTGCATGTGCGGTCCGTCGATGTCACCATCGTTGATCGCATCGCGCAGCGCGACGTCGGAGTAGCCGCCGGCGCCGACGTTGCGGACGGTGGTGAAGCCGGCGAGCAGCGTCTTGCGGGCGTTCTTGGCTCCGGTGAGCGCGGAGCGCGGGACGGAGATGCCGAGGCCGGAGTAGCCGGAGTGCGCGGGGTCGGACGTGAGGTGATCGTGGACGTCGATCAGGCCCGGCATGCAGGTGGCGTTGGGGAGGTCGATGATTTGCGCGCCGCCGGGGATTGCGCCTCCGACGGAGGTGACTTTACCGTCTTCGATCACTATTGCGACGTTCAAACGGAGTTCGCCGGACTTGACGTCGAGAAACTTGCCGCAGCGGAGGTGGGTGGCCGCGGTGGCGTGGGAAATCAGAGCAACGAGGAAGATCAGGATTCGCATGTGAGGACTCAATTCTGAAGATGGGGGTGCGTTACGCGGTCCGCTCCCTTACGTTCGGGGTTCAAGGTCATCCGCTCACTCTCCACCCGGTAAATGGTTGGACTCTCGTCGTGTGAATCCGCTCCCGACGGGGCCCTTCGGGCCCCTTTGGTCGCGGCTCGGATTTGGCGCTTTTTGTCTCGCGCGGTGGCGTGTCGTGCTGGTTCATGGCGGTCATTACGCGCGGGCGCGTCCGCTCACTTCGTTCGCGGTTCTTTGGTCGCGAGCAGCGGTTGCGTTCTTTTCTGTGCTTCTGGCCGTTGGGGTTTAAGCTGGGTTGTTGCTCGGTACCAATGAAATGGCCGCAGGCCTTTTTCTTCGATGGAAGAAAGAAGGCTGCGGCCAATGTGGTCACACGTAGAACCGTTACTCGGTGGCTTCGGCGCCGGGCTCTTCGCCCTTGCGCATGGCTTCGAGACGCGCTTCGCGGCGCTTGGCGCGATCAGCCGCGCGCTTGACGAGTTCGGATCCGACCAGTTCGAGCATGCACTGTTCCGCGCCGTCGCCCTTGCGGGGTCCGAGGCGGGTGATGCGGGTGTAGCCGCCGTTGCGTTGGCCGAAGCGAGTGCCGAGCTTATCGAACAACTTCTTGACGGACGCGGGCGTCATCAGGAAGGCCGCCGCCTGACGGCGGGCGTGCAGAGTGTCGCGCTTGGCGAGCGTGATCATCTTTTCGACGAGCGGCTTTGCGGCCTTCGCCTTCGGAACGGTGGTGACGATGCGTTCGTTGTCGATGACGCTCGTGACGAGGTTGCGCAGCAGGGCGCGGCGCGCGCTCATGTCGCGCTTGAGTTTGTTGCCTGATTTGAGATGTCGCATGATTGCTTTCCTGGCCGGGCGTCTGGCGACGCCGCGCGGTTATTCGGTGGCCTCGTCCCCTTCGTCGTCGATTTCGCCGGCGTCGGACATGACCATGGGCATGGAACCGCCGGCAGGAGCGACCAAACGGCCTTGGGAATCGAACTTCATCCCGAAGCCCAGGCCCAATACGCCGAGGATTTCCTTAATCTCGTTGAGCGACTTGCGGCCGAAGTTCTTCGTGCGGAGCATTTCGGCTTCGGTCTTCTGCACCAGGTCCGCGATAGTTTGAATGTTCGCGTTCTTGAGGCAGTTGTAGGAGCGGACGCTGAGTTCGAGCTCTTCGACCGAGCGATTGAGAACCTCGTTCATCTGGTTCATCGCGCGCTCTGCCGGCTCTTCGGTGATCTCAGGCAGTTCTTCGAAGTTGATGAAAATCGACATGTGATCTTTGAGGAGCTTCGACGCCTGGCCGACGGCGTCGGCGGGCGAGATTGCTCCGTTCGTCCACACTTCGATGGTGAGCTTGTCGTAGTCGGTGTTCTGACCGAGGCGGGCGGCCTCGACGGAGTAATTGACCTTGCGCACCGGCGAGTGGACGGAGTCGATCGGGATATAGCCGAGTGGCAGATCCTCGTCGAAGTTACGGTCGGCGGCAACGTATCCGCGGCCTGACTTCAGGCGCATCTCGATGCTGAGCTTTCCGCCTTCGGCGACGGTGGCGATGTGCATGTTGCGATCCAGCACTTCGACATCGTGATCGGTTTCGATCTGGCCGGACATTACTTCGCCGTTGCCGTCAATGCGGAGGCGGGCAATGCGGGTGCCTTCCCCAGTCATTTTGAAAGGCACTTGCTTGAGGTTGAGGATGATATCGGTGGCGTCTTCAACGACGCCAGGGATGGGGCTGAATTCGTGCGATACGCCCTCGATGCGGACAGCGGTGATGGCCGCTCCCTCGATCGAACTCAGCAGCACGCGGCGAAGGCCGGTGCCGATCGTGGAACCGAAACCGCGCTCAAACGGCTGGGCGGTGAACATGCCATAGCGGTCGGTGAGCGTTTCCGTATTCGCGACCAGGCGTTTTGGCTTTTGAAAACCTTTGAACATAATGGACCTCGTCTCGTTCGATGACCTTGAAATCTAGCTTCTTTGCGCGACCGCTTACTTCGAATACAGTTCGACGATCAGCTGTTCGTTGAGCTGGATCTGCACCAGGTCTTCGCGTTTGGGCTGTTGCTGAACCTTGGCGGAAAGATTTTCGCGATCCACGTCGAGCCAGTTGGGGGAGGGAGAATGAGCCGTGGCATCGCGAGCCGAGAGGATAGTGATGTTATTCTTGCTCTTCTCGCGGACGGAAATAACGTCGCCGGGCCTCACCTGGAACGACGGGATGTTCACCTTGCGGCCGTTGACGTCGATGTGTCCGTGACGGACAACCTGGCGAGACTGGGCGCGCGATGTGCCGAATCCCATGCGGTAAACGACGTTATCGAGGCGCTTTTCGAGCATGCCGAGGAGGTTGTCGCCGGTGACGCCCTTCATCGCGGATGCCTTCTCGAACAGGTTGCGGAACTGGCCTTCGAGCAGTTGGTAGTAGCGGCGGGCTTTCTGCTTTTCGCGCAGCTGGAGACCGTAGCCTACGATCTTCTGCTTGCGATCCTTGCCATGCTGACCGGGAACGAAGTTGCGCTTTTCAATCGCGCATTTCTCCGTGTGACAGCGCTCGCCTTTGAGGAACAGCTTTGTCCCTTCACGCCGGCACAACCGGCAAACGGGACCAATATATCGTGCCATGAAACCTTTCTCTTCTCCTTCGGGTGAGATCAGGTGCAGTTTACGCTGGGGCGCCCAAGCGCCGTTGCTTCGTCCTGCTTCTAACTGACTCTACAATTCAAACTCTGCACTTGCAAACGGACACGAACAAAACTTAGACGCGACGGCGCTTCGGCGGACGGCAGCCGTTGTGCGGAATCGGCGTAACGTCCTTGATCGAACGCACTTCGATGCCGACGGTTGCGAGCGCACGCACGGCCGATTCCCGACCGGCGCCGGGGCCGCTGACGCGCACTTCAACGACGCGGAGACCGTATTCCTTGGCTTTCTGGGCCGCGGTGAGCGAAGCCTGTTGGGCGGCAAAGGGGGTGCCTTTGCGGGAGCCGCGGAACCCGAGCGAGCCGGAGCTCGACCAGGAAAGAACGTTGCCGATGGGGTCGGTGAACGTGACGATCGTATTGTTGAACGACGCCTGCACGTGCACGAGGCCCATGGGCACGTTCTTTTTCTCCTTCTTTTTGAAGGTCTTTTTCTTGCCTGCTTTGGTCGCCGTCTTGGCCGTTTTGGCTGCTGCTTTTGCCATGGTGTGAGATCCTTATTTGCCCAGCGATTACGTCTTCGCGGACGCCTTCTTCTTGTTTGTGACGGTGCCGCGGCGCGGACCCTTGCGGGTGCGGGCGTTGGTGTGCGAGCGCTGACCGCGGACCGGGAGACCACGGCGATGACGCAAGCCGCGGTAGGCCTGCATTTCAATCAGCCGCTTGATGTTCATCGAAACTTCTTTACGGAGGTCGCCTTCGACGGCGCCTTCGGCTTCGATGAGCTGGCGGATGTGGTTGACTTCTTCTTCCGTCAGGTCGGCGATCTTCTTGTTGAAGTCGATATTGGCGCGGTACAAGAGCGATTTCGCGCGCGTGCGGCCGATGCCGTAAATGTAAGTGAGCCCGATCTCCGCGCGCTTCTTGGCCGGTAAATCAACGCCTGCAATACGTGCCATAGTCTTTATTCCCTTATCCCTGCCGCTGCTTGTGTTTCGGATTCGTGCAGATCACACGCACCACGCCTTCGCGGTGGATGACCTTGCATTTGTCGCACATCTTTTTTACTGACGCCCGTACTTTCATGTCGCCGCCTTTTCCTTCGATTCCCTATGATCCCAGCCGGACTGGATTCGGTTCCACAGCCCCGCCTCGCTCTCGTTCCGCTTTTGAGAAGAACGAGTCATGTTCGTTCGCTCAGCTTTCGAGCTGAACTACCCTACCCCGCCCCGGATCGTGCGGCGAGATCGCCACCTTCACCCGGTCGCCCGGCCGCAGCCGGACAAAATTCGCACCCGCCGCTGCTCCGGCCAGATGGGCCAAAACCATTCGGCCGCCTGCTTTCACGCGAACCGTCGCGTTCGGCAGTAACTCCACCACTTCGGCGTCGACCGTTAGCGTCGACTTTTCCGCCGGCTTGTCCGTCACTGGATCTCCGTCACGGCGTCTGGGCTTTCGCACGCCTTACGGCCGCGAAAGCACCCAGGGTCCGTCGGCCGTAACCGCGACCATATGCTCAAAGTGGGCCGACAGCGAACCGTCCTTGGTAACGGCGGTCCAGCGATCAGCCAAAACTTTCGTATCCGGTTTCCCGGAGTTGACCATGGGCTCGATCGCGAGCACCATGCCTTCTTTCAAACGCGGATTCTCATTCTTGCGATCCACGTAGTTCGGAATCTGCGGCTCCTCGTGGAGCTGCGTTCCGATTCCGTGTCCAACAAATTCTCTAACGATCGAAAAGCCGTTCGAAACCACGTGCTTCTCTACCGTTCCGCACACATCAAACAACCGGTTGCCCGGCCGCACTTGCTCAATCGCAAGCTCGAGCGACTCTTCGGTCACCTTCAACAGGCGCTTCACCGAATCCGAAATCTCACCCACGCCGACAGTTAGCGCGGAATCGCCGAAGTAGCCGTTCAGCTGCACTCCGGTGTCGAGCGAAACGATATCGCCCTTCCGGAGGATTCGCTTCACGGACGGCATACCGTGAACGACTTCTTCATTTACTGAGGCGCACAACACGAACGGGTATTTAGTTCCCGCGCTCTGCGTATAGTAGCCCTTGAACGCCGGCTTCGCACCCGCGTCCGAGATCATCTTTGCGGCTGCATGTTCGAGGTCGTTCGTCGAAACGCCTTCCTCTACCATCGCTGCCAGCTTATGCAGGATTTCATAGACGAGCAGCCCGCTTCTCCGCATTTTCTCGAGTTCCGCGGGGCTTTTTCTCACAATCATCCGGCTCTGCCCAACCAATGCTGCCAAGCCCACTTTATTGGGCCCCAGCCGCTCGCTGATCCTGAATCAGCGAGCAAATTCGTAGCGAGATCACCTGCGGCGATCCGTCGCTTGCATCCACATCCTGGCAGTCCACGGCGGACTGCTTAAAAAAATCCAGCACCGGCTTCGTCTGCCGGTCGTAGGAATCCAGCCTGCCGCGAATCACGTCTTCGCGATCGTCATCGCGCACCACCAACGACGCGCCGCAATAATCACACACTTCGGCGATCGTCGGCGCATTCGATGCCAGGCTGTACAGTGATCCACATTGCGGACACTGCCGCCGGCCGGACAGGCGGGCAATAATCTTATTGTAATCGACTTTGAGGTGAACCACCATCGAGTCGATCTGCTTCGCCTTCAACATCCCGGTGAGGATCTCCGCTTGCGGAACCGTTCGCGGATACCCGTCGAGAATAAATCCGTTTTCGGAATCGGGCAATTCGATTCGATCTTCGACCAGCCGATTCACCATTTCATCCGGCACCAATTGACCGGACGACATCAAACTTGAAACCCTCTTGCCGAGTTCGTCACCCGACGCAACGCGCTCCCGGAGCATGTCTCCGGTCGAAATATGAGCTCCGCTCATGCAGGACCGCAGCAGTTTCGCTTGCGTCCCCTTCCCCGATCCCGGGGGTCCGAACAAGATTAAGCACAATCGAGCCATTGACGTTGGGATGGTCATCGTAGACATTCGGTGGCGGCCACCCGTATCTGCAACAACTCAATTACCTAATCGCGATTTCCTGCTGATTTCGACTGCCCGTACCTTGCCGAAGCCGTTACGCCCCGCTCCTGCGTCCGCGAATTCTGCCGGCCCTCGGAGTAAATCCTTCGTAATGGCGCATGATCAACTGCGCTTCAATCTGGTTCACGGTATCCATTGCAACGCCGACGACGATCAGCAGCGACGTGCCGCCGAAGTAGAAGTTGACGCCCAGGCCGTCGAGCAGCCAGCGCGGAAAATGACCGTCAATCCAGTTTCCGACGAGCGGTAGACGCTGTAGCCGGATACCCGAGATCATAATTTGCGGCAGCAGCGAGAGAATCGCGAGGTACAGGCCGCCAACTACAGTGATCTTGGTCAGAATCTTGTTCATGTATTCGGCGGTGTTCTTTCCGGGGCGAATGCCCGGGATGAAGCCGCCGTATTTGCGCATGTTGTCCGCCGCTTCGTTCGGATTGAAGATGATCGAAACGTAGAAGAAGCAGAAGAAGATGATCAGCGCGGTGTAGAGAAGGTAGTAGAGAGGCTGGGAACCGCCGATGGCGCCGAGCATGCCGGTAAGCACGGTGGAGTTCCGAACCCAGTCGACTTGCATCAACGTTTGCGGGAAGGCAAGCAGCGAACTCGCGAAGATGACGGGGATGACGCCGCCCGCGTTCACTTTCAACGGCAGATGCGTCGACTGGCCGCCCATCATGCGACGTCCGACGACGCGCTTGGCGTATTGCACCGGGATGCGGCGTTCGCCGCGTTCAACCAGGACAATGAAGCCGACGACAGCGATCATCATCGCAATGATGATGATCAGTTGCAGCGGATTCCAGGTCTTCGTGATAAAGACGTTCGTGTAGATTTCGTTGATCGCGGTCGGCAGTCCGACGACGATACCGCAGAAGATGATCAGCGACATGCCGTTGCCGATTCCGCGTTCGGTGATCTGCTCTCCGAGCCACATGATGAATGCGGTTCCGGTGGTGAGCGACAGCATCGTCATCAGGATGAAGCCGACGCCAGGATTCAGAACGAAATTACCTTGCGAATTCTGCAGCGTCAGGGCAATTCCGAAGCCCTGGACGAGAGCGAGAGTGACCGTCAAATAGCGCGTCCATTGCGTGATTTTGCGGCGTCCGAGCTCGCCTTCTTTTTGGAGCTTCTCGAGCGTCGGCACCACGACCGTCAGCAGTTGGAGAATGATCGACGACGTGATGTAGGGCATGATGCCCAACGCAAAAATCGTCAACCGGCGGAACATGCCGCCGCTGAACAGATCGATAAAGCCGAACAGAGTTCCGGAATTCGCCTTGAAGAACTCTTCGAGCTTGAGGGTGTCGATGCCGGGCGTGGGGATGTGCCCACCCAGGCGATAGATCGCCAAAAGCCCGAGCGCAAACAGCAGTCGGGTCCGGAGGTCCGGAACGCGGAAGACGTTAGCGATAGCTTCGAAAAACTTCATTGGGGCTGCTGCCTCTCAAAAACTTGCAATTGCGGCTGGTCTGTGTGGATACCTGGGCTCATGCCGCTAGCCGATGATTTCGACCGTTCCGCCGGCCTTCTCGATCTTTTCTTTGGCGGCCGCCGAGAACATGTGCGCCTTCACATGCAACTTCTTTGTGAGGTCGCCGGAGCCGAGCACTTTCAGGCCTGCCTTCAATTTCTTGATCGCGCCGATCTCGAGGAGGTTCGACGGATCGAACGCGTTGCCGTCGAGCTGCTCGAGGGTCGCGACGTTGACGATCGCGTACTCGGTGCGGAAGATGTTGGTGAACCCGCGCTTCGGCAAACGGCGGTGCAGCGGCATCTGGCCGCCTTCAAATCCGCGCATCATCGAATAGCCCGAGACCGACTTGGCGCCCTTTGCGCCCCGGCCCGAGTATTTGCCGCGACCGGTACCCATTCCTTGGCCGACGCGCTGCTTCTTGTGTTTTTGTCCCTTTGGGGGTTTGAGATTACTGAGGTCCATGTGCGCCGGTCTCCTTATTCGACAACCGCGAGCAAATGCGGTACTTTCTTGACCATACCGCGGAAGCCCGGGGTATCGGGCCGCTCGACGATGCGGTTCATCTTCTTCAGGCCGAGAGCGCGCACAATTTTCTTGTGCTTCTCCGGCGTGCAGATCGGGCTGCCAATCAGTTTAATCTTGATGGTCGCTGCCATAAAACATTTCCTTCGGGGCGCGTCTTTTGGGGACTAGCCCAGCTTATCGATTGCGATTCCTCGCATGTCGGCAACCGCGGCCCGGTCGCGAAGCTGCTCGAGAGCATTGATGGTTGCTTTCACCACGTTGTGGGGGTTGTGGCAACCGATGGATTTCGTGAGCACGTTCGGAATTCCGACGGCCTGTACCACGGCGCGAACCGGACCGCCGGCGATGACCCCCGTACCGATTTTCGCGGGCTTCAACAGCACGACGCCCGAACCGAATTTGCCCAGCACCGGGTGCAGGATGGTCGATTCGAGAACGTTGATCTTCTTCAGATTTTTCTTCGCCGCTTCGATGCCCTTCTTGATGGCCGAGGGGACTTCTTTCGCTTTGCCGGTTCCGTAACCGACGATGCGCGCCGCCGGATCGCCGACGACCACGAGCGCGGAAAAACTCATGTTCTTACCGCCCTTGACGACTTTCGTCACGCGGTTGATCGAGACCACCTGTTCGGTGAGCTTCAGATTGCTTGCGTCGATACGCTTTGGCGTGGGGGTTGGCATTAAAACTCCAGTCCGGCTTCTCGGGCAGCGTCGGCGAGCGCCTTGACGCGCCCATGATAGTGGTAGCCGCCACGATCGAATACGACTTTGGTGACGCCTTTTTCCTTGGCGCGCTCGGCGACAAGCTTGCCAATGGCCTTGGCTCCGGCGACGTTCCCGCCGGTCTTCACGGCGCTCTTTTCAACCGACGACGCCGAGGCAATCGTGTGCCCCTTCGCATCGTCGATCACTTGCGCGTAGATGTGCGTCAGGCTGCGGTACACGGCCAAACGCGGCCGCTCCGTCTCGCCCTTGAGGCGTTTGCGGATGCGCTTGTGCACCCGGACCCGGATAATGTTTTTGGAATCGTTCGCCATTCTCTATCTCCAGCTTTTCGGCGCGCTCTTACTTCTTGCCTGTTGCGCCGGTCTTACCGACCTTCTTGCGCAGGACTTCGCCCGTATAACGGACGCCCTTGTTCTTGTATGGATCCGGCGGACGCAGCGCGCGGATGTTGGCCGCAACCTGGCCAAGTAACTGGCGGTCGTAGCCGGTCAACACCATGTGCGTGCCTTTCTCGATCTTCAGCTCGACGCTATCCGGAATGTAGACTTCGATGACGTGCGAATAGCCCAACTTGAAGACGGCCACGCGGCCCTTCATTTCGGCGTTGTAACCGATACCGACGATGTCCATCTCAATGGTGAAGCCGGTCGACACGCCAACGACGGCGTTGCTGAGCAGGGCGCGCGTCAAACCATGGAGCGCGGCATGCTTGTCCGTCGCACGCATCAACGTGATGACGCCGTTTTCCTGCTTGAGCGTTACGCCCGCTGGAACCGGAACAGTCTGCTTGCCCTTCGGTCCCTCGACCAGGATCTGGTCGCCCAACTGGATTTTTACCCCTTTGGGCACCGGGATCGGCTTGTTTCCTACTCTCGACATGATTTCCTCATTGTTCGCAAAACTGCTTGCGCCTTCTCTAACTCGAGCGTTACCAGACCTGGCAGAGAACTTCGCCGCCGACGTTTTCTTTGCGTGCGGACATGCCGGTCATAACGCCTTTAGGCGTTGTCAAAATGTTAATGCCCAGTCCGCCCAAAACGCGCGGCACTTCTCTCGATCCGACGTACACGCGGCAACCGGGGCGCGACACGCGCTCGATCCGCGAGATTACCGGCACGTTGCCCGGCGTGTACTTCAAATAGATTCGAATCGACTTCTTCGAGCCGTCTTCGGTGAGCTTGTAATTCGCAATAAAACCTTCGTCCTTCAGAATCCGCGCGACGTCGGTCTTGAGCTTCGAGGCGGGCACGTCCACCTTGAGGTGGCGCGCTTGCAGCCCGTTGCGGATGCGCGTAAGCATGTCAGAAATCGGATCCGTGACCATCGTGACTCCTACCTTATTCTTTCCCGGCTCTTCTCTTTTGCCGGTCCTACCAGCTAGCCTTCATAACGCCCGGAATTTCTCCGGCGAGCGCGAGATTACGGAAACAAATGCGGCACAACTGAAACTTGCGGAGGAATCCGCGGGGCCGTCCGCAGCGGAAGCAGCGGTTGCGGTGACGCACACCCAGCTTCGGCGTCTTTGCAGCCGCGGCCTTGGCCAGCTTTACATCCCGGGCGATTTTTGCGGTGGTTGCCATGTGTGTTCTTTCCTAAAGTCTCGTTCGCGCACCTATTGGCGGAATGGCATCCCCAGATGCTTCAGTAGCGCCAACCCTTCGGCATCCGTCTTTGCCGAAGTGGTAATCGAAATATTCATGCCCTTGATCTTGTCGACTTTGTCGTACGAGATTTCAGGAAACAGCAATTGCTCTTTGAGACCCATGGTGTAGTTGCCACGGCCGTCGAAGCTCTTGGACGACACGCCGCGGAAATCGCGGACGCGAGGAAGAGCGACGTTCATGAGGCGGTCGAGGAACTCGTACATGCGTTCGCCGCGCAGTGTCACCATACAGCCGATCGACATGCCTTCGCGCAGCTTAAAGGCCGCAATGGATTTGCGGGCCTTTGTGACAACCGGCTTTTGTCCGGCGATCGCCGTCAGTTCGATCACCGCGCCATCGAGCAGTTTCTGGTTGCCCGTGGCTTCGCCCATACCTATGTTGAGCGAAACTTTCTCCACCTTCGGAACTGCCATCGTGTTGGTGTAGCCGAATTCCTTTGTCAAGGTCGGCACAACGCTCGTGATGTAATGCTCTTTCAATCTTGCTTTCATGCTATCCGCCTGTTCGCGCTCGTACTCTTTGTGCCCGGCGCAAACTGCTTCGCGCCTTTCTTGTCCCGGCGCTGAACTGCTTCGCGCCTTTCTTGTCCCGGCGCTGAACTACTTCGCGCCTTTCTTGTCTAACGTCTCGCCCGTCTTCTTGGCGATGCGGATGCGACGTGCGCCCGCACCCGTCCCTTCCACTTTCGTTCCAATGCGCGTCGGAATGCCGCCCGAGGTGACAATCATCACGTTCGACGCCGCGATCGGCGCTTCCCGCTCGGCGATTCCGCCCTTGATCTGCTTGGCCGGGTTCGGACGCGTGTGACGTTTAATAAGCGCCACGCCTTCCACCAGCACGCGGCCTTTTTCCCGATCCACTTCGAGAACGCGGCCCGTCTTGCCCTTGTCCTTGCCCGAGATGACCTTTACCGTATCATCCTTGCGGAGCTTAATCTTGAACAGCTGCTTTGGCTTGTCCTGATGCCGCCGGGGAGTAACTTTGCGCATGGGTTAGAGAACCTCCGGAGCGAGCGAAACAATCTTCATGTACTTTTTGTCGCGCAGTTCGCGCGCCACCGGACCGAACACGCGCGTACCGACCGGCTCGCCGACTTCGTTGATCAGCACGGCCGCATTCGTATCGAAGCGGATGTAGGTGCCGTCCTTACGGCGCGCTTCCTTGCGCATCCGTACCACAACGCAACGGACGACTTTGCCCTTCTTGATGGCCGAGTCCGGAGCGGCTTCTTTCACGCTCGCCGTGATGACATCGCCCAAACCCGCGCGCAGTCCGAGATCGCCGCCGCGCGGCAGGATGCACATCAACTTGCGCGCCCCGCTATTGTCGGCCACCTCGAGGATGGTACGCATTCCGATCATGATCGCTTCTCCCTAATCCCGTAACTCTCGGGCGCAAGCCGCTATCGAAGCGGCCTCTTCACACCAACTACTTCTTCTTTTTCTTCTTCGCCTGCTTGTTCGTCTGCACTACCCGCGTGTCCGCGCCGGCCACGCCAGGCGCCATGTCGGCGTTCACAACGACAGCTTTCCGCACCACTTCGCCCAGCGACCAGCGCTTCAGGCGGCTCATCGGGCGGCATTCGATGATACGAACCACGTCACCCAGCTTCGCGAGACTCTGCTCGTCGTGGGCATAAAACTTCTTCCGCTTGGTGACGATGCGCTTGTATAGCGGATGCGGAACCTTGCGCGTCACTTCGACGACGATGGTCTTTTCCATCTTGGCCGAAACCACGTGACCAAGTTTTTCCTGCTTATTGGGCTTCTTCGTGACTGCATTCGCTGTTTCTGGCATCGCTGAACTCGTTTCCTTAGCTAACTGGCCTCAGGTCCGGCCTCGGCCGCACGCACGCGGCTGCTTATTTCTTCTTCCCCTTGGCAGCCTTCGCGGGTGCCGGCTCGGGATTCGCCTGCGGGTTAAGCGCGCGCTCCCGGAGGATGGTCAGCATGCGCGCCCGGTCCTTGCGCATCGTGCGCAATTTGCTGACGCCTTCGGTCTGGCCCATCGACATTTGAAAACGAATGCGGAAGCCCTGCTCCTTCGCATCGCCCATCTGCTTTGCGATCTCAGCCGCATCCAGTTCGCGGACTTTATCTGCTTTCATCTCGGTTCCTTCTCGCCCTGACTCTTCTCGCCCTAACCCTTACAGTTCCGTGTCGCGGGAGACCAACTTGGTAGGGAGCGGCAATTTCTGCGCCGCCAGCCGCATCGCCTCGGTCGCGATTTCCTTCGAAACACCTTCCATTTCGAACAAAATCTTGCCCGGGCGGATGACGCAAACCCATTCTTCCGGAGCGCCCTTACCTTTTCCCATTCGGGTTTCGGCCGGTTTCTTCGTGATCGGCTTATCCGGGAACACCCGGATCCAGACTTTGCCGCCGCGCTTAATGAATCGCGTCATCGCGATGCGGGCCGCTTCAATCTGCCGCGACGTGATCCATCCACACCGCATTGCCTTCAATCCAAAGTCGCCGAACGAGATCGACGAGCCGCGCCAGGCTTTCCCGGTCATGCGTCCGCGTTGTTGCTTGCGGTATTTAACTTTTTTCGGCATCAACATAGAGTTAATGTCTCCTTAGCCCGTATAGAGTCTGCCGCGAGGCACACCCTATTCAGACTTCGTTTCGGTTCCTTCCGGCTTGGCCGACTCGGGCTTCGCTTCTTCTTTCCAGGCCGGCTGCACAGGAGCAGCGAGCGGCGGCAGGATCGGCAAAGCCGCGCGCGGCTCTTGCGATATCGGTGCCTGCTGTACAGGCGATCCAGCGTCCATCGGAGGACGGCGATCTCCGCCCCGGTCTCCGCCGCGATCCCCAGGACCACGATCTCCGCCCCGGTCGCGATCCCGGTCACGACGCGGCGCGCGGCGCGGTTCGGGTTCATTCTTAAAGTTCGGACGGCCGCCTTCGAGAATCTCGCCTTTGTACACCCAGCACTTGACGCCGATGACGCCGTAGGTGGTGTAAGCCTGCGAGAACCCGTAGTCGATGTCGGCGCGCAATGTGTGCAGCGGCAACTGACCTTGCAAATACCATTCGGTGCGGGCGATTTCTGCGCCATTCAAACGGCCCGAAACGCGAACCTTGATCCCCTTGCAGCCGAAGCGCAGCGCGCTATCGACCGACTTGCGCATCGCACGGCGGAACGCCACGCGCTTTTCAAGCTGCAACGCAATCGACTCAGACACGAGTTGCGCGTCGAGCTCCGGCTTGTGTACTTCCTGAATGTCGATGAAGACTTCGCGCTTGGTCGACTTCGCGAGGTCCGTCTTGAGCTTTTCGATCTCGGCGCCTTTGCGGCCGATGATGATTCCCGGGCGCGACGTGCGAATCGTGATGCGCAGCTTGTTGCCCGGACGGTCCACTTCGACAGAACTGACACCGGCTGCCTTCAGCCGCTCACGCAGAGAGTCCTTCAACTCGAGGTCTTCGCGGAGTAGTTTTGCGTAGTCCTGTTTGGCAAACCAACGAGACCGCCACGTCTTCGTGACGCCCAGCCGGAACCCGTAAGGATGTACTTTTTGACCCATTCGTTCTTCCTCTTCGCTACCTTGTCGCGCCTATTTCGCCGCCGCGGAAATCTTTTCGCCTACCGAAACCACGATGTGCGACATCCGCCGTTGATAGCGGTAAGCCCGGCCCATCGGGGCCGGCCGGATCCGCTTCATCCGCGGTCCTTCGTTCACGTACGCCTCGGTGACGATCAACTTGTCCACGTCGACATCGGTCGACTTGTTCTCGGCGTTCGCAATGGCCGAACGCAGAACCTTCTCGACGGACGGCGCGACACGCTTGTTGACCGCGCGCAGAATATTGATTGCGTCGCCGGCCTTCTGCCCGCGGATCATGTCGATCACGAGCCGTGCTTTTTGCGCCGAGACCTTGATGTACCTAGCTTCTGCTCTCGCTTCCATTTCGAATCTCCGCTTCTTTCCAAATCCCTACACGCTTCCCGTTCATGCCGCGCCTGAAAGCGCGCCCGAGGAGCCCTGATTTACGACTTGCCGGACTTGTCCGACGAACTCTTGGCCACGTGCCCTTTGAACGTCCGCGTCGGCGAAAATTCGCCCAGCTTGTGACCAACCATATTTTCGGAGACGTACACCGGAATGAACTTCTTCCCGTTGTGCACGCCAAAGGTGTGCCCGATCATCTCGGGCAGAATCGTCGAACGGCGAGACCAGGTCCGGATGACTTTCTTCTCGTTCTTTTCGATTAACGCCGTCACCTTGGCTTGCAGGTGACCGTCGACAAAAGGCCCTTTACTGAGTGAACGTCCCATGTATTCGCTTGTCCTTGCCTATGCTCTTGCGCCGATGCTTCTCGCCTAGCGCTTCTTACTCTTGCGGCTGACAATCCACTTGTCAGTGCGCTTATTATTTCGCGTCTTGTAACCACGCGTCGGCTGACCCCACGGCGTCACCGGATGGCGTCCGCCCGAAGTCTTACCTTCACCACCACCGTGCGGGTGATCGACCGGGTTCATCGAAACGCCGCGGTTATGCGGGCGCTTGCCGAGCCAGCGGGTGCGTCCCGCCTTGCCCGAATTTGCGTTTTCGTGATCGACGTTGCCCACCTGGCCAACCGTCGCCATGCAATCGACGCTGACGCGCCGCGTTTCGCCCGAAGGCAACTTCAACAACGCGTAGGTTCCTTCTCGGGAAACCAACTGCGCCTGCGTGCCGGCCGAACGCGCCATCTGCGCGCCCTTACCGGGTTTCAACTCGATGTTGTGGACAACCGTACCGGCGGGGATATTCTTGAGCGGCAGTGCGTTGCCAACGAGAATGTCGGCTTCGGGACCCGAGACTACCTTGCGGCCGACTTCGAGGCCGACCGGAGCGATAATATATCGCTTCTCGCCGTCCGTGTAGTGCAGCAGCGCGATGCGCGCCGAGCGATTCGGATCGTATTCGATCGCCGCGACCTTGGCGGGAACGCCCGTTTTGTCGCGTTTGAAATCGATCATGCGGTACGACTTCTTTGCGCCGCCGCCGATGAACCGGCTCGAAATGCGGCCCGACGCCGTACGTCCGCCCGTGCGCTGCTTGCCGGCCACCAGGCTCTTTTCCGGAGTCTGCTTGGTGATGTCCTCGCGCGTCACCGTCGTCATCTCGCGACGCGACGGGGTAAACGGTCTATAACTCTTGACTGGCATGGTTAGATCTCCGCGTACTCGGGCATCTTCTCGCCCGTCTTCAACTTCACGTACGCCTTCTTCCAATCCGAGCGATACCCGGAGAAGCGGCCACGGCGGCGGAGCTTGCCCAGGTTGTTCACCGTGCGGACTTCATCCACCTTTACCTTAAACAGCATCTCGACCGCTTTGCGGATCTCGGTCTTGTTGGCGTCCGGAGCCACTTCAAAACAAAGGGTCCGTTCTCCGTCCTTCTTCGTGACACCTTTTTCGGTGACGATCGGGCGCTTGATTACTTCATAGAGCGTCATTAGGAGAGGCCCTCCGAGAGACGCTTCGCAGCCGGCTCGCTAACCAGGATCAGCTTGTGCAACAGCAGGTCGTAAACGGTCACGTCCTTGGTTGCCACCAGCTTCACGCCCGGCAGATTGCGGCTACTCAACGTCAGATTCTTATTTTCGCCCAGTTCGACCAGCAGGACCGTCTTCGTGATGTCCAGCGTATCGAGAACCTTACGGAAATTTTGCGTCTTGTGGTCGGCCAAGGTGAACGCCGAAACCACCTTCAATTCGCCATCCTTCAGCTTCGCCGTAAGCGCGCTGCGCAGTGCGCCGAGCACCATCTTCTTCGGCAGCCTGTAAGCGAAGCTATGCGGTTGCGGTCCGTGGGTCGTACCGCCATGGCGCCAGAGAGGGCTGCGGATCGAACCCATACGAGCGCGACCGGTTCCCTTCTGCTTCCACAGCTTCTTGCCCGAACCGGAAACTTCGTGGCGCGTC
The DNA here is from genome assembly GCA_043788745.1 of Acidobacteriaceae bacterium. Lineage (GTDB taxonomy): Bacteria > Acidobacteriota > Terriglobia > Bryobacterales > Bryobacteraceae > JBBQWZ01. The sequence continues at coordinate 37,044 of JAYVTO010000148.1, forward strand.
TTGGTCGACGCCGTGCCGCGGCGCAGACCCGCGCGATAGTGGCGGACCGCCTCATAGATCAACGACTTGTTGATCGGCGCGGCAAAGACGGTTTCCGACAGCTCAATCGAGCCGACAGTCTTGTTTTGGAGATCGATTACGTTTACCTGTGGCATGGCGGGTTACCTCTTGGCCCTCCGCAATACGATGTAGGAGCCATTCGGTCCGGGCACTGCGCCCTTGACCATCAGCACGTTGTCCTCGGAGTCCACTTCGACGATTTCGAGATTCCGCACCGTGACGCGATCATTGCCCATCTGGCCGCCCATGCGGGTTCCGGGGAACACACGCGAGGGAAAGCTAGATGAGCCGATCGAACCAGGAGCGCGGTGGAACATCGACCCGTGCGATTCATCACCGCCGCGGAAATGGTGGCGGCGCACAACGCCCGCGAATCCTTTTCCTTTGCTCGTGCCAATCACGTCGACCTTGTCGTTCGGCTTGAATTCGTCCACCAGAATGCGGTCGCCCACCTTCAAGTCGCCGTTACCCGGCTCGAGCCGCAGTTCGCGCAAAAACTTCACGCCATCCGCGCTTGCTTTCTTGAAGTGGCCCTGCATCGGTTTGGTCTGCTTCGACGCTTTCGCGAACTCGACCAGGCCGAGTTGCACGGCATCATAGCCATCCGCCGCGGGCGTTTTGCGCTGTACGACTACGCAGGGACCAGCCTTCACGAGCGTCACGGGCACCACTTGCCCGTCCGCACGGAAAACCTGCGTCATTCCGATTTTCTTGCCTAGTATTCCTGGGCTCATAAAAAACACCTCAGAGGATTGCCGAGCGATCAATCTGCTTGCGAACCCGGCGCCCATGGCGCCCGATTCGTCAACAGGTACTCACTCCTGCGGCAATCTTGATTACTTTCCCTTCCCGAACGCCTTGATTTCGACATCCACGCCGGCCGGCAGGTCGAGCTTCATCAGCGCGTCCACCGTGTCCTGCGTTGGTTCGAGGATGTCCAGCAAACGCTTGTGCGTCCGGATCTCAAACTGCTCGCGCGACTTCTTATCCACGTGCGGCGACCGCAACACCGTGTACATATTCCGGACCGTCGGCAACGGAATCGGTCCCGCTACCTGCGCTCCGGTCCTCTTCGCAGTGTCCACAATCTCGGTCGTCGACTGATCGAGGATCCGATGATCGTAGGCCTTTAGGCGGATGCGAATGCGTTCTCTCAAGCTGCTCATGAATTCACCAAATCCGGCGGATACTCAAAAAGCCTTGGGACATCCATCCGATTGGATACCTGCCCCAAGGCCAGTGAAATGCTATTCCAAAATCTCCGACACCGTGCCCGCGCCGACCGTACGGCCGCCTTCGCGGATCGCGAAGCGCAGGCCCTTGGTCATGGCGATCGGCGTGA
>JAYVTO010000149.1:0-30549 GCA_043788745.1 Acidobacteriaceae bacterium
TTCCCCCACCTTTTCAAAACAGCCGCCCATTCCAATATCTGATCGCCCCGCTTCCCTCACTACCGGTCATCCCAAGGCCCTTACCGGCGGATTAGGGCCTTGCGGCTCAGTTTGACTTTGCTGCCCTCAATACTAACGACCTTCACGGTTATCTGCTCTCCTTCCTTCATGTCCTTTAGGCGGTGGTTACCGATCTCCGATACGTGGAGAAGCCCCTCAGCGCCTCTCAGGTCGACAATGGCACCGAAATCAATCACGCGCGTAACCGTTCCTTGGCAAACCTCGTGCAGTTTGGGAAGATCGTATTGCAATTTGCCGCAGAAATCGCACCGTTGATGATCGATTGCGAACTCCTGACCACAATTCTGATAGACGCATCTTCGGACCAGCGCGTGCCCTTCTTGGCAGAATCGCGCCTCCCGCAGAGCAATGCGGCCGCATGCGACGCAGACCTTTTCCCCCTGCCTCTGTAGGGTGCTGAGCGGGACGAGCGCCCGATCAATAATCAGCACAGATATGACGCCGCAGTGATCGCAGCGAAATTCTGCGCCGAACGGCATTTCGCGAGATGGGTGGCTCGCCCCACCACCGCATGAGGGACATCGTAGAGCGACAATTTCGTGTGGTATCAAATGCGTCCCTGCTGGCAAATGGATTGCTCCTCGGGAGCCCCCCCAGTATAACGCAGTGCACTTGCGGCCGCTCGGAGTCGATTGGCTCGCAGGCCTCGCGTGGCGTCCAAATTTGGACTCCAAATGGACTCCGGTGACGGCGTCGAAGGCGACCGGTGGGCGCTAAGTGTTTGAAACGTTTTGGTGGACCTGGACGGGTTCGAACCGTCGACCTCTTCCATGCCATGGAAGCGCGCTCCCAACTGCGCCACAGGCCCACATTGGCGGCCACCTTTAGAATACCATAATGACATTTGGCATTGCTTTGTATCGGCCAGCACTGTTTCGGCCAGGGAGAGTCATGAACCCGTGGATGTATCCGCTGCGAGGCGTCCTTGTGCTCTCGCTCCTTTGTTTTTCGGCGCACGCGCAGGAGCGCCATCCTCAGATTCCGTTGCCACCGGTGGCCACGTTCTCCATCGTTGCCTTCGACCCCGTTGCGCAGGAATGGGGCGTCACTGTTGCCAGCCGTTACTTCTCGGTCGGCAGCGTCGTGCCTTGGGCCGAAGCGGGAACCGGCGCGATCGCGACCCAAGCCAACGTCAACGTCGGCTACGGACCGCGCGGCCTTGAACTATTGCGTCAGGGCCTGTCCGCCAAGCAGGTGCTCGAAAAGTTGATGGCGGAGGATACGTTCGACGGCAAAGACGGCCGGCAGGTGGCCATCATCGACGGCAAAGGCGGAATTGCGACCTACACTGGCCCTGCGGCAAACAAGTGGGCCGGCGACAGGCAGGGCAAAACGTGGGTCGGCGCAGGGCAACATCCTCACGGGGGCGCAGGTGATCGAGGACATGGGCAAAGCCTTCGAGGCAACCGACGGCGACCTCGCCGAGAAGTTGTTCGCGGCGCTCAAAGCAGGCGATGCCGCCGGAGGCGATTCGCGCGGCCGCCAGTCGGCGTCGATGATCATCGTTAACAAGGGCGGCGGCCGCAACCTCAACAACGATCGGTTGATCTATATCAACGTCGACGACAACCCCGCACCGTTCGCCGAACTGCGGCGGCTGCTCGACATGAACCAGGCGATCCTCTATCAGGATCGCTCGTTCAAGCTCTTCAACAGCAAGAAATACCAAGAGGCACGCGAGGCCGCGGTCCGCATGGCGAAGTATCAGCCCGAAAGCGTCCAGATGCACACGACGCTCGGAGTCTATGCGTACTTTGCCGGAGACAAAGCGGGCGCGCTCGCCGAACTCGCGAAGGCAAAATTGATGCAGCCCGATTTTCGAAGCCGCTTTGAAGCGACGTTGAAGAATCGCCCCGCGTGGCAAGCCCTCGCCAACGACGACGCTTTTTTGAAGAAGCTTTGGGAATAGCCGCATTGTTACCATAGCCGAATGGATCGTGCAAAAGCCTGGGAAATCGTTTGTGAATTCATTCACTCGGACAGCTTGCGGCGTCACGCGCTGGCCGTCGAAACTTGCGTCGCCGCCTATGCGGCAAAGAATGGCGAGGACCTCGAGAAGTGGACCGTCACCGCGCTGCTGCACGATTTCGATTGGGAGATCCATCCGCAGATGCCCGATCATCCAATGAAGGGCGAGCCGATTCTGGCCGAGCGCGGAGTGAGCGAAGAGATTCGGCGCGCGATTCTTTCACACGCCAACTATAGCGGTGTGCCGCGCGTGTCACCGCTTGAGAAGACGCTCTTCGCGTGCGACGAACTGGCGGGGTTTCTCACTGCAATCTCATACGTGAAACCCACGCGCAGCATCTTCGATGTCGACGTTGCTTCGGTGAAAAAAAAGATGAAGGACAAGGCGTTCGCCCGCAGTGTCAGCCGTGACGACATCGTGAACGGCGCGTCGCAGATGGGCGTCGACCTCGACGAGCACATCGCCTTCTGCATCGAGGCGATGAAGGCGCGCGCCGAGGAACTCGGCATCAAGGGCATACCCGCGGCTACGCCGTAACCGGTTCCCACCGGCCGGACGGGCCGGCGCGGAAGACCGCCTCAAGCACCGACATGTTGCGCCACGCGTCTTCCAGTGAGACGGGCACCGGGCCGTCTTCGAGAATCGCTCGCGAAAACAGATCACCCTGAATCGTGTATTGATCGCAGACCGCGATCTCCTCGACGCGCGGGCCTTGCCCCAGGATCCCGCGCACGCCGTCGACAATCACGCGTGTCGGGCGATCCGGCGGAGCGTTGAACGGGATCTCCAGTTCAATGCGCCCATTGCTTCCAAAGATCTGCATGCGCTGATAGGCGGCCATCTGCGTGCCGCACGTGAATACCGATTGCCGCCCGCCCGAAAACTCAAGAATCGCCGACGTCAATCGATCGACGCCGAACTCCGGATCGCGATCGACGGCCGCGGCTACGCGCACCGGCTCGCAGCCGTAGATCATTCGCGAGAGCGTGATCGGATAGCAGCCGATATCCAGCAACGCGCCACCGCCGTTTTCCACGTGGTTGCGGATATTCGCGGCATCGCGATTGAAATAACTGAAAAAGCCCGTGATGAGCCGCAGCTCGCCGATCTCGCCGGAGCCCGCAATCGCTTGCGCGCGGATCCACTGCGGATGGGTCCGCGCCATAAACGCCTCGCCGACCTTCACCCGCGCGCGATCGCGCGCCGCGATCACACTGCGAATGCTTGCCGTATCCAACGCGAATGGCTTCTCGCACAGCACATGCTTCCCTGCCTCGATCGCCTTCAACGTCCACGGCACATGCAAGTCATTCGACAACGGGTTGTACACAGCGTCGATCTCGGCGTCCGCGAGCAACTCGTCATAGGAGCCGTAGGCGCGCGGGATGCCGAGTGCGGCGGCCGCGGACCGCGCCTTCGCAACATCGCGCGACGCAATGGCCACCACTTCGGTCAGCGTCCCGCGTTGCATGGCCGGAATCACTTTCTCCCGTGCGATCTTCGCCGCGCCGAGCACGCCCCACCGGATCTTTCGAGTCATCCCGCCAGTTTACTCAGTTGTCTCGCGCGCTACGCTGATAGCGTGACACACGAAGTCTTCAATCAAGTGCCTCCGCTTGCGAACTACAATCTCTTCGATTGCGATCCGGCGCTCTCGGAATCGCTCGCGCGCGATGGCGCGGGCTGGGCCCGAACGCAACTCTGCGAGTTCGGCCAGCGGGTGGGCAGCGAAGAAGCGATCCGCTGGGGCTTCGAAGCCAACGAGAATCCACCCATGCTTAAAACGCACGACCGTCTCGGCAATCGGCGTGACGAAGTCGAGTTCCATCCGTCGTGGCACAAGCTGATGGCGCTTGCGGTCGAGTTCGGAATCCATTCGCTCCCGTGGGAAGATCCACGCCCCGGCGCGCATGTCGCACGCGACGCGTTGATGCGGCTGGCATCCGAGAACGAAGCCGGCCATGGCTGCCCGATCTCGATGACCTACTCCGTCGTACCGGCGCTGCGCAAGCATCCGGCACTCGCCGCGGCGTGGGAGCCGTTGCTCAAGACTCGCACCCACGACCCCCGTTTCGCGCCCGCCGCGTCGAAAACCGGCGCGCTGATGGGCATGGGGATGACCGAAAAACAGGGCGGCTCCGACGTGCGCGCGAATACGACGAAAGCCGAGCCGATCGGGAACGGCGAATATCGCATCACGGGCCACAAGTGGTTCTGCTCGGCGCCAATGTGCGATGCGTTCCTCATCCTCGCACACGCGCCCAGCGGACTCTCGTGCTTCTTCCTTCCGCGCTGGACGCCGGACGGCGATCGGAACAAGTTTCATATCCAACGCCTAAAAAGCAAACTAGGCAATCGTTCGAATGCGTCGAGCGAGGTGGAGTTCGAGGGCGCGTGGGTCATGCGCATCGGCGAAGAAGGGCGCGGCGTGCCGACGATCCTCGAGATGGTCACGCACACGCGGCTCGATTGCGTGATTGGCGCCGCGGCGATGATGCGGCAAGGTCTTGTGCAAGCGCTGCATCATGCGCGACATCGTTCGGCGTTCGGAAAGACGCTAATCGATCAACCCCTGATGGAGCGCGTGCTGGTCGACCTCGCACTGGAATCGGAAGCGGCGTCGGCGTTGATGATGCGGCTGGCGCGCGCATTCGATCAAGGTGAAAAAGCCTTCGCCCGCCTCGCGACCGCAGTTTCGAAGTTCTGGGTCTGCAAACGCGCGCCCGCGTTCACGGCGGAAGCGCTGGAGTGCCTTGGCGGCAACGGCTTCGTCGAGGAGTCGATGATGCCGCGCATCTACCGCGAGGCTCCGCTGAATTCGATCTGGGAAGGCTCCGGCAACGTCATCTGCCTCGACGTCTTGCGCGCGATGGCGAAGGAGCCGGAGTCCGTCGATGCCGTCCTCACCGAGATTCGCGGTGTCGACGCCCGCGTCGACAAGTTCGTCAACGCGATCGATCTGCGTTCCGCGGAAGCGGATGCGAGACGGATGACGTCGCAGCTTGCGGTGGCACTGCAGGCGTCGCTTCTGGTGCGGTTCGCGCCGCCTGCTGTGGCAGACGCGTTCTGCGCGTCGCGGTTGGGTAGCGAGTCAATCCCAGTGTTTGGTGCTTCGCAGCCGACGCACGCGTCGGCGGACGCCCCCGCGATCCTGCGCCGAGCGCTCGCGCTTTAGGGCTTGTGTGAGGAGCCCTGGACCCGCGCGCTTTACGGGCGGGGTTAGATCGGGCGCTGTCCGTGGGTGAGGTTCCGCTCACTTCGTTCGCCGTTTTCTGCTGGCGAGTGGCTGGTCGAGCGCGGCGTTGAAATCATTCATACAGGCTCCTCAAGTCTGTCCCGTGTTTTCCTCTTTCTTCGACAAACGCGGTGTAGACTACGGGTAGGGAGGGCCTATGTGGACTCAACTGCTGCTCACGATCCTACTCGTCACCTCTGCCTTCGCGCAAGACCGGACGACCGAGAAACTGATGAAAGAGGTCCGGCATGAACTCATCATGCTGCCCTTCCTCGATGTCTTCGACAACCTGGCGTACCGCGTCGACGGCTCTCGCGTCACGCTACTCGGACAAGTTCAGAGGCCCAGCTTGAAACCCGACGCTGAGTATGCCGTGAAGCGAATCGAAGGCGTTACCAGTGTTGAGAATCTCATCGAAGTCCTGCCGCTCTCGCCGAACGACGACCGCATTCGCATGCGAACCTTTCGCGCGATCTACGGATATGGCCCGCTGCAGCGGTATAGTCTCGGCGTTATCCGGCCCATCCGCATTATCGTGAAGAATGGCAACATCACACTCGAAGGCGTGGTGGCGAATGAAGGCGACAAGAACCTCGCGGGCATTCGCGCGAACGGCGTCGGCGGTGCATTCAAGGTCACGAACAATCTGCAGGTCGAGAAGTAGTCACCGCAGGTGCTTGTAGATGAGTTCCAATAGCTCGTCGAACATTGCAGCGGCGTCCTGCTTCGTTCCATGAGCAATCGCGTGCGTCGCGCAATGCTGCAGGTGATTGCGCATTAACGCGCGGGCAACGCCGCGAAGCGCTTGTTGCGCCGATGCAATCTGCTCGATGATCTCGGCGCAATAGCGATCTTCTTCCACCATACGGTGCAGTCCGCGAACTTGCCCCTCGATGCGGCCCAGGCGGGCCAGGTTCGCCTTCTTGATATCCGGCGTAACGGCGACTGCTTTTCTTTTTGTCTTCATCGCGACTCCAATCGCAGACCTCGCAAGCGAAGGCTGTTCGATACAACGCTCACCGAACTCAACGCCATCGCCGCGCTCGCAAGTACGGGGCTCAGCAGGATTCCGAACGCCGGATACAAGACGCCGGCCGCGATCGGAATACTGATGACGTTGTAGGCGAACGCCCAGAACAGGTTTTGTCGAATCACGCGCATTGTTGCGCGTGAGATCGCGATCGCGTCGGCGATGCCGCGAAGATCGTTGCGCATCAAAGTAAGGCCGGCAGCTTCACGGCTGACGTCGGCACCGGACGCCATCGCCGCGCCGACGTCGGCCTGTGCGAGCGCGGGCGCGTCGTTCACGCCGTCACCGGCCATCAGGACGATCCGGCCCTGTAGCCGCAAAGCCTGGATCGCGTCAACTTTTCCTTGCGGCAACACGCCAGCGATTACTTCGTTGATGCCGGCTTCCGTCGCGACGCGGCGCGCCGTCTGTTCGTGATCCCCACTCAATAGAATGACGCGTAGTCCTTCGGCTTTCAGCGCGCCGATGGCCGCGCGCGAGGTCGTCTTAATTGCGTCCAGCACCTCGAACGCCGCCGCATAGCGTCCGTCAATCGCGGCAAGTAGACTCGCCGCGGAATACTCAGAAGGCGGCTTAATGCCACGACTGCGGAGCAGCGCCGAATTGCCGGCGAGTACGGTGTGGCCATCGACCGACGCCTCCACTCCTTTGCCGGGATGCGAAATGAATGCGGAGGCTTCTGAGAGACCAAGACCGTGCGCGCGAGCAGCCTCCACCACCGCCGCCGCGAGCGGATGTTCGCTTTGGGCTTCGACCGACGCAACAAGTCGCAGGGTTTCCATTTCTTCAAACCCATCCGCAACCACGCTGGACTGCAACGTTGGCTTGCCCTCGGTCACCGTCCCTGTTTTGTCGAATACCAGAGTATCGACCGATGCCAGTCGCTGCAACGAGTCCCCACCTTTGAACAAAAGCCCCGCGGTGGCAGCTCGACCAGTCGCGACCATCACCGCGGTAGGCACGGCAAGGCCCATTGCGCAGGGGCAGGCAATGATCAGCACCGAAACGGCGGCAGCAAATCCGCGCGTGACCCCGCCATCCGGCATTGCGAAGATCCAGATCAGCGCGGTGACGATCGCAATCGACACAACAATCGGCACGAAAACGGCGCTGATGCGATCGGCGAGATTCTGAATGGGTGCCCGCGAACCCTGCGCATCGCGCAACAAGCGAACGATCCCGGCAAGCACGCTGTCGGTTCCAAGCGCTGTTACGCGATACCGCAGCGCGCCGTTCTGATTGATGGTTCCACCGATTACCGGATCACCGGCGACCTTCTCAACAGGCAGGCTTTCGCCAGTCAACAGCGACTCGTCCACGCTGCTTGCTCCGAGCGTAACAACACCATCCGCGGGAAGGCGATCACCGGGCCGAATGATCACCACGTCGCGGACCCGTAGTTCGGCGATCGGGACCTCTACTTCTTGCTGATTGCGATCGACACGGGCTGTCTGCGGTTGGAGATGCACTAGCATTCGCAAGGCATCGGCGGTGCGCTGCTTAGCGCGTGCTTCGAGTGCGTTGCCTGTCAGGATCAACGCAAGGATCCAGATGACGGCTTCGTAGTAGACGTCCGGCGAGACACCACGCTGCTGAAAGTAGGCGGGAGCGACGGTGACGGCGGCCGAGAAAAGAAACGCCGAACCCGTGCCAAGTGCGATCAGCGTATTCATGTCGGCGGTCTTGTGCATCAACGCGGACCAGGCCTTCACATAGAATCGGCGGCCCGCACCAAGCATCACCAGGATAGTCATCCCCAAAAGGCCGAAACTAAGCGCTGGCGCTGGAATCATATACAGCCAAGGAAGGGCCTTCTCGAGGATCGGATCGAGAACGCGCATCTGCCAAAGGACAAATGGATCCGCGCCGGAGTGCCCTGCCCCGTGCATCAACGGCATTGAGACTAGCATCGCGACTGCGCCGGCAACGAACGCCGCGGCAGCTCTCAACCGCAAAGACGAATATTCGGACGCAGCCTCCGCGTCATCCTTCTGTTGTTCTGTAAACGCGGATAAATCGGCACGCGGCAACTGCGCTTCATACCCTGTGGCGTTCACGGCGTCGACCAAGGCTTCCACCGACGTCGCATCCGGACGAAACACAACCGTCGCGTTGTTCAGCAGCAGGTTGACCGTTGCGCTGTCGACTCCACGTTGCTGCTCAATGGTCTTCTGCACGAACGACTGACAGGCGGCGCAGGTCATCCCGCCTACCGAAAACGTAGCGCGCGTAGAACCTGTGGACACACTACGCCCCAGGAGCGACAATCGCTCGGAAACCGATCTGTTGGATCGCCTGCGCCGCGGATTCCGCTGCAATGCCGGGAGCCATGTGGATGGTTGCGGAACCGACCACCACGCTCACGACTTCGACGCCAGCAACCTTTGATAACGCACTGGTCACGCGGCGAACGCAGCCGTCGCAATGCATGCCTTCGATCTGTAGCCGGATGGTGCCTGCCATGGAAGAGCCTCTACGTGCAGGATAGCAGATACCCCCTCCCCCTATATATGGAGAGCCTATCGTTCCGCCATTTCAGACCGTCGCTGCATCAATTCATCGGCCTCCGGAGGCCCCCACGTACCCGCTGGATGGTTAGGAAAGTTCCGCTGCGGAAGTGCCTGCCACACGGCAAGCACCTGTCGAAGGACGGTCCAGCCTGCTTCCACCATGTCGCGCAATGCGCCAGACGTGTCGTAATAGCCTCCGCGATGCTCGACGCCGACGATCTCCGCCGCCGTAATCCGGCGATTCCAAATCGGATCGAAAATGCTATTGCCGAAGCGGAACACCATCAAATTCTGAACGGTCTCCCTACCCAAGTAATGATCGATCCGATAGATCTGCTCTTCTTTCAAGACGCGCTATCTTCGAAGCTGCCTTGGACGTAGTAGATGCGTTCGAGGAACCATCTCCACAGCTTCACATCGATTGAAAATCGACGCGAATTCCTTGATCTGCGCCGTCAATTCCGCGCGGAACTGCTCCGTCCCAGTCGTCGAAGGCAAACCCGATGATGGCGAACCGCGGCGACAGCAGACCGCTCTGCGCAAGGTTGCAGAGCGCCGGAATCAGCTTGCGCTTGGTGAGAGCGCCACTCGCGCCGCGGATCACCATCACGTTCGGACCCGCGGGGCTCGCCGCTCACGGGATGAGTATTTGTCATAGATGGCATGTCTGGTCGATTCAAGCGCCGGGTCGTTACGAGCCAGACTTCTTCTCGACGTGACCGCCAAATTGGAACCGCATTGCCGAGAGCACTTTTGTTGCGAAGTCATCTTCGCCCCGGGACGTGAATCGCTGATAGAGTGCGGCGCTCAACACCGGAGCCGGCGTAGAGGACTCGATGGCCGCGAGAATGGTCCAACGCCCTTCTCCTGAATCCGAGACGTGGCCCGAAAACTTCGCGAGATCGGGCTGATCGAGCAGCGAGATTGCCGTTAGATCGAGCAGCCAGGACGCAACCACGCTCCCGCGCCGCCAGACCTCGCTGACGTCAGCAAGATTGAAATCGTACTGGAAATGTTCCGGATTGCGCAACGGCGAGGTCTCCGCATCAACCTGGCGCGACGTGCTGCCCGCGTTCGCGTGCTTGAGAATATTTAAGCCCTCGGCGTAGGCCGCCATCAAGCCGTACTCGATTCCGTTGTGAACCATCTTCACGAAGTGACCGGCACCGGAAGGGCCGCAATGCAAATAGCCCTCCTCCGCGCTGCCGCCCACTTTGTCGCGGCCCGGAGTGCGTTCGACGTCGCCGCGCCCCGGAGCCAGCGTCTTGAAGATCGGGTCCAGATGCTCCACCACTTCCTTCGGACCGCCGATCATCTGGCAATAACCGCGTTCCAAACCCCAGACGCCGCCGCTGGTTCCGACGTCGCAATAGCGAATGTCCTTTGGCTCTAGTTCCTTCGCGCGCCGGATATCGTCGATGTAGTAGGAATTGCCGCCGTCGATGACGATGTCATCCTTCGTCAGATGAGGAACCAGTTGCTCAAGAGACGAGTCAACGACCGCCGCGGGCACCATCAGCCAGATGGCGCGCGGTCCGGAGAGCTTCGCGACGAAGTCCGTCATCGAGGTTGCGCCCACGGCACCCTCGGATGCCAGTTGCGCAATGGCCTTCTCGCTCCTATTAAACACAACGCATTCGTGCCCGGCGCGCATTAGCCGCCGGACCATGTTGGCTCCCATGCGGCCCAGTCCGATCATTCCCAGTTGCATTCCGATTTCTCCTTGCGTAGTTGTGTGGCGATTTCAAGATTGACAGATAGGGCGGGCTCTCGTCCACCCCCGCCTCCCGATGAGCGACACTAGCGCCTATGACGCGACGAACTCTCGTAAGCGGCCTCGCAGCCGCGGCGCTCCAAGCCCAACAGCGCAGACGACCGGAGTGGAAGCCCCGCCTCGGATTGCTTGGGCCCTTCACGGAAGCCAATGTCCGGTTCACGAAAGACGAAGGCTTCACGAACATGATCCTCAGCGGCACCCGGCGCTCGACCATGGATCCGACAACTCTTACCGACGCGCGAATCGAGACCGTCCGCCAAACACTACAAACATCCGGGATGCAGGTCTCCGCATTCCAGGCTTCGCAACAGCACATTGACCCAATCCCCGACAAGCGAAAACTCGACAACGATTACTTCGTCAAGCTGATTGAACTCGCCGGCAAACTGGGCATCCCCTACATCGGCACATCGTCCGGTAGCGACGAAACGAAGCCATTTCCGCAACAGGTGGACGAGATCGTCCGGACATACACCGAGCGCTATTTCGCGGCCTGCCAGACGCACAAGGTTCGCATCCTTTGGGAGCCGTATCCGGGAGGAAAGAACATCGCGACAAGTCCAGTTGGTTTCGAGGCGCTATTCAAGGCCTTCGGCGATTCGCCCTACGTCGGCCTTCAATACGATCCGTCGCATCTCGTCTGGCAGATGATGGATCCCATCCAGACCGCGCGCGACTTCGTGGACAAGATCTACGACGTCCATTTGAAGGACACCGAAGTTCGCTGGGACATCCTAAAGAAGGGCGGCATCAATCCAGTGAATAAGGCGTCCTGGTGGCTTTACCGTCTGCCTGGCTTGGGCTCCATCAATTGGGCGGAGTTCTTTACGGTGCTGCAACGCGCCGGTTATCAGGGTGCCATGAGCATCGAGCACGAGGATCCCTTGTACGGTTCGCCCAATCAGGGCGGACCCGATTTCAGCGAAGAATACAAAGTCGGCTTCAGGATGGCGCACCGCTATCTTCGCCAATACGTGCCGGACTAGCCTTATTGCTTGTCAAAGTAGCCGACCGTCTTGTAAGGCTTGCGGCCCGGATTGTCCCAATTCGATGTTGTAATCATCGTCTTGCCGTCAGGCGAAAATTCGGTGATGTGCTTCGTCACCTCGCGTCCCTCGCTCTTGAACCGGATCTCCAGTTTTCCGTCGCGCCAGATCAGCGCCACCGACTGAAACGTCTGATGCCCGTGAACGGGTTGATCCATCCCGTCCGTGGCTGCGACGTAGTCGTAGAAATACGCGGTTCCGTCGGGCAGCTTGCCACTCGAAGTAAACTTCAAACCCTTGGGATGTGCCTCATAAGTGAGGACCACATCTTTGGGAGGCTCTCCCGGGAACTGCGTTTTCGCGTAGTTCATCTTCCAAACGCCGATCCAGGGATCGGCACCGAACAGAGCGCTCGCGAACAGAAATAGCGAAGCCGCGCGAAACATCATGCGCACATTGTAGTCCCGCCATGCGAATACCGCGGGCCCCCTAACGCCGTTTCGCCCCTAAGTCCCCAACGTGTTCACGGCGCCCGGAACTCGGGCTTCATAGGCGGCAATGGCTTCATTCTGCTTCAGGATAAAGCCCAACTCGTCGACGCCTTCGAGCAGGCAGTGCTTGGCAAACCCGTCAACGGGGAACTCGACCGACCGCCCGCCGAACTGGAGCGTCTGCGATTTCAAGTCAACAGTCACTTCCTGATCCGGATCCGCGAACAACGCCGCATGCGCGTCTTTCGAGACCTCAATCGGCAGCAGCCCGTTCTTCAACGAATTCTGCTTGAAAATATCGGCGAAGGATGTCGAGATCACAGCGCGGAAACCGTACTGGGTCAGGGCCCACGGCGCATGTTCTCGCGAAGAGCCGCAGCCGAAGTTATCGCCCGCGAGTAGAACCTGCGCCTTCTTCGCCCAATCTTCGTTGAGAACAAATGCAGGCTTCGGCGAGCCGTCCGCTTCGTAGCGCCAGTCATAGAACAACTGGTCGCCGAGGCCTTCCTTCGAAATGGTCTTGAGAAAGCGCGCTGGAATGATCTGATCCGTATCGACGTTGTCCGTCGCAAAGGGAACCATCTTGCTCGTGAATGTCATCGTCGATTCTCCTTACGTCAATTGCCGGACGTCGGCCACGTGGCCCATTACGGCACTCGCAGCGGCCGTCAGCGGACTCGCCAGGAACGTCCGGCCGCCCTTTCCTTGACGCCCCTCGAAATTACGGTTCGACGTCGAGACGCTGTATTCGCCGGGCGCAAGCTGATCGCCGTTCATGGCGATGCACATGCTGCAACCCGCCTCGCGCCAATCGGCGCCCGCGTCGCGGAAAATCTTGTCGAGGCCTTCGGCTTGCGCCTGCTCCTTGATGATTTGCGAACCCGGCACGACGAGCATGCGGACGCCGTCCGCAACTTTACGGCCCTTCATCACCGATGCCGCCGCGCGCAGGTCCGAGATGCGCGAATTGGTGCAACTACCCACAAATACGACATTCACCTTGTGACCGAGCAAGGGCTTACCGGCCGGCAGGTCCATATAACGCAGGGCCTTCGTGAGCGTGTCACGTTCGAGCGGATCGGAAATCGACGCCGGATCGGGAACCGCGCCGCTGATTGGAATACCCATGCCCGGGTTCGTGCCGAACGTGATCATCGGTTCTAGCGCCGAAACATCAATCGAGAGCGACCGGTCGTACATCGCGCCGGAATCCGTCGGCAACTGCTTCCAGCGAGCGACCGCGGCATCCCACGCCTCGCCCTTTGGAGCGAACGGGCGTCCCTGCACGTACTGATACGTCGTATCGTCCGGAGCGATCATGCCGGCGCGCGCGCCCGCCTCGATCGACATATTGCAGATGGTCATCCGCTCTTCCATCGATAACGCGCGAATCGCCTCGCCCGTATATTCGAAGATGTGCCCGGTTCCGCCGCCGATGCCAATCTTCGCGATCAGCGCGAGAATCATGTCCTTCGCCGTGACGCCCGGCTTCAAGTGGCCGTCGAACCGAACTTCAAAGGTTTTCGACTGACGTTGCAGAAGGCACTGCGTCGCAAGTACGTGCTCCACTTCGCTCGTGCCGATGCCGAACGCCATCGCGCCGAACGCTCCGTGCGTCGCCGTGTGGCTATCCCCGCAGACCACCGTCATGCCAGGTTGCGTCAGGCCTTGCTCCGGGCCCATGACGTGGACGATGCCCTGCTTGTCGCTATGGAAGCCGTAGCAGGGGATCCCGAATTCCTTCGCGTTCGTCTCAAGCTGCGCGACCTGAGTCGCCGCAACCTTGTCGAGAATCGGCAGCGACCGCGGTGTAGTCGGCGTCGAATGATCCGTCGTCGCAAACGTGCGATCCGGCCGCCGCACTTGGATGCCGCGGGCGCGAAGCCCGGCAAACGCCTGCGGCGACGTCACCTCGTGCACAAGGTGAAGGTCGATATAGAGCAGCGCGGGAACGCCCTCGTGCTCGGCGACCAGGTGGTTGTCCCAGACTTTCTCGATGATTGTACGCGGGTGACTCACTTTTGTGTCCATTCTTTTCTTAAAGACCTGCCTTCTACTCGAACCCCGACCGCCAGATGTGGACGGCTCGCTCTGCAAGAGCAGCTTGGCGGGCCGTTACCACCTCTGGCGTCCAGCTGCCTGGCGCAAGATGGTTCGTAATCGCGTAGGAACTCCCCGCGTATAGCTGCTTCTTCTCTTCAAAGCTGAGCGTTCCGGCCCGACGATTCAGCGAATCTTCCAGCAGCGTTAGGTTGCCGAGGCGATAAATGAACTTGTCGGCCTGATCGCGAGAAAAAGAGTCTTTCCAGTCTTCGGTCGGGTTCTCAGGAAGAATGTGCTCGACAGTTCCGCTATCCAGCTCGAAGTCCCGCTGCGCCTTGGATTCGTCCGCTTCGAGCGAATAGAGAATGTAGCGCACTAACTTCTTCCGCGGACCAGACGTCGCGAAGGACAGGTAGGTAAAGTCCGACCGAAATTTCTCGTCGTCCACATAAACGCTTCGCATCGCTTGGAATGCCTGGGCCGGTGTGCGAATTTCCCCGCGGGCGATCCCGATGGCAGCTTTGTTGTACGCGTCCTCCAGTTCGTTCGTGTTGAGGCTGCTGACGATATTAAACCGGAACGAAACCGTTACGACCAACCGCAAGAGCCGCACGAAATCGACGCGCTCAAAGGCTCGGTAGGCAGCGAACAAAACCGGGTAGATCTGTCTGACCCGAAACAGGCTCAACTCACGAATCAACTGCGCGGCTTCTTTGTCGTCCCGCCACAGGTCGCTGCCAGAGTCGCTGAGCGCAACGAACAGGTCCGAATACTTTTGCAGATCTTCGAGCAGGCTAAACGCGTCCTTCGCCGACTTCACACGCTCTCTGGTAATCCGAAAGAGTCCTTCGCGCCGGACCTTCGGCATTTCCATACTCAAAAAGTAGCGCAGAAACTCGGGGAAACGTCCGGTTTCAACCGATTGAATAACGCGATCCCAATAGCGCTCCAATCGATGGAAGTCGAGGTCGGTGTGAACCGTTGAGAAGAGATAGTTCTTAATGAGGTCGGTTGGCGTAAGCTCACTGCCGCGCGCGTTCAACGTCTCGAATACGGTGTATGCATTCAACTGATCCACGACGGTGATCCGGATGAAAAGCAAGCGGCCGGCCACCAAACTGCTGAGAAACTCGGCGAGTTGCGCACCATCCTTGGCCACCAACGGCATCTCCTGAATCTTCCGATAAAAGTACTGGAAGGCATCGTAGAGGCTGCGATCGGCGGCCTTAAGTGCCCGTGGGTTCGGCGGATCCCGCAACTGTGCGAGGTAGTCCTGATAGAAGCCGTCGTTTGCTCGATTGAGGAAAAGCTTGCTGGAATATGTTAAGGAACGCGGATCCTTGTCTCCCAGGAAAGTACGCCGCAGAATCGTGGACCGCTCACGGTTCGCGTCGGAATCGACTCCAGCGTCGGCAAGTTCGTCGAGTGTGCGTATGACAGCGATCGCGATGATCGATAGTGTTGCGATGCGCTGCTGGCCATCAACAATCGGGTAGTCGCGCTCGTCCTTGGCCTGCAGTACGACGGCGCCCAGGTAATGCCGGTAGTTGGGATCGGCATGACACAGGAGAATATCGGCCCACAGGTCGCTCCACTGCTCGATGCGCCACGAGTAGTCGCGCTGGAAGGGCGGAACGCGATACGTGTTTCCATTGCCCAGCAACTCGCTAAACGTGACGGTGTCGGTATCGAGGAGGAGCGTCTTTGCCATGCGGTGCCTCCGAAGTCTTCGCGTTCGCGGCGCTTCGGCAGGTTTCCTCAGTTCATGCTATCCGATAACATCGAGGCCACGGCGCGGCCGACCTCTTCCGTAGTCGCCGGAGCACCGCTGGGGTTCAAGTCCGCCGTCACCCGTCCCGAATTGAGTACCGCCTCGATCGCAGCATTAACCGCATCGGCTTCCTTCTTCAAGCCGAAGCTGTACTCGAGCATCGCCGCTACTGAACCGATAGCGCCTAGCGGATTCGCTTTGTTCTTTCCCGCGATGTCCGGCGCCGATCCATGCACCGGCTCGTAGAGTCCCCTGTCGTCGCCAATCGACGCCGACGGCAGCATGCCGATCGACCCTGCAAGCACTGCGCCTTCGTCGCTCAAAATATCGCCAAACATGTTCTCGGTCAGCAGCACGTCAAACTGCTTGGGATTGAGCACGAGCTGCATCGCGCAGTTGTCGACGATCAGGTGGTCGAGCTTCACGTCGGGAAATTCGACGGCCACTTCTTCGACGACGCGATGCCACAACTGCGAAGTTTCGAGCACGTTGAATTTATCGACGCTCGTGACTTTCTTGCGGCGATTGCGCGCCAACTGGAACGCCTTGCGCGCGATGCGGCGGATCTCGGCGCGCGTATAGATCATCGTATTGACGCCCGTCTCGGAATCGCCTTCGCCCGAAATACCGCGCGGAGTCCCGTAGTAAAGGCCACCGGTCAGTTCGCGGACGATGATCATGTCGACGCCGTCGATGCGATCGTTCTTCAACGGGGACGAATCGAGCAGCGCCTTGTACGAACGCACGGGCCGCAGATTCGCATAGACGCCCAGCGCCTTGCGGATGCCGAGCAACCCGCGCTCCGGACGCTTGTCGATGGGCAGATTGTCGAACTCCGGATGGCCGACCGCGCCCATCAAACTTGCGTCGGCTTCGAGCGCGAGCTTCACAGTCCGCTCCGGCAGCGGACCGCCTGTCTCCCGAATCGCGACACCGCCAATCAGGCCCTCGGTCGCTGTCAGCGTGTGGCCGTACTTTTTCACCACCGCTTCGAGAACACGCACGCCTTCGCGCGTGACTTCGGTGCCAATTCCGTCTCCTGGTAGCAGGAGCACCTTCAAATTCATTGCGAGAGCCCTTTCACAAGGCGATAGAGAAATGTTTGCGCTTCGTAGAATTCTTTGACGCCAATGCGTTCGTCGCGACCATGGAAGCGAATATCGTCGGCTTCCATGAACAGGCCCATAATGCCGTACGTTGGGATGCCGGCTTTGCGAAGAAAGGCTCCGTCGGTGCCACCCATCACCATGATGGGGACGGCCGGAACGCCTGGCCACATGGCCTCAGTAACGTCGGACGCCGACTTCAAAACATCATCGCGCAGCGGCGACGGCGGTCCGCCGCCCAACTGGGAAAGCGTGGAGATCGTGAGACCGGAGTCGCCCACAATCTGCTTCAACTTCTGCTGGACTTGCTCTGACGTTTCGCCCGGCAGGATGCGGCAGTTCACCGTCGCACCGGCAGTTTGCGGCAGCGCGTTCATGGCGTGGCCTCCGTCGAGCATCGTCGCGACGCAGGTCGTCCTGAGCGTTGCGTTCCAGGCCGGCGACTTGGTGGCGATGCGCTCCGCGGCTGCATTGTCGCCCTTCGCCACGGCTGTAAGATCCGCTCCTGCTGGACCTTTTTCGATGCTGCCGAGCCGCGCGAAATAGGCACGCGTCACGTCGTTCAAAACGATCGGAAACTTGTGCGCCGACAGTTTCTGCAGCGCCGCCGATAGGCGGTAGATCGCGTTGTCCGCTACCGGCATCGAGCTATGTCCACCGCCGTTCTTCATCTCGAAGCGGTAGGACTGCGATGTCTTCTCGCTGACCTGGATTGCGTTCAGCACCTTGCGTCCGCCACGCATCTCACCCCAGCCGCCCTCATTCAGGCAGAACTCCGCGTCGATCAAATCGCGGCGATTCTTCAGCAAATAGTCGACGCCGTTGAACGGGCCGCCGCCCTCTTCGTCAGCCGTCAGCGCAACAATGATGTCGCGGTTCGGCTGGAAGCCTTCCTTCTTAAACTGAATCAAATTCGCAACCCATATAGCGGCCTGCGCTTTGTCGTCGCCCGTCCCGCGACCCCAGAAGTAGCCGTCTTTCTCAGTCAGCACGAATGGATCGATTACCCAATCGGATCGCAGCGCTTCGACGACATCGAGATGCGCCAGCAGCAGCAGAGGCTTCTTGGCGCCGGTTCCGCGATAGCGAACTACTACGTTCATTTTCTTCGGACCAGCGCCGAGCACTTGAATATCTCCAGCCGGAAACCCCGCCGCCTGGAGGCGCCGCGCGACCGCCTCCGCCGCGGGCGTGGTCTGGCCGGTGGTGTAACTGGTGTTGGTTTCGACTAGTTCCTTGAAAATTTCACGCAGCAGCTTCTGCTGGTCGGCAGGCTGGGTGTTCTCGGCAAACAGCAAACAGGCTGCGCCCAGCAGTAGAGGGAGCGATCGAAGCATAGTTGTCATTGTAGAACTGAACTGCACGACGGCAGTGAGGCAACAAAGGGCGAGACCCGGACTAGCGAGCAGCCACCACGTCACTCTTCTCGGCGACTTCCTTGATCAACGCCGCGATCTCGTCGTTGCGCAGGCCCTTCTTGTTGTCGGCCATCGCCGTGAACCGCGCGTAGACCTCGTCCAGTTGCGCCTTGTCGAGCGTGAAGCCGAGGTCGACGCAGCGCTGTTGCAAAGCATGCCGCCCGCTGTGCTTTCCGAGCACAAGCTTGGCGTGAGGCACGCCCACCTTGTGCGGATCCATGATCTCGTACGTGGTCCGCTCCTTGAGGTAGCCGTCCTGGTGGATGCCCGCCTCATGCGCGAACGCGTTCTCGCCCACGATGGCTTTGTTCGGTTGCGGCCCGAACGTGATCAGCGACGCCAGCAACTGGCTCGCGGAGTAAAGCTGTTCGGTAACAATCTTGGTCTCGAACGGCAGCTTGTCGCGGCGAACATTCATCGCCATCACCAGTTCTTCGAGCGCCGCATTGCCGGCGCGCTCGCCAATGCCGTTGACGCAGCATTCGATCTGGCGCGCACCCGCATGTAGGGCCGCCAGCGAATTCGCCACCGCCAGACCCAAATCATCGTGACAGTGAACGCTCACGATCGCCGAATCGCCCAGCGCCTTTACCATGCGACCGATCATTGCGCTGTATTCTTCGGGTACCGAAAAGCCCGTCGTATCGGGCAAGTTCACCGTCCGCGCGCCGGCTTCCACCACGGCGTGACAAATCTGTTCGAGATATTCCCACTCCGTACGCGTCGCATCCTCGGCCGAAAACTCAACGTCGTCGGTGTACTCGCGGCACAGCCGCACGGCGGCGACAGCCTCATCCAAAACCTGCTGCTGCGACTTCTTCAGCTTGTACTTCAGGTGGATTTCGCTGGTCGCGATGAACGTATGAATGCGCGGCCGCTTCGCATGGCGCAACGCCTCGGCGCAGCGCTCGATGTCGACTTTATTCGCGCGCGCTAGGCCGGCCACCTGCACCCAGGGGAACTCGCGGCTGATCGCGTCTACGGCTTCGAAGTCCCCGTCGGAGGCGATCGGGAACCCGGCTTCGAGGATATCGACGCCTAATTCCACTAGCTTTGCAGCCATCCGGAGCTTCTCTGGCACGGTCATGCTGCATCCGGGAGACTGCTCGCCATCACGCAGGGTTGTATCAAAAATGTAGACGCGATCTACGCCCATATGCGCCTAGTATGGCGACGGGCCGCAGATTTAGCAAATTTATAGTTTTACTTCCTGGTATTATGATTACTGATTCGATAAGCGAAGTTTATGACGCGACGCCCCGAACCGCAAGTTACGGGTGCCTCCTGTTGGAGTCCGCAGCCAAGTTATGGAGCTATACCCGCTCAAGGTCTTCCTAACGGTAGCCACCGAACGCAGCTTTTCGCGCGCGGCCGAGAAGTTGCTGCGAACGCAGCCTGCCGTGTCGCTGGCCGTCCAGCGCCTCGAAGCCGATTTGAACGAAAAGCTGATCGACCGGTCGGCGAAGGAGCTGTTGCTCACCGACGCCGGCAAGATTGTCCTCGAGTTCGCACGGCGCTTCGAGAATCTGCGCGACGAGATGGACAACTCCCTCGCCGAGCTACGCGACAATTCGGCGGGCCGCCTCATCATCGGCGCAAACGAATCCACTACGCTCTACCTTCTGTCGCACATCGAGCAATACAGGCGCACCTACCCCAAGGTTAAGGTCCAGGTCCGCCGCAGCCTGTCCAGCAAGATCCCGACACAACTGATCGACGGCGACCTGGAACTCGGCATCGTCAGCTACGACCCGGAAGACGACCGCCTGGTCTCTGAAGTGATTTATACCGACCATCTCTGCTTCGTCGTCTCGCCGGAACATCGCTTCGCCGGACGCGAGCAGGTCTCCATCACCGAACTGGGCATGGAGACGTTTATCGCCCACAACGTCGTATCGCCTTACCGGGCCACCGTCATCCGGGAATTTCAGAGGCATAAAGTGCCCCTCAATATGGATGTGGAAATGCCGACCGTCGAATCGATCCGCAAGCTGGTCCAGCGGAACGAAGGCGTCGCATTCCTGCCTAAAATGTGTGTGGAGCCGGAACTAAAGCAGGGACGACTGCGCGAGGTGCGCGTCGAGGAGTTGGCCATGGAACGCAAGATTCGTTTGGTATACCCGGCGCGCCGGGCATTAAGCCACGCCGCGCGGGCGTTCTTAGAATTGATCAAAGCTATATGACACTCAGTTTCTGGCGCATTGCAGCTCATTTTGCGGCTCCGGAGCCTCCGGCGGCGATGCCGTTCGTGCCCGGCGACGCAGGGAATTACTGGCGCGGCAAGCTTGGAATACTGCTGCCTGAAGAATGGTTCCGGCCCAAGCGTGTCGGTGGACCCAGCGGCCTCGCGGATCCACCGCGGCCTTTTGTCTTGCGCATTCCCGAAGATCAGCCTCTGCTCGTCGGCGTGAACGTCTTTGCGGAGGACGCAGTGGAACCGCTAAAGAAGGCCCTTGTCGACCTCGGCGCAGTCTCGATCGAAGCAGAACCGGTTACGCTCTCTCTCCTCGATCAAGGCGAAACCGTCGGCGGCATGCGCGTCTCGATGGTCACGCCCACCGAACTGAAGGGCGGTCCACAGCCTGCCTTCCACGTTTTGTTCGCCCGCGTACGCGATCGCGTCAGCACCTTGCGCGCGCTCTACGGCGAGGGACCGCTCGACATCGATTTCCGCTCCATGGGTGCGCGCGCAAAGGACGTCCGGCTGATGCGCTGCGAACTCCGCCACGTGCTTGCGCAACGGTCGAGTTCGCGGACAGGACAGACGCACGCACTCAACGGCTTCGTGGGCACAATGGAATACGAAGGCGCGCTCACCGAATTCCTTCCCCTGCTGCGCGCCGCGGAATGGACCGGCGTCGGCCGCCAGACCGTCTGGGGGAAAGGCCAAATTGTCGTGGAGACCTTCGATGTCGAGAGCCGTAGCTGAAGATGGCGTTCGCGGGTTCTTACATGAACCCGAAGAGAGCAACGGAACCGCGCTAGTCGTAACGCACGGCGCAGGTTCGAACTGCGAAGCCCCGCTGCTGGTCGCCCTGGCGAACGCCTTTGAGGCACTCGGCTGGGTCGTGCTCCGTTGCGACTTGCCGTTCCGACAGGTTCGCCCCAAAGGCCCGCCCTTTCCTTTGCAAGCCGGCGCCGACCGCGACGGCCTGGATACCGCCATCGATTTCATCCGGCCCATGGCGCAACGGCTTTTCCTCGGCGGCCATTCGTACGGAGGCCGCCAGGCAACCATGCTCGCCGCTGAAACCAGAAAGCGTGAAGTCTGGGGCGTCGAGGCACTCTTGCTCCTCTCCTATCCTCTGCACCCGCCCGCGAAGCCCGATCAACTCCGCACCGCCCATTTCCGCTCGCTCTGGACGCCGTCGTTTTTTGTGCACGGCGGCAAAGACGGCTTTGGCACTCCGGCGGAGATGGAGTCGGCGCTCGCGCTGATTCCTGGACGCCACCTGCTGCATCTGTTGAAGAGAGAGGGCCACGGCTTGGCGGCGAAGCACGCGACCGCGATCGCGAACGCCTTCGCCGAATTTGTCGGCTAAGCCCATCTCCGTTTCCGCCGCCTCCGGACCCAAACGAAGCCAATTCCGGCGCTGCGAAACGAAGCCAGCGTGGACGGACGGCCTCGTGAAAAAAAACGAAGCCAATTCACCGTAAACCCTTTGTCAACAGGCGCTAAGGGTTGTGCGGCAGGGTCCAAGAGCGGCCTGGCGGGTCCGCCGAACGAAGCCGATTCCCGAATGCAAAACGAAGCCAGCTCGTCGAGAGCTGGTCTCGTGAAGAACGAAGCCATTCGTCGAGGGCAGGAGCAGGCAAGTTCCTTTGCAAAAACGAAGCCAAATGGTCCGTGCGAAACGAAGCCAATTGCATTTTCACGGACCGGAAGGTGAACGCCATTCGCCTCCAGACGGAGGCTAGCATGGATCTGCGAAGCGACCGTCGGTCGGAAGCGTTAGTGTCCATGCGCTCAGCAGCTCCCTCCGTGCCAACTGAAAGCGGGTGAGAATGCAGCGATGAGCGCTTCTGCCCTCTCTAGCTTGGCCCCAAGCTGGCACCATGGCGCGTAAAGCAAGTGGAAAAGACTGACAGCCGACAGCAGAGTTTCTTGAGAGGGTCGTCCGCGCTTTGACCGACGGAGTCTTGTTAGACTGAGAAGCGTTTGCAAGTATTCAGATCGATAACGATAGCCTTGGTTGCGTGGCTCGCGCAGAGCGCGTTCTTTTTGTCATGCGTGGAAGGCGCGGCGAAGAAGGCACCAGCCAAGCAGGGTGCTGCGAAGAAGGCGGCGACTGCCCCGAAGGGGCCAGCCGCTGGCAAGACCGCAACCGCGCCTAAGAATTCCGCGAAAGGCGCGTCCAGGCGGAAGGCTGTGCGTCCAGCGGCACGATCCTCGCAGCGCCAGCCGGCACCCGACCGATATCGGGAAATCCAACAAGCGTTGGCTGAAAAGGGCTATTATTCCGGTCCAATGAATGGTGCATGGGGCGCGGAGTCGACCGAAGCGCTAAAGAAGTTTCAACGCGACCAGCGGCTAACCGACGACGGAAAGCTGTCGGCGAAGTCAATCATCGTTCTCGGGCTTGGGCCGCAGCGTAGCGCTCCCGCGGAGCCAGCAAAACAAGAGTAGATCGTCGAACGAGACGAGAAGGAAATCATATGACCATTGGCGTTCCCAAGGAAGTAAAGGATCACGAAGCGCGCGTTGGACTTGTGCCGAGCCACGTGAGGTCGATCATCGAGGCGGGACACCGCGTCCTCGTGCAAACAAGCGCGGGCGTGGGAAGCTCACTGACCGACAAGGACTACGAAGACGCCGGAGCCGAGATTGTGGTCACGGCGGCGGAAACCTGGAGCGGATCCGACCTCGTGGTCAAGGTGAAGGAACCACAGCCCTCGGAATACGGACTTCTGCGGCCCGGGTTGATGCTGTTTACCTATCTCCATTTGGCTCCGCTCCCGGATCTGACAGAAGCGCTCTTGGACGCCCGCGTAAACGCAGTCGCGTACGAGACGATCCGCGAAGCGGACAATTCGCTGCCCCTGTTGACGCCGATGAGCGAAGTCGCGGGCCGAATGGCAGTTCAGGTCGGTGCTCAGTATCTGGAAGCTCCGAACGGTGGACGCGGAATCCTGCTCGGCGGAGTCCCCGGCGTCGCGCCGGCGAACGTCGTAATCCTGGGAGGCGGCGTTGTCGGCCACAACGCGGCGAAGATGGCAGTCGGACTCGGCGCGCACGTCACGATCATTGACAAGAACCTTGATCGACTGCGCCAGTTGGATGACATCTACAGCAGTCAAGTGGTTACGCTTGCTTCGAACCTCTACACCATTCGCGAGTCCCTGCGCGAGGCGGATCTGGTCGTCGGCGCCGTCCTGATTCCCGGCGCATCCGCGCCTAGGCTCGTGCGACGAGACATGCTACCGCTGATGAAGAAAGGCTCCGTGATGGTCGATGTCGCGATCGACCAAGGCGGCTGCTTTGAGACATCGCACGCGACCACGCATACGGATCCAATCTATTTCGTGGACGGAGTGCTTCACTACTGCGTGTCGAATATGCCGGCTGCTGTGCCGCACACGTCGACGTTTGCCTTGAACAACGCGACCTTTCCGTATCTGATGGCACTGGTTACCAAGGGGCTCGAGAAGGCGTGCGAACAGAGTACGGCAATTAGCGAAGGCGTGAATACTTATCAAGGTCAGATTACCTACCCGGCCGTAGCAGAGTCGCAAGGACGCGCTTGGAAAGATCTCCGCTCAATCATGTAGGCTGAACCTGCGCTTGGCGTCCTTTCGAGTCCGCATCGTCCGCTGTGTGGCCCCGAACTACCGAGCCGGTGACAGGGACTGAGCCGCTCGCTGGACGCCGATAAAGATTCGCGGTCACTCCATCACGCGACCCAAAAAAGAGACGGTTGCCGCGGCAGGCAATCGGCATGCTGTCGATTCGGCAGAGCGTCATCGCTGGCGCCGAATATAGATCGTGCCGCCGGAAGCGCTAATTCGCAATACCGGCCCACCCCCGTTCAATGAGCCCTCCGCGACCCAGGGCTTGGCCCGCTCCAATTCGGAAACCTTGGGGCGAATCTCGGGAAAATCGGAAAAAATCTTGCCAAGGCTCGGCCCGGAATCGTTTCGCGCCTGCACGGCAAGGGCTAGGCTTGCTGGGATCAAAACGGTGACATCACCGGATCCCGCCCAAAGGGATGAATCTTCCAGGCGTGCCCCGGACATCAGTTCGGCAAGAATGCTGCCATACGCAGTGGAAGCGCGAACCGGACCCGCCTGGCTCTTGAACCGGATCGTGCCCGCCGCCGATTCGCATCGGACGCCGCGAGCCGAGCCGATCTGGATCGATCCACCGCGAGTTTCCGCCGAAACGAGTCCGGCAGCCTGCAGCACTTCAATCAAACCTTCCCCCGTACGGGCCGAAACCGTCGAGTGCGCCCGATCCACCTGAATGTTGCCGCCCTGCGTAAAAGCATGCAGCGGACCGCCCACATCGCGGACGCAAATCTCACCGCCCGCCGTATCGCACCATGTCTCGCCGCGCGCGCTCTCGACCAGAATCGAACCCGCGCCGGAACTGCATCGCACCGGTCCTGCCACTTTGCCGATGCGGACCTCGCCGCCGCCCGTCTTTGCCGTCGCGCTTACGCCGATCCTGTCCATTACCACCTGCCCTGCACTTGTGGTCGCGGAGGTGATCCCGTCCATATCCGTGACCTCGACTCCGCCGACCTGAGTTTCCACCGATGATTCTCTAAGCGATCGCGGAACCTTCAGGACGACTTCGGTCGTTACGCCGGGCTTCTCGACAGTCATCATTGCCAGTGTTGTCGCTTCGCCACGCGGCCGGGTATTTACCACCAGCGCGCCGAACGCCCGCCGAGCTTCCGTTTCAGTCCGCGCCTTGGTTCTTTGCGTGACCGTATATTGGACTCGATCGAAAGGCCCCCCCTGCACGGTCACCCGTCCGCGCGTCACCAGCTTGAACGTCCCTGCCACAGAGCAGGGAACGGTACCCCGCGTCGTCAACACCCAATACCCGCCGTCCCGCGTCAGCGCAGACGTTTGCTCGCTGCCGGATTGAGCCAGCGCCATAGCTGCGAGCGTTAACGATGCCAATATACGCATGATTCCTATTCCGGTCGAGTGCTCAATACGATGAAAGAGTCGCGTTCAGTTCCTCAAGGGCCCGCTGACAACGCATGCGCACGTAGCCGTTCGTCTCTTTGCGCATCAACTGCTGAAGAACACCGACAAGCTGCTTCTGGCCGCCGTTCTTGCCGAGACCTTCCGTCAACAGATCAATGGCTTCGGCGCGCAGGCCGGGATTTCCATCGGCCAGTACGGATTGCGCCAATGCCTCCTGCACATCAGGTTCCTGGGCAAAGGCTTTCAGTCCAGAAAGAGCCTTCAGCCGGACGCCCGCGTTCGAATCATGCCGCATGGCGTTGATTAGCGCTTGGCGCACGTCTGATTCCCGCGGGCGGGCATTCAAGATACGCAGGGTTTCGCCGCGAAGCCCCGGATCCTGAGCATCCCTGGCCGCGGCGAGCAACATTTGCCGAATGGGTGCTTCTTCGATCCCGCCAAAAACCACTCGCTGGCGCGTCTCGTCCAACACAATCTGGACGCGCCCATTCCCATCCGGTTCGACGTAGCGAACGCGCGACGCAATCGGATCCGCCTGCGGCACCGGACCGACCGCGGGCCGGTCGAATGTAAGCCGTGCGCCCACAAACCCGATCAGCAGAAGCGCCAGCGCACCTACCGGCCGCGGCACGTGCCAATTCCAAACGGCACTGAGCTTCTCTCGAACAAGTGCCCAGCGGTTATGCGCAGCCACCGTGACCACCGAGCGCTCCCGCTCCAGGCTCTCAAACAGGTTCTCCCGACAGTTGCGGAGAAACACGGCAGACGGATCCTGCGCCTGCCGTTGCAGCACCGAATTCATCTCCCGAACCAGATCCAACTCCGCGCGGCACAAGCCGCATTGGCCGACGTGATCCTCGATTTGCTCCTCTTCGTCGAACGTCAGTTCGCCGTACAGAAACAAAGGTAAGGCCTCTCGCACGGATTGACAATCTGGCACGCGTTGGCCGGTCATAGAAAATCTCCCAAAGCAGCGCGCATCTTCTGCGTCGCGCGGAAAAGGCAGTTCTTCGCCGCTTCTTCCGTAGTCCCCAACATCTCCCCAATCGATCTTAGGCGCAGACCTTGATAGTGACGTAACTCAAAGACCATTCGCTCGCGCGGCGTCAGTTCTGCCAGGGTATCGCGAATCCGGCTCTTCAACTCGCCACTCAAGAGGGTGCGTTGCGGATTTCCATCCGCCCGCTCCTCGGCCACCGAATCCATCCGGTCGAGCGGACCTTCCGTGGTCGTCAGCACGGTGGGTTCTTCGCGCCGGACTTTCCGCTTCCGCAAATGATCCAGGCAAAGGTTTGTCACAATCCGGTACAGCCACGTGTGAAAACTACAATCGAACCGGAACGCGTGCAAGTTCTTGAAGACCCGCAGAAACGCTTCTTGGTAAACGTCTTGCGCGTCTTCGGGAGACCGCAACAGATTCATCGCCAGCCGCAGTACGTTCTGGTCGTACATCCGCACGAGCTGCTCGAACGCAGGTTGGTCCCCTGCCTGAGCCGCGCGGATCAGCGACGCCTCGTCCATTGGAACGGCCGAACGTATGGCCACGACTCTCGCGGCGCCAACCTTT
Organism: Acidobacteriaceae bacterium; assembly: GCA_043788745.1. Classification (GTDB taxonomy): domain Bacteria; phylum Acidobacteriota; class Terriglobia; order Bryobacterales; family Bryobacteraceae; genus JBBQWZ01. The sequence goes on from JAYVTO010000149.1 coordinate 27,143, forward strand.
CGTAACAACACTAGATAAGACGATCTGCCGGCGAAAAGGTCACACCGCCCACCTGCCAATTCACAAAAAGTCTATGGTACCAATGCACAAACAGCTCCAGCCGCCCGCAGTCTTGTCTAATGCAGGATGAGCCTGAAGGAGGGCCTGTTTCTAACGCAGGATGAGCCTGAAGGGGGCAGTTGGAGCTGTTGGAGCTGTTGGGTATCCTGGGTTCTCAGTTAACCGACTAGTTCGATCTCGATCTTCTTCTGCTCTGCATCCAGGTTCGTAATCTTGAACGACCGGATCTGCCCGGCCTTCAGCGGCTCCGGACCCGACGGCTCTCCGCCGCCGCCCTTCCACCGTGCGGTCAGCAGGGCAGTCATGGAACTCAGGTCGACCGCGACAGCTTTTTGGGTACTTTCCTTCGCACCGCCCGAAAGCTGACACGTCGCCGTTACACCCTCATCCACCTGTACTTTGGCACGGGTATTCGAGACATCCACAACGCGTCCGGTCACCGTATCCCCGACCTTGTGCTCGGCGATGTACTCATCGGCGCTCGACGGCGGAATCGGCTCCAACTGTTTCATCCCGAGCCGGACACGGCGGCGCTCGTCGTCCAGCCCTAGCACCTGCGCGCGCACGATCTGGCCGACCTTAAGAACTTCGCTCGGATGCTCCAACCGCTTCTCGCGACTGATGTCGCCGATGTGAATCATGCCCTCCAGGTCGTTCCCGAGATCGACGAACACGCCGAATTTCTGCAGCGACGTCACGGGCACTTCGAAAATCGCGTCTTGAACGTACTTCGCTTTCGCGTCTTCCCAGGGATCGCCGAGCGCCTGCTTCAGACCGAGAGAAATGCGACGCTCGGCCGCGTTCACGCCCAAGACCACCGCCTCTACCTGCTCGCCGGACTTCAAGAGGTCCGCAGGCTTGCGGACCTTCTTCGTCCACGACATCTCCGAAACGTGGATCAGCCCCTCAATGCCCGGCTCCAGTTCGATGAACGCGCCGAAATCCGTCAGGCGCGTCACGGTTCCCCTGAGACGTTCGCCGACGACGTACTTCTCCGCAACCAGTGACCACGGATCCGGCAACAACTGCTTGCGTCCCAGCGAAATCTTCCGCGTCGCTGCATTGATTTTTAAAATCTTGACTTCAATCTGCTGCCCCACCGTCAGAACGTCGGACGGTTTGGCTACGCGGTTCCAGGCGAGGTCCGTGACGTGGAGCAGGCCATCAAGGCCTCCCAGATCCACGAACGCGCCGAAATCGGTCACGCTGCGTACCGTGCCAGTCAGTACAGAGCCTTCCTGGATCGCGTCGAACGCCTCGCCCTTCGCCTTCAGCCGCTGCTCTTCGAGCACGCTGCGCCGGTCGACAACGATGTCGTCCTTCTCCTTGTCGAGCTTGATCAGCCGGCATTCGATTTCCTGGCCGATCAGCTTGTCCATCTCAGCCTGGTCGCGTGCACCGCTGCGCGATGCCGGCATGAACGCCGTCATGCCAACGTCTACGCGCAGGCCGCCCTTTACGGATTCCGTAACGACGCCAGCGATGATCTTTTTCTCGGCGAAAGCGGATTCGAGCGCGCTCCAATCCTTGGGCCGCTCCACCTTCCTCGTCGAAAGCTGATAGTTTCCTTCCTGATCGCGACCCGTGATGCTCACAATCAGCTTGTCGCCGGTTTTCACCAGCAACTCGCCTTTGTCGTCTTTCACAGATGCGATGGGCAGCGCGCCGTCATTCTTGCGACCGATATCGACGAACACCGATTCGGCGTCCATCGACACAACCACGCCTTGCAGCGTTTCGCTGCGTTTGCCTGTATGCTCCCGCTCAAACTGCGACAGGATGTCAGCAAACGAGTTGTCGGCTGGAGCGTCGTCATCGGGCATCGTGTCGGCCCGCGCAGGGGCGGACGGAGTAGCGCCCAAGGCCAGTTCTTGGGCCTCGGAGAAAAGAGAAAATTTGGGGAACGTCATGAAAACCGAGTGGATAACTCTTGCGTCTAGTTATTGTGTCACAATCTTCGTCAGCATCGCACGCCCCTCAGATGCCGGACACCGCTGGACTAGAAATCGAAACCACCACAGCCTCCTGGCGCAGGTGGATCCGCCCACAGGATGTCGTCTGGCTGTTGCTCTTCTTTGGCCTGGGCATCTATAGTCCCAACCACGGCTGGATCGAGATTGCGTTACTCCCCGCACTGGCACTCTTTCAGGTAATCGCGACGAAGCTTCCGGTTTTCGCGACGCCACGGGGCAGCATCGTAGCGATCGGTGTCGAACTCTCTGTCGCGTTTGTCCTGATGCTCTTTACCGGCGGTGTCAGCAGCAGTTATTACATCTTACTGTTGCTTCCGGTGATCTTTGCCGGAACGACCATGAGCCTCACTGGCGTCGCTGTCGTGACGATTCTCGCGATCGGCGAATACCTTTCCCTGCTGCTGCTGCTTGACTGGAACACGCAATACATCCCTCCGGACCAGATTGCCGAGCTCGTTTTACGCGCTGGAGTTCTTCCGGCCGTCGGCTTGCTGACCCACGAACTCGCCGAAGCCAACCGTCGAGCGGCGCGCCAGTATCAACAGGTAGCCCATCAACTCGCCTCCGCCAACCAGAGTCTCGTCGAAGCCGAAGCGGCGGTCCGCCGGTCGGAGCGCCTTGCCGCTCTCGGCCAATTAACGGCGGGCCTCGCGCACGAACTCCGCAATCCGTTGGGTATCATCAAGACCTCCGCGGAGATGCTCGCGAAGAACGTGCCCGCCAGCAACGTCGTCGCGAGAGAGATGGCCGATTTCATTGGCGGCGAAGTCGACCGCGCCAATTCGCTGGTCACGCGTTTTCTGGACTTCGCCCGACCGTTGCGGCTCCAGCTCGTTCCGCTGCATCTCGACGCCGCCCTCGACCACGCCGTCGAGGACTTCCAGCGCCGCAAGCCTCCGTTCGATGTCGAGGTTTACCGCAACTATTCGCCCGAGCTTCCCAAGGTGAACATCGATGCCGAGATGTTTGCGAGCGTCATTCTGAACCTCCTCACGAACGCTGCGCAGGCGAGCCCTCCAAAGGGCGTTGTGACGTTGAAGACGCGTCTGCTGCAAGAAGAGGTTGAGGTGTCCGTTATCGATCGGGGCTCCGGGATCAAGCCCGAACACATCGAGACAATCTTCAATCCGTTCTTCACCACGAAGCCCGACGGCGTCGGCCTCGGATTGGCGATTGTGTCTAAGATCATCGACGAGCACGGCGGTCACATCGCCGTCGAAAGCGAAGCCGGCCAAGGCAGCGTCTTCCGGATCGTCCTGCCGCCGGCAGGCCGCGCGCAGCATTTTCTAATCCGAGAATGAGCCTGAAGGGGGAAGAGTCAGGTTGGGACGCTGCTGGGGTCCTTTCTGTGTTTTTTGGTTTCGTTTTTTGAAA
>JAYVTO010000150.1:0-5391 GCA_043788745.1 Acidobacteriaceae bacterium
CAACCACCTGGACATGCGCGCGAAAGACGTCCTGCTCACCGCCTTACAGGAATACAACGGAACCGTAGTATTCGTCTCGCACGACCGCTACTTCCTCGACAAACTGGCCACGCGCATTATCGAAGTCGAAAGCGGCAAGGTAACCGACTACCCAGGCAACTACGAAGACTACATTTGGCGCAAGGCCGGCGGGCCCGAACAACTCGCCGCCGCACAAGCGAAAGCCATCGCGCCCGCGCCCATCACGGAAGCCACCTCCACCTCCACCTCCACCGAACCGAAGAAGCGCATCAATCCGATGAAGCTGAAACAGATGGAGGAACAGGCCGCCCAAGCCGAGCGCGATATCGAATTGCTCGAAGCCTCCATCGCCGAACACGAACGCCAATTGGGCGATTTCAAAAGCGTCGATGAAACCAAGCGCGTCAGCGATGCGCTCGATGCCGCTCGCGCCGAACTCGCCGCGAACCTCTCGAAATGGGAAGAACTTACGCAGGTTCTCGAAGAGATGGCCACCCCGTCGTAAGCGTTTGTAGAAACGCTCGCGCGCCTGCATACGTTATCCTCACCAAGATGTCTCTACGTTGGGTTGCTATCGGGGTCATGGTCTTTGCGTCTGCCCTGAATTACCTTGATCGTCAACTGCTCGCCGCCGCGGGACCTACCATCCGCGCGGAATTTCATCTCACGAATCGCGACTTTGGCCTCATCATCTCTGTCTTTTCGCTCGTCTACGCCTGCTCCGCGCCGCTCCTCGGATACCTCATCGATCGCGTCGGCCTCGTCCGCGGCATGGCGTATTCGGTCGGAGCCTGGTCGCTCGCCGGCCTCTCCACCGGACTCTCCACCAGTTTTGCCGGCTTGCTCATGACCCGTGCCGCACTCGGCGTCGCGGAAGGCGCCGCGCTCCCCGGCAACGGAAAGGCGAACGCCACTTATTTGAAGCCGAAGGAATACGCCATCGGAACCGCCTTCAACCAGCTTGGCCTCAGCGTCGGATTGCTCGCGGCTCCGCTGATTGTCGGCGTCCTCGGACCAACGTACGGCTGGCGCAGCGCCTTCATGGTCTCGGGCGCACTTGGCTTCGTTTGGATTCCGGTATGGCTTTGGATTGCGAGCAAAGCGCCCAAGAACCCCGATTCCGTGAAGCGCTCAACCGCCTCCATCAAGGATCTCCTCGGCGATCGTCGCTTGTGGGGCTTGGTGATCGGCAACATGCTGATCATGACCCTCTACAGCCTCTGGACCAACTGGACCACGCTCTACTTCGTCCAGGCTCGCGGCCTGACCCAGACCCAAGCGAATCAGGAGTTCGCTTGGATTCCGCCCGTCTTCGCGACCTTGGGTGCGTTCGCCGGCGGCGCAATCGCGTTCCGTCTGATTAGCGCCGGCGCGACCGTCGACGCCGCCCGCATGCGAACCTGCTGGCTCGGCGCGATCCTCGCCTTGGGCACCGCCGCCGTCCCCTGGATGCCCAGTCCCATCTGGGCCGCCGTAGCGATCAGCCTTAGCTTCTTCGCCATCATGATCACCAGCACAAACGTCTACGCCATGCCCATCGACTTTTTCGGCGCGCAGCGCGCCGCCGTTGGCGTCGCAGCCGTGACGTCGGCATACGGGTTCATGCAAACCGTTGCCTCCATCGTGATCGGCGAAATGGTGGATCGGTTCGGATTCAACTCCGTCTGCGTCAGTTTCGCTTTCATGCCGATTATCGGAATGGCGTTCCTGGCGTGGACCTGCCGGGCCGCGCCCAAACCTCAGTCGCCCGCCTGAGGCCGTATGGCGAAGGATGTCCAAATTCGCCCCGCCGGCAAAGCAGACCTTCCCGGCATTGCCGCCATTCAGCGCGATGCACCGGAAGCATCCGACTGGAACCCCGCCGACTATTTGCAATATCTTTGCAGTGTCGCCGTGATCGACGGCGATCTCGCCGGATTCCTCGTCACCCGTCAGGTCGCGGCCGCCGAAACCGAAATCCTCAACATGGCTGTCGCCCCCGCATTCCGCCGCCGCGGAATCGGCAAGCGACTACTCCAGCCGGCCCTTCACGGCGACGTATTCTTAGAGGTCCGCGCGTCCAACATACCCGCCCAAAGACTCTACCAAAGCCTGGGCTTCCTCGTAGTCGGACAGCGCCTAGCGTACTATTCCAGCCCGACAGAAGACGCTATTGTCATGCGGTTTGTTTCATGATACTGTCATAGTGCCTTCGGCCCTCGGTGACCGTTGGCCCCTATGAGACGTCAAAAACCTCACCCACCGAGCCACTCCCCCGAAATCAAACGACTCGGCGCGGCGAGCCCATGTAAGGAGACCCCCTGATGGAGCACAGCACGCAGCAAGATGATTTGAAAGCGCATCTGATGGCAACCAGTGAAGAATTCCGGACACTGGCTGCCCAGCACGCTTCCTTTGACCAACAGATTCAGGTGATCGAGCAAAAGGAACACGTCACACCGGATGACGAGCTCGCTGAACAAAGCCTGAAGCGGCAGAAGTTGAAGCTTAAGGACCAGATGAATGAAATGTTGGCTCGCTGCCGAACTCAGGTAGCCTGATCCGAGAGAGCCATAATTAAATTTCAAAAAACCCGGCCGGAAACGGCCGGGTTTTTTGCGTCCCGACGGCATCAAAGAACCGCGAACGCAATGAGCGGACGCGCCGCGCGTCATTTCTCCCCGAGGCCTCCCCCGAGGCGCGACCGTAAGGTCGCGCGTACTAATTCAGCAAAGAAGGCCATTTCAGAAAAGAAGGCCATCGATCTGCCTAAATGCCTCTACCAGTGGCTTCGTCTCGCCGACACACCCCTACGTGGTCGGTGCCGCCGGACTCCGCCTCGCGAATCCGCCCGTCGACTGCGGCGGTGTCGGCGGAGGCTCCGGCGGAACCGGCTTCTTGATTCGTCCATCCAGCCGGCCGTTGATGTAATCTTCCTTCGCCTTCGCAAACTTCGGACCCGGCTCAACGCCCGTAGCGAGTAGATCGCGATCGGTGACTTCAAGCGAAATCGGAATGTACTTTGTGAAGTAGTTCTTGATCCGGTCCACCACCAGCCTCTGCTGCGAACGAAGTAGCAGGTACAGCATTAACTCGCCCTGCTGCGTCTTCAGAAAGCGGTACACCATCGATGCGCGATTCAGCTTCACCGACTTCAGCTCTTTCTCTAGCTTCTTCGCTTTTGCATCCAGCTTCTGCCAAAGATTGACGTCTGCCTTGGTCAGCGAGAGCCGCTTGATCAGCGCAGTCCGATCTTTCGGGCTCAGCTTCTCCATCAGGACGTTGAGGAAGAGGCCCATATTCTGGATCGGGAATTCCGCGCCCGATGGCACCGTCTGCCGTGCTTTGTGCAGTCGCTGGAATGTCGGCAGGTTGAGTTTGGCTCCCGCCAACACCGGCGAGAATAACTGCACCAGCTTTTCTTCCTCCAGCACCCGCAACAGCTCGCCGGGATCCGGCTCGTCCGCAATCCTCCGCAACTCGAGGCCAAGGATCTCGACCGGAATCTTCTTCTCCATCTCGGCTTCGCGCGCATTCGCGTACTGCATCTGCGTGCGCTCTTCGATCGCGAAGCCCAGCCGCGTCTTGAACCGCAGCAGCCGCAGCAGCCGCGAAGGATCGTCGTAGAACGCGTAGTTGTGGACCGTTCGCATCTCCTTGCGCTCCAGGTCCGCCTGGCCGTTAGTCGGGTCCAGCAGCAGCCCTCGCGAGGCCTTGTGCATCGAGAGCGCCATGGCGTTGATCGTGAAGTCACGGCCCCGCAAATCCTCGTGCATCGTCGCCGGGGTCACCTGTGGACGCGCACCCGGCTTGCCGAATCGTTCCACCCGCGCCGTACCGATCTCCACGGAAACGCCGTTCGGAAACATGAGCTCCGCCGACTTTTTGTGATCGTCCGTCGAAACGATCTCGGCACCACACTTCGAGCTGAGCAATTTCGCAAACTTCGGACCATTGCCTTCCACTGTGAAGTCAAGATCGCGAATCGGAAATCCGCCCAGCATGTCGCGCATCGCGCCGCCGGACAGAAACAGGTTTAATCCCTGATCCGCCGCCTTTGCCTGTACTTCTGTCGCCACGCGGCCCTGATCCGCCGTCAAGTGGCTCTCCAGCATGAACATGTAGTCGCTCATCGTCGATGACCTTTCGGACGTCCGTGGAACTTACTGCGTTCCCCGAAACATCCACCAGAACCTTGTGAAGCCAGGAACTTGTTCCTGGATTCCGGACGCGTTGCCTTTGTCAGGCCCGCGGGTGGTGCTTGTCCACTGTGCTGCGCAGCCGGCTGCGCGCAACATGCGTATAAACCTCGGTGGTCGAAATATCCGCGTGACCCAGCATCACCTGGACACTCCGAAGATCGGCGCCCCCCTCAACCAGATGGGTTGCAAACGAGTGCCGCAGCACGTGCGGGGAGAGATGATGGAATAAACCCGCAGCCTTTCCGTGCTTCTTGATGATCTTCCAAAACGATTGCCGCGTCATCCGTCCGCCCCTGCTGGTAACGAACAGATACGGCGTCGCGCGGCCCTTGAGGATCGCCGGCCGCCCCTGCTCCAAATACTTCGAAATCCCCTGTTGCGCGGAACTACCCATGGGCACCAGCCGCTGCTTGTTGCCCTTGCCCGTCACCCGGATCACGCCCAGGTTCAACTCCAAGTCCGTCAGCCGCACACTCACCAGTTCCGTCGCCCGCAAACCCGAGGCGTAAACCAACTCCATCATGGCCCGATCTCGAAGCCCAATCGGCTCATCCGCCGCCGGAATCGCCAAGAGCCGGTCTACCTCGTCCCGATTCTTGATCTTCGGCAGCGTGCTCCATTGCGTCGGCAACACCAAGGCATCCCGCACAGCCAGAAACTGAGGAGCCTCCAACCCGAGAAAACCGTAAAATTGCCGCAATGTCACAATGTGGCGGGCCAGCGTACGGCCCTTCAAGTGGACCTCGGCCGCCAGCGCATTGTGATAGGCCCGGAGCGGTTCTGCATCGGGAACGCAATCCTTGCTGTTTTGAAAAAATGTAACAAACCGCTTCAGGTCCAACCCGTACGAGGCGATCGTGTTCGCGGAAAGGCCCTTTTCGACCCGGCAGTAATGAAGGAACGCAGTTACCTTGGCAGCCAGCGAAACAATTGCGCTATCCTGTTGCAGAGAAAGAGGAAAGGCTCCGCCCGCGCCGCCCGCTCGCGAACGGGCGCGCGTCACGGCCACTACCGGGCCCGATCTTCCGCCCAATCCGTCCGTGGCTTTCATTGTGCCAATGATACAATATTCGCGAAATTGTTTGGAAGCGTTAGTCTTGTCTAATGCAGGATGAGCCTGAAGGAGGGCCTGTTTCTAACGCAGGATGAGCCTGAAGGGGCGCATGCTAGGGATTGATCATCAGCATGC
>JAYVTO010000151.1:0-13776 GCA_043788745.1 Acidobacteriaceae bacterium
CCGGTAGACCGTATCCCTGGTTGTTCACCATGAAGTCGAACGTGTTCTTGTAGGCGGTCGGCAGGGACTGAGCGATGCCCATGTATTCGAGCGGCTCCCACGTCGCGCCGTCGTCGCGGCTGATCTTGATCAGATAGGCCGATTGACCGTCGGTGGTGCCTTGTTGGACATAGGCGTAGATGCAGCGGATGGACGCGGCGTCCTGCACCTTCATCGGGATCGCAACCGTGTCTTGCACCGCCAGCGCGCCAGGAATCTGGAACGTGTAAGCGCCGCCGTTGCAGGTCCGGTCGCCAGGCGTGAACGGTTCGCTGTGGTGCGAAAGCGGAAAGACCCTGAACGGCCCGAAGCCGAAGTGGTTTGCCACACCCACGAGCGCCGCCACCACACACGCCGAAGGGAGCTTCGCTTCGACGCGTGCCGGAAGGCCGGGCGTCCGGAAGAACCCTTTCTTCACCGAGAACGTGAATGTCTTCTGATCGAGCCTGTAGAAACGGACGCCCTTCAAGTGCGCGCAGCGCAGTGTGCCAAACGTGGCTTGACCTGATGGGACGCCGGGATACTCCCGCTGAAACTGGAAGTCTCCGGATGGAATTACGTCACCTTCATTACCCGGACCCACGATCTGCACGCATTCAAACGAGCGACGCCCGCTGTTGTCCGGGTCCTTCGCCTCATCGTTGAACACCACGAAGTCGCCCACTTTGAACTGGCGCGTGGTGGCCGGATTAACCGTACAGGCGACCGTCGCCGGATCCGTGGTCTTGTCGAGCGAGGCGTCGAGTGATGCCCACAGATCCGCGGCGAGTTCATCCACGTAATAGAGCGCCATGGCGACCTGCTGGGCGCCCACGATATTGCTGTTGCCGGAGGCATCCGGCAGGACCTCCATATTGTCGACGGCGAAGGTGCCGTAGTCGGAGAGCTTGGGCGTTCCGGTCACGATCCCTGGAACGCCGGTGTCGATCAGGACCTCCTCCGGCACATCGTCGGGAGTCACGTCGGCGGGCTTCGGGCCGGTGACCAGGTCGTACATCGAGTCCGTGGTCGTGCGGCCTTGAATGTCGATGCTGTAGTCGTTGTTCAACCGCCAGCCCGTGACGCGGAACTCTCCCGCGCCGCCCGGCATGTCCGGATGCGTCATCGAGCAGACCATCCCCGGCTCCGTGTTGAGCGCGAGGACCGTGGTTCGGAACTGAACGCTCCTCGCCGCCTTCCATTCCGCCGCCGTGATGCCACCCAACTCCTCGCGGAGGCGGATGGCGATGATCCTGCCGGCCTGCGATTTCGAGAACGTCCCGGCGAGGTTGACGCTCGATTTGAGGAACTGTGGCCCCGCGCCGCCAGCCAGCAAGAGCGCATGGTCCACATCGTAGACGGCCACGCTGTTCGCGACGAACTCAAAGTCTTCGTCCGCGAAGTGCGCGGTGATGTGATTGAACGACGGTTTGAGCGGCGCGAGCTTCAGGCTGCGAAACAGGATGTTCCCTTCCGTGAAAGCCTCGACCGACGACGAGTTCACGCGCACGCCAACCTTGAGCTTTCCAAACGAGAACGTATAGAAGCCCAGGCAGTTGATCAGTACTTCCTGAATCCAGTCCCGGAGCGGTTTCTCTTCCTGCACGGTGCCCCGGAACTTGAACTGAGTCTCTGTGCCGGTGCCGACGAGTTTCGTCACCTGCTCGTCGCAGATCGCGGCCGCATCAATGGCGGCTTGCACGTCGAAAAACGTCTCCGCGAAGTCCAACTGCGGCGTGGTCGCACCGGAGCCAAGACGCAAGCCGCGCGCCCGGAACAGCATATTGATTGCGATCCAGACGGGATTGGTGAGAGGCGGGCCGTACACGCGCACGCCCGGCGAGGTCCAAACCCAGCCCTTCATCCCGCTTTGGACGATGGCTTCCATTTGGTGCTCGCCGGGCTTCGACAACTGGAGTCCCTTCGCGTCGCCGCGCCGGACCACAAGGAATGCGGTTCCGGCCGCGAAGTTGTCCTTGTAGGTGGAGCTGCCGGAGAAGACTTTGCGCCAGTCGCCGCCGGTCTGGTTACCGGACTGGTCGAGAGAGAACCAGTCCTGCGTTCCGGCGGGATCATCGCCAGGCACCGTGCGAAGCCCAAAGGTGCCTGGGTAGCCGTGGTGAAACTGGCCGTCGAGTTTGTGGCCGGTGCCGAAGGTCACAGGTCCTTCGCACACGACGCCCAGGCCTTCGTAGAAGTCGCTTTCGTCCCGGCCCGCAGCCATCTTGCCGTTCACCGGCATATCGCTGTCGGTGTAGACTTCTGGCATCACTTGGTCGTAGATTGAATCCGCGACAAGCGAGACGGACGTGAGCGGGGAACGTCCGAAGCCCCAGGTCCCAGTCGAGTTGTCCTTGATCCGGACACCCTGCGGTTCCGCGAGGATCGCGCCGTAGTATCGCTTCATGCCGTGTGCGAGGCATCCGTTCGGCGTCTCGTAGCCCTTGTCGCACTTCGAAGCGTCGGCGTCCGGGAAGTGAACCGGGTCGAGAGCGCCAGCGGTCGCATAGGGGCAGGGACTGGAGTTGAATTGCTTCCAGCACGTCCGCGAGATCTTACGCGTCGGGTACGGCAGGTTCAGTTCGTACAGACCATCGGCGGCGTTGACCTTGAACTCCGGACCTGCGTCGAGAGACCAGTTGACGATGTCGCCCTTCCAAAGATCGAGCTTGATGCCTTGCCCAACATGGAACAGCGAGAATTCTATCGACGCGCGGTAAAGGTCCACATCATTTGCGAGGTCGCGCATCACGCGATCCGCGTTGCCGGGACTCCCTTTCCACTTCCAACTGTCGCTTGCGAATCTCTGCGGCGCGCTTCAGCGTTTCGAGGTCCGGCTCCTTGTCGGCCTTGCCTGCCTGCGAAATGGTGAACTTCGGACCGCCGTAATCAAACGGTTGCTCGTTTGGAAAGATCTGCTTTCCCGTGATGAGTTCCCGGATCTGGTCGTCCGTCATCCCCTGCTTGCGCAGTTCCTCGACACTCGTCTTGCCGGTGGCGAGCTGCTTGCGGAGGGCCTGCTGCTGCATCTCGTCGAAGCGAGCCTGAAGTTGTTCCTGTGTGTTTTTGAAGTTGTTGTAGATGATCGCGCCCGCTGCAATCACGCCCGTGGCGAGCAGCGCGTAGGGGTTTAGACTGGCGAGCCTCAGCGCCGCGATGGACTTCGCCAGCGCCATGATCTTTTCGGCCAGCGCGTAAGACGCAAGCATGCCCGACACCCACAGAGCTATCTCGCCAAACTTTGTGAGGCCGTCGGTATTGTCCTTTAACCACCCGACCAGGCCGCGCAGATTGACGATCATCCCCTTGAGGTCCGCTTGGAATTTGGCCCCGATGTCTTCTCGAACGTTATTGAACTCGCGCCGCAGAGCGCCAAGTTGACCTTCGACCGTCTGCGACGCGGCCGCGTGCGCACCCTGAATCTTCGCGCCCTCGCGCATCACCGCGTTGTAGCGGATCCGCTTCTCCTCGGTCTCGGTCAATGCACGGCCCAGTTGAAGCTCCGCAATCTGGGTTTTCTTCTGGAAGTCGACGAACAGGCCCAACGTCCGCAGGCCGCGCGACGCGCCCGACTCGATGGCCAAGACAATGCCCTCCATCGCTTCGCCAGCAGACACGTTCTGCACAGCCGCCGCGTCTTTGGCGAGTTTGGCGAGACCCTCGGACTTCGCCAGATCCATGTCGGCGACGATGAGGCGCTGAACGGCATGCGCAGCCTCCGTGAACTCGAAGCCGATTTCTTCGATTGCAGCCACCTGCTTCGACGCCGCGGCTGCGCCGACGCCGTGCGCGGTCGCCAGCGCCCTGAGGGAAGCCTCGGCCTTGGCATTCTCTGCCGCCATCATGACCGAACCAACGGTGAACTCCTTCGCCCAGCCAAGCGCACCCTTGATGGCTTCGGCGAACAAGTTGCCCGCCGTCGCGCCTTTCGCCATGGCCGCCGTCATCCCGTCGATTCCTTGGGCGGCTCCCTTCGCGCTCTTGGTGGCGGACGCCTCCATGCTCGACAGACTGGCATTGACGCTCTTGATGGACTGATTAGCCTTGTCCACCTCGACGGCGACGACCAGTTCGAGTTTGTTATCGGCCATGTGATGTCCGGTGCTCACTCACTGCGTGGTACCGCATGTGATACCATACGGTTGTGTCGAACGCGGCGAAGCTCATTGCCAAAATGCGGCGTAATCCACGCGACTGGCGGATTGACGATCTGAAGGTTGTTGCCGATCGGTTGGGCATCGATCACGATCAGCACGGGACGAGTCACGTCGTCTTTCGGCACGACAAGGCTGGGCGGCTCTCCGTGCCAGCGCATCTGCCCATCAAGCCGGTGTATTTGCGTTTGTTTGTAGACTTAGTCGACAGAATAGGTCAGCAAAATGAAGATTGACAAGACCCTCATCAACTCCTACCCGTTTACGATCCGCCCGCTCTCCGAAGCGGATGGCGGAGGATTCGCTATTGAGTATCCCGATTTGCCGGGCTGCATCTCCGACGGGAGCACTCCAGAGGAAACTCTCAAGCAAGGCTGTGACGCCGTCAAGTCCTATCTCCTGAGTTGCGCCAAGCACGGCGACCCCATTCCAAAGCCGAGCGAAGCCAGCGGGCAGTGGCGGCAACGCGTGCCTCGGAGCCTTCACTCGCGCCTCGCTGCCAAGGCGCGGCAGGAGGGCGTTAGCCTGAACACGCTCGTAACGGCCATGATCGCCGAAGGACTGGGTAAGCGGCAGGCTTCATAGGGCCGGGGTGCCGGTCACGGAATCCTGTGCTGCATCTGCTCCCGGTCCATCCGGTCCCGTTCCTCTTCGAGGATCAACATCGCGTGGAATTCATCCGCGCGAATGTCATCAAGGGTGAAATGGATGCCCAGCTTCAACGCCGCCCGGAGGTCCAACGCTCGCCGGATGAGGAGACCGGCCTCCGACGCTTGCGCCCCGTCGAGCCTATCGAGCGGACAGTGGTCGCACCGGTCCCCGTCGTCGGGCGCGTCGGGACACAGCTTCGGGTCGCAGAGATCGTCGCGGCGCAGGGCCCAGTGAACCAGGAAACGCAGGGAGGGCTGCTCGGGCCACTCCGCCCCGCCTACGAGTTTGGGTCGCCCGGCTCCTGGAATCCGGCGTCGAGCGCGTCGATGGCTGCCTTCACGGCAACCGCCTGGTGCATGACCGGCGCGTCTCCGGCGTAACCCTCGGTGGTCGTGATCAGCTTCTTGTACAGAGCACCTGCAGCCGCGAGGTTGATGGTGAGTTCCTGGCGGTTGTAGGGCAGGTCGAGAACACGCGCGAAACCACGGCGGTACTCGGTCACGTCTTTTGCCGAAGCCATCTTCAACACGTGCGTCACCGTACCGCCGAGCACGCGGAGCATCACGCGGAACACGTCACCGGCCTGCACCACGTCATCCACCTCGGCCATGCTCAACTGCTCAATGATCCGGCTGGCTTCGAACGCATCTACTTCCAGCGCGTTCTCTTCGGGCACACGAATCTTGGCGAGTAGTGCGCCGTCGGCGTCCTCGCCATTCGCGATGATCGTCTCCGAGACGCCACGTCCCAACTGCTTGATGATCACCTTCCTGCGACGCTGGCGCTCGGTCCATTCCTCGTCGGAGGGGAAGCGGACCCGGATGGTCTTCACCCCCGCCGAAGTTCGCAACTGCAGCGCAATCGGGCGCGCCGCGTCGAATACTGAAATCTTCTGTTCCATTTTCATCTCCTATTGACAGATGTTGTCCACGTTGCACTTGGCCACCGCCGAGACGATGCCGTTCGAGGAGTCGTACATCGGCAGGCACTCGACGGAGACCGTCACGATCCCGTCCGTCTCACCGACTTCGGCCATCGCAAACGACACCTTCTGCCAGGTGATTTCCAGCGAGTTGTTCGCGTCGTAGGTAAGCAAGAGGACGGCGGTGCCGGTGGACTGGTTCTTGAGCTTGGTCAGTTCCGTGGAACCGTTCTCGAAGCGGGCCACGAACTTCAGCATGCCCTGGCGATTGGCGAATTCCAGGCGGCCGCGGATCGCGCCGCTCGTTGCATCGCCCGGCGTCTGGAAGCCGGAGCCAGGGAAGAATCCGCCATCGAGACGGACGTTGTTCTTCCACGAAGTCTCCAGCGAAATGATGTTCTTGTTCGAGACGTAGTTGACGCCGTTGATGGTGAGCGCGAGCGACGCAGACGGCAGCAGTTTCTCAAGCGTCGCCGCAGGCATCGTGATGCCAGACGGTTCGGTCGTCTTGCCCGCACCTACGAACTCGACGGTGATCTTCGAGTTTGCGCGGCCCGGTCCACTGCCGATGGAGATCGTCCAACCTTCGACGACGCAGCCCACAGCCATGCGATCAACAACCACGCCCGCGCCGGGACGGATCTGCTCGACGAAAGAGAAGTACGGCAGTTCGGCAGCGTCCCCGCTCGCCGGGATCAACGGCGTGCATGTGTAGGTGAAGTTCGGAGTAGTGCCCGACTTCACGACCTTCCCGAGGCCATAGGCCATTGCCCAAGCGCCGATCTCCGAGCCGAGGTACTTTTCGAGTGAGCCGTTAACGTCCCAGGAAGTCTGGAATGATTGCGTGGGGAACTCGTGGCCTTTGCCAAACTCCTCGGCGTCGTTTTCGGTGTTGAGCTTCGGGTTGACGAGCGCGGCGTTGAGCTTCCGCAACTGCCACATCTGCCCGCCGGTGTTGGCGGTGGCGATGTCGGTCTGCTTCTGTTTGCCGAAGCAGATCAGAACTTCCTGCAGTCTAGTCGTGGACATCGGGTTTCACCTCTTCGTTCGTGTCCGGCGGCTCGCACTGCGACCATCCAGAAATCATCAGGGGTACGAGCAGTTCGGGCTTCGCTTCGACTTGCTTCGGCTCGCCTTGCCCGTGGGAGGGCGGAGCCACACGCGTTCGTCAGTCATCGCCAATCTCCGTGAAGGTCATGTTCACCTCGAAGTAATCCAGTCCCTCTGCATCGGTGGCGCGCTGAATTGACGGCACATCCATCGGGTAGCAAGAAGGATGAACGGTAGCGTTGATCATGGGCCCACCCGCCGAGGCCGGGACGCCCTTGGTAATCAGGCGGAACAACCGGTAGTACGCGGTCGGCGGATCACCGTCGAATGTCTCTCGCGCGCGCAAGAACAGCGACACCTGATGTTTCCACACGTCGCTCCCGCCGAAGTTGCCGGGTGCAGAGCCCTGCCACGCGACCATGATGGATGGCGAACGCATCTGGTGAATCGCGAACGCCAGGCTCGACTTCTTCGGGTACTGGTCGTGGTATGCGTAGATCCGGTCCGGGTCACCACCCATCTCCGTGACGAGGTCAGGGATGTCACGCAGCGACGCGACCAAGTTGTTGACCAGTTCGGAAGTATCGATCATCCCTGTTTACCGCCGAGGCTTCGCTCGATCAGGAGCCGCTTCTTCATTTCCTCGAACACCCGCCGCGTCGCCTCCACCACGGCGGCCTTGTTCTTCGGCGAGAAGACCAGCCACTCCTGAATCTTCTGGTTGGCCCAGCCTTTGATCCGGTCCTTGCGCGAGGTAAGGCCGGCCTTCGCTGTTTTCTCGCTGACGGTGCGCAGCGACAGGTTGCGCAGCATGTCGCCAGTGAAGCTCAGGTTGCGCCGGTTGCCCTTGCCGAGCTTCGTCTTCTGGATCGCATAACGCTTGGTGAGCGGCTTGGCCGGCTGGTCTTCCGGGCCCAGTGCGGCCTGCAGCCGGTTCTTCACTGCGGCCACGCCGACCGTGCCGACCTTGAACATCTGGTGCTGGCGGAAGTTCATCAGATCGATCCGGACCTGCTTCTTGTAGAACACTCGTACCGACGGCATCAGATCTTCTCTCGAATGGAAAGCCAGCAACCGCCGGCGGAATCGTTCTTTACCTCGAACACGGTGTAAAGTGCGCCGTCGACGGTGACCTCATCACCGCGATCAGGAGCAACCGAAAAACCGGACAGATTCACGAACAACATCGCGTACACGCCGCCCTGCTGACGCTCCTCGTCGGTCCTTTTGTCCAGGATTCCGATGACTGTGAATGGATCACCCGCTTCCTGCTGATAGGAACAGGATCCACGATGCGTCCGGTGAGCCCGGCACGAGGTTCAATCGCGCGCGAGGAAATGGGGTGCCAGGCGGGGCGTGTAATCAAACTCGATCAACTGTACTGCGAGGTGACCGTCCGGCGCTGCAAGGCCCGCACGGGGGACGTAGCGCGGCGGGCCCACGGCGGCCGCGCAGTCCTGGCGGTGGCGTTTCTTGTCACAGTTGACTGTCGACGGGAGTTCACAGACTGATCCAGCGCTACTTCCTCCAACGCCGTATCTGGGAAGTGCGAGCGGCACGGGAGCAGTAAGGCGGGGCGCTTGTTACGGAAACACGGATCCCAGACGCATGGGCGTTTCTTGTTCCCAGCCGGAATAATGGTCCCAAAGATGCCCTGAGGCTTGGGCGTTAACTGGCGTTAACTGGCACGGCGACCACCGTACGTTCTCCCATCTGGACAGCCGAAGACGGATTCGGTGATGCGTTTCCAACGATTCGGCGAGAGCCAAAAGGATGCGGCCGATTTCGGAACTCGACAACTGTAACGCCTAGCTGCCACTAAGATGGCGCGAGACCAGAGCCTTCCCCACTGGTCCGGAGTCCGATGGGCGTCCATGCTCCTGGCAACAGCAAGCGAATTGAAAAGGGAGTAAATTGGTTGTTCCA
This sequence comes from Acidobacteriaceae bacterium, assembly GCA_043788745.1. Lineage (GTDB taxonomy): Bacteria > Acidobacteriota > Terriglobia > Bryobacterales > Bryobacteraceae > JBBQWZ01. The sequence goes on from JAYVTO010000151.1 coordinate 8,722, forward strand.
GGCACATTGGCCGCCAGTTCCGCACGCACGCATTAGTCGGAAGGCTCTGCAATTCGTTGCGGCGTAACGCAGTCAGTAAGCACCTCGAAGATAGATCAAGGCGTCTACATACACGATGCTCACCGGCACCAAACCACAGACCACTGAGAGCGCTGCTGCGCAGTTCTTGGCAGATGTCCGATCGAAGAACCAGGACTTTTACGCAACCGACCGCGGATATGGAGCGCTGAAGGACCTTCAACAGACATTCCCACACCCGTGGCTGTACGTTGGCGAACTGCTGCAAAACGCAGTGGACGCTGACGCCAAGCACATTCGTCTCTCAGTGGATGAAACGGCGCGAACGCTGGTTGTCGAACATGATGGTAGAGCTTTCAATGAAGGGCACGTCGAGGCGTTGTGCGTCCGCGGCATGTCCAAAAAGGGGGCCGGCACGGTCGGCTTTATGGGGATCGGCTTCAAGGCCGTATTCCAGAGCTTTGAATGCGTTGATGTCAGTTCAGGGCCGTGGCGTTTTGGTTTTCGTGTCAAAGAGGAGGTCGGCGAGTTGGGGGACCGACAGCGCCACTGGCTCGGGTGTGTTCTGCCGGCTTATGACGAGGCGATCGCCCCGCCGTCCCAGGGAATGACGTGCCGGTTCTTCCTCCACGACAGATTGCAGCGCCTTGGCCCCATAGCGGATGACGTCACCAAGGTGCTCTCGCCAGATCTTCTGGTTCTTGCATTGCTGGCGCGCCGGGGTGTCGAGGAGGTTGAGTGGTCAGGCGAACACTGGCTGTTGGAGCAAGACGAAGAGAGCGTGGACGAGCAGATGACCCGCGTCAAGCTCACTGCATACCACGAGGCGAGTGAGCGCACCCGAGAGTGGATCCTGTTTTCCTCACGCTATCAGCCAAGTGGCCCCGCCATCGCGCGCTTTCTGGAACACCGGCAGATCCAGCCGCGCCCCGAGGAGAAGGAAGCGGTTTATGCCGAGGCGCAACGCCAGCGAACGGTCGAGGTATTCTGCCCACTGGACGATAGCGGCTTCCCGCAACCGCCGCAGCGCGGTCAAGCATACGCCCTGCTTCCAACTGGGGTGAATGTGCCGTTGGGATTGCACGTGCAGGCGGACTGGCTGCTGGTCACCAGCCGCCGCGAGATCATGGAGGTCGAAACCAACCAGTGGCATCGCGAGATCCTGTCGCGATTCGCCGGGCTTGTGGCGGCGTACCTCTCCTGGGTCACGACTTTGCAAGACATACCCGACCAGGCGCTTGGTGAGAGCATCGCGGTATTGCCGGAGTGGGGCGAGACAGACGGAGCGTTCAGCGCGTACCTGAGTGACCCTGAGTTCTGCGATGGTCTCAAGGCCGCGCTTTCCTCTCTGTCCTTCCTGCCGGTCCGCACATCGGAGGGCACGCGGTTTGCAATGCCATCAGAAGCGCGACTGCTGCCTTCGATCCTGCGATCCTTTGACGAGGCAACTCTCCTGCCGTGGGTGCTCTTCGGGGACTGCGTTCTAAGCACGACGATTCTCGGGCTCCGGACACTGGAATCGTTATCGCACATTGAGCTCCTCACGCCGCTTGCTGTCGCTGACCTGTCGAGCCACTGGGAGATCGGCACTGTCGGAGAATGGCGAGAGCAACTCGGGCCGGGTGGGGCCGACGCTCACCTACGCCTGTTGAGGGCACTGGCAAGCCTGGATGGTGTCAGCATTTGGCGGGAGTCTCGCTTGCGGTGCCTCCCGGCAGCCGACGGCGTATGGATCGACCGTGACAGCGCGATCGGGCTGCCTGCCGAGTGGGATTCCGTTCCAGAAGAGGACCCACCACTGCGATCGTTGCTAGAGCCCCACCTTGCGCCACCCCGTGAACGGCTGGAGTGGTGGTTTGATCGATCTTTGCGACGTGACTCGGGTGCGCAGGAGTATGTCAGGCAGATGCGCCGCGAGAACTTGGAGGAGGTAACGCGGCGCTGGTGGGAGGCGCTGCCCACCCAGCCGGATCCGGACCTGCAAACCCTTGTCCTCGACGTGACGTGCTGGGTCCACCTGAAGCAGAAGCAGCGGCCCAATCTGGTGATGCGTACCCTATGCGAGGACGGCACCCTCGCTCCACTGCAGAATGCCGTTCTGGCTGACCCGTACGCCAGCCCGGCAAGGCGGCGCTTCTTTTCCGGAGCGCCTGTCGTATCACCGCGGTACTTGCAGCACAAGCCGGGGCTGACGGACGCCGATTGGCGGTCCTTCTTTGAAAGCGCCAGCACCGAGATCAAAGGGCCACTTCGGCTTTGGCGCTCGCGGGAGGAGCTCTCGCGTTCCGCCATACAAGAGCGGCTCCCCGGCTACACCGCCCCAGCCACAAAGGCGGGGGCAATTACCGCCAAACACTCCATATGGAGCTTCTACTCCAGCAACTACCTGCTCATCGACGCCAATTTTGACAAGCAGGTTCTAGCGATCCTGAACGGACCCACACCGGATGAGGCGCGCGAGTTCGGCGCGTGGCTCCATGAGGCCCGCCAAGTGCTGCCCGGCAACTACCAACTTCAAGTGGCGTTCGTGCCATGGGGCTCCAGCAGCGTGTATGCCCCAAGGCTGTCTTACTGCGCAAGCTGGGTGGGTGTGCTGCAAACTGCCGCCTGGGTGCCCGCGGTCGATGGCAGTGGGGCGTTTCGACCGGAGAATGTGCTGCCAAGCCCTGATCCAGCACGACCTGATGCACCTGTGGCCAACCTATCGGCAGACCTGGTACGCATCCTGGAGCAATGTGGGATCGACTTTGGCGCGAAGATCGATCAGGTCGCCTCGATTGAGCGGTTGCGCCGGGAATGGCCGGGAGCAACATCGGAGCGCCTTGTGCAACTTCTGGAGGCGGCGCTTGCGGATGCCCAGCAGCATCCTGAGTATCTGGCAGAACTCGCCACGGTCCTGGCGCTCCCATTGATTCCGGTAGGTGAGGCGCTGATCGACGGAGCCGCGCGCATTGGCGCTGGACGCCTGGTGGCCAAGAGCACGCGTGGCGCCGACCTTGGCGGCTTTCTGCTATCTGTGGATAGCGCGTCAGAGGACGGCCCGAACGCGCAGTTGTTGGCCCTGGTGGCTTCGATTATTGAGATTCCACAAGCACCCACATGGAACCAGGCGCTGGAGTTTCTGGCGTGGGTGTGGCGGAAACGGCCGGACGCCGATTTGGTGAGGCGCATCCTGCCGCGCGCTTACCGACTCATCGGTGATGGACTCGATCACGATCGCGAGGAGCGATGGCGCGCGGCGCGTGAGGACGCGTTCGTGTACGTGGCCTCAAGGAAATGGGCGAGCGTGAAGTCGGATTTGCTCTTCCTCGATGATTTGGGAGATGAACGGTTCAAAGGGCTGGTGAGCGGACTTCTGTTGGCCACCCCTGGACACCTTGGTGAGACGCGCGATGAACAGTACCGCGTTGCAGATCTCCTAGGAATACAGCTCCTCTCCAGTCGTTTCGCCGTGAGGCTTGCGTTCGGAGGCGCGCGGGACGTGCCGGTATCATGGCCGAGGCGTCTCACATTGGTCATGGATTTCCTGTGCAAAGTTGCGCAGGAAGACGAAGCAGACGACGGTCCGGCGACTCGCCCTAGTATCGGCTGCTTCTTGCAGATCAGTAAAGAACTCATCGATCATGGCGTGACGAGGAGTGCGTGGCGCGTATACGCCGCCCGTAATGGAGACTGTGTGTGTATCGCGGGAGCGCCAGATGAGTTCAACGCGGACCTCTGTCGTGTGCTGCTGCAGTGGAGTGGTCTTGCCAACCGCCGCGACCTTGATGAATTGGCGCCCTCGCTGACACAGTTGCTCGGATGGCTTGATCGTGAGGAGAAGTTCAGCCCGCAGATGGAGGAACTCCTGAAACAACGCGGATTGGTCCCGGGATCAGAAGAGCCCTCCGAGAGCGTCGTAGTCGAAGCGCCCAAACTGGCTACTGCAGGCCCAACGGCACCGACGCCTCCGACTCAATGCGAAGGGACTGCCCCACCCGCCCCGACACCGGTCGAGGACGAAAGTACCGAGGAGGGGTGCGAAGATCATACGCCGTCCCAAAACGGAACTCCTGAAGCATCCGCGCCATCCGGCGGGCACACTGCGGACGATCGTGAGAGGCGACTACAGAGCCTGCGGAAGAAACACTCGGAAATCGAGACGCAGATGAAGGAACTGCTCGGCGTCGGCCCCATCCCCGACACCGGCGATGGCGCTGGGGATGGTGAGAAGCACTCGCGCCAGGCTTTCGGGTCCGATGAAGCATACCGGCAGGCTGTGGTGGACTTCGAGCGTGATGCTGGGCGATTTGCCGAAGCAAAGGATGCTGGACAACCAGGCTACGACATCGACAGCTTTGACAAGGCACTCGATGACCCGGCGAAGCACTTGGTGAGGCGCATCGAGGTCAAGGGACACGGCTGCGACTGGACAGACGATGAGACGGTCGAGGTGAGCGATCGGCAATTCCGCGACGCGCTTGCTGGAAAAACCGACAACGTACAACTGGCGGACGATTTCGATTACTGGCTTTATGTGGTCGAGCGCCACGATGATGGAGGGCTGCAGGTCCTCCCGATACGGAATCCGGCACGCCGAACGGCAAAATTCGAGTTCCGCGCTGGCACGTGGCGGGCGCTGGCTGAAGCACCCGACGGTGAAGCATAAGCTGCGAGGCTTCAGCCGTCTCGGTTCGTCGGGGGAACCTACTGGCTGAGATACTGGCTGAGAGGGCTCCAATCTGGTCGTACACCTCAACCGTGCGTGAGCGCCGATGATGGCGATCTCGCGTCGGCACACCGTAGCGATGCCACGAGTCCGACGATCGCGTTAACCGCCGACGGCTCTCTCCGGAGGAACGGAGAAGTCCATTGAACCACGTGAAACCCCTGCCACTAGAGGGTGAGACACAGGCCGAGCCGGACGACCGTGCTAACCAACGCGCCGATTTCGAAAACCGCGCCGCGAGAGTGTCAACCTGTTAACCGCGCTCGGGAGCTCTCCGGCGGGTTCGAGAAAGGGGCCAATGGAGAAGGAAAGGCACCGCTCCCGGCTCG
>JAYVTO010000152.1:0-4321 GCA_043788745.1 Acidobacteriaceae bacterium
CCCCCGAAGTGAAAACCGCGAACGAGCAACCCAAGGCTGTCGCGGCCGAAGTCGAAGTGAAGGAAGCGCGCGCGGCGAAGACGGCCAACGGGCCCGAGCCCCGCGCCGAGGAAAGATCGGCCGATAAGGCTCACGCCCCGAACGCCGCCGCTGCGAAGCAACGTCCGGCGGCACAACCGCCCGCGCAGCGTCCGCCTCAGGCGACTGGGGCCCAAGCTCAGCCGCCGCGGCAGGACCATGCGCCCAAGGCCGACGGAAAGAACGCCGGCATGCCGACGCTGGATCTCAAGGATCTCAAGGACATGAGCATTCTCAAGCTCAACCAGGTCGCGAAGGATCTGAATGTCCTGGGCACCGCGGGCCTGCGCAAGCAGGAACTGATCTTCAAGATCCTGCAGTCCCAGGCGGAGAAGAGCGGGCTCATCTTTTCGGAAGGCGTGCTGGAGTGCCTGCCCGACGGCTTCGGGTTTTTGCGCGCGCCGGAGTACAACTACCTGCCGGGCCCGGACGACGTTTATGTGTCGCCATCCCAAATTCGCCGCTTCGATCTGCGGACCGGCGACACGATCTCCGGCCAGATTCGCCCGCCGAAGGAAGGCGAGCGTTATTTCGCGCTGATCAAGGTTGACGCCATCAACTTCGAGCCGCCGGAGGAAGCGCGCAACAAGATCTTCTTCGACAACCTGACGCCGCTGTATCCGCAGGAGCGGCTCCGGATGGAGACCACCAAGGAAAACGCGTCCGGGCGCGTGATGGATCTGCTGACGCCCATCGGGAAGGGCCAGCGCGGGCTGATCGTAGCCGCGCCTCGAACGGGCAAGACGATGCTGTTGCAGAGTATCGCGAACTCGATCACGGCGAATCATCCCGAAGTGACACTCATCGTGCTGCTCATTGACGAGCGCCCCGAGGAAGTCACCGATATGCAGCGGTCGGTTAAGGGCGAGGTCATCAGTTCGACGTTCGACGAGCCGGCATCGCGCCACGTGCAGGTGGCCGAAATGGTGATCGAGAAAGCAAAGCGCCTGGTCGAGCACAAGCGCGACGTCGTGATTCTGCTGGATTCGATTACGCGTCTTGCGCGCGCCTACAACACCGTCGTCCCCCCTTCCGGTAAGGTCCTGTCGGGCGGCGTCGATTCGAACGCGTTGCAGCGTCCGAAACGCTTTTTTGGAGCGGCGCGCAATATCGAGGAGGGCGGCTCATTGACCATCGTCGCCTCGGCGCTGATCGACACCGGCTCGCGCATGGACGACGTTATTTTCGAAGAGTTCAAGGGTACCGGCAACATGGAAATCCATCTGGACCGGAAGCTGATGGACAAGCGCGTCTTCCCGGCGATCGACATCACCAAATCCGGTACGCGAAAGGAAGAACTGCTGCTCTCGAAGGAGGAGCTGAATCGCGTGTGGGTGCTGCGCAAGGTGCTGACGCCGTTGTCGCCGACCGAAAGCATGGAACTGCTGCTGGACAAGCTGAACAAATCCAAGAGCAACGGCGACTTCCTGTCGGCGATGAGCGGCGCGTAAAGCGCGCCGGCGCATGTTAGCGAGACCCGCGAGGATCGCGGCGGTTTTTCTCGCCGCTCTGTTTGTACTCGCGCTCGGCACAAATCGGATTCCGTTCACCGCTTCCTACCAGGACCGCATCGGCCACATCCGATCGCAGGACGAGGCCACTTACGGGCATGTCGCGATTCAGATGCTGCAGACCGGCGACTGGCTCACTCCCCAACTGGACGGGCGACTGTTCCTGATGAAGCCGCCCTTGTTTTACTGGCTGTCGGCGGCGTCCGTCAAGGTGTTCGGATTTTCCCGCCTCGCACTCCGCGCTCCCAGCGTGGTGGCTGGCGCGCTGGCGGCCACCCTGGTCTTCGCGTGGGGCTGGCGATTTCGAAGCGGGTACGCCGGCCTTTGCGCCGCTGTTTTACTGCTGTCGAATTCCGTCTGGGAAACGATGAGCCGGCTCGCTTGCCTGGACGTGCTGGTTTCGTCCTGCATCCTGGCCGCGATCTTTTTCCTGGCAAGAGATACGGCGCTCGAAAAGCGGCTATCGATTCTTGGCTTCGGCATATTTACAGCCGCCGCGATTCTGACCAAGAGCGCCGCCGGTGTGATTCCTCTTCTAGTGCTAGTTGGGTTGGCGGTCGCAAAACGCGTTCCCGCTCGCCGGATTGTGTACGCCTGTGCCGTGATATTCGCTGTCGCAGCGCCGTGGCATCTCTATCAGATCGCCGTTCATCCCGGGTGGTTTTACGCGGAATACATCCAGGCGCAGCTCTTCGGGTTTGGCTTGCACCCGCCCGTGGAGGCGACGGAATCGCAATTCTGGTTTTATGCCCGGCGGCTGTTCCTCACCGATCCGGTGCTGATCGTGGTGTTTCTTCTGGCCACTCCGCGGCTGATCCGCGAGCGCGGTTGGATCTTGCTGGGGTGGCTACTTGCCGTTGCGGGGACGCTCACGGCATTCCGGGCGCAGAATTTTCTATACGCGACTCTGCTGATTCCGCCGCTGTGCGTTGTCGCAGCCTGCTACCTTCCCGCGCCGGGGCGGGCCGCTCCCGCGGTTCTGGCCGTGCTTTTATTTATTGGAGTGGGGAAAGTGGCCGCGGAGGCTCCATGGGACCTGGCTTTCTATCGCATCCCAACGCCCGAGACGCAACTCGCGCTGAGAGCCTACGCCGCGCAGGGCCGGGCGAATGAACTGATCGCGGTCCAACCCGACGATGAGTTCTACACGCTGCTCCTTCCGATTCCGGGCACGCGCTATTGCTGGATCGATCCGGGCCATTTTGCCGAACGCTACGCGCCGCACCTGGCAAGGCTCGGCTACGTGATGCGGGCCGATCGTTTCATCCACCTGTCGGCCGGGGCCGTGCCGACCACGATCATGGCCGATTCGTTCGATCAGATAGCGGCCGTGATTGCGAGTAAGCCGGAGAGCGATTTCTACGTCCCCGCCGCTTTGGCGATCGCCTCGACGAGTCATGAGATTCAACCTGCGCCGGCAGGGCGCGCCTTTCTTCTGGCGCGCCGCGCGCCGGCCACGCAACGGCCGAGGTTCCTTCCCGTTCTGCCGGAGAACTGGTAAATGGGGAACCCCGAGATTACTCTGGTGCTGCCGGTTTTCAACGAAGAGGCAAACCTCAGCCCGTTGCTGACGCGCGTTCACGAGGCGATGAGCGCCTCCAACCTCTCCTATCGCGTGCTTGTTGTCGACGACGGCAGCACGGACGCTACCTCCGAGATCCTCGAATCGTTCCTATCCAGAGTGCCTCTGGTAATCTGCCGTCACGCGCGGAACGAGGGACTCGGTTACACACTCCGCGATGGACTGGTTGCGGCCGCCGGCCTGTGCGCTCCCGATGACGCGATCGTGACCATGGACGCCGACGATACACACCAGCCGGCTCTCATTGGCGAGATGTTGCGGAAGATCCGTGAAGGCTTCGATGTAGTCATCGCCTCCCGCTTCCAGCCGGGCGCGCGTTCCCAGGGGGTGCCGGTGCATCGCCGCGCGTTAAGTTCCGCGGCGTCTCTTCTGTTCCGCGCGGTGCTCGCGACGGACGGCGTGCGGGATTTCACCTGCGGGTATCGAGCATACCGCGCCGGCATGCTCCAAAGCGCCATCGCGACGTACGGAGACTCGTTCCTGGCATCGGACGGCTTTCAATGCATGGTCGACGTGCTGCTGCACCTCCGCGCTTTGGGCGCGCGCTTCACGGAAGTCCCGGTGGTTCTCCGCTACGACCGGAAGCGGGGGCCGAGCAAGATGCGCGTATTGCAGACGATTCGCAAGACCCTTCTGCTGATCGCGCGGCGCAAGATGACGGACCTGCGGGTGCGCTAACTTGACTATGCCCGGCCGTTTGGCCGGGCACGGCGCGACCCGGTGGCCTTCGCCAGCCGTTCCAGCGTGCGCATCGATGGCCGTGAGCGCCCGCTTTCCACCCGGGCGACGACGGGCTGGGTGGCGCCCATCTTCCGAGCCAGTTCCTGCTGCGTAAGGCCTGCGGTACTTCTGCTCCTTCATCCATTTCTTGTGGAGGTCGGTGATACGTGCCATTTGTTACTTCTCCGACGCACGGGATCACCACGCGGGCCACGGCCGTCACACTCGACGTGCGGTTCGCCTACACGTTCCAGGCCGTTCTGCTTGATGAGCAAGGCGATTCGCGCCAGCCGCGCCCGCATGTCCCCGGGCAGTGCCGACACTTCCGCCTCTACGGTTTCATTCAGGGTTTCGCGGCTTACTGGAACATCCTCCGGTCGCGGCGCAGCACCGCAGGGAGCTCGATCTCGCCGACCGGAGCAGACTGCGG
>JAYVTO010000153.1:0-20743 GCA_043788745.1 Acidobacteriaceae bacterium
TTTCTGTCTTGCGCGGTGGCATGCCGTGCTGGTTTATGTCGGTCATGACGCGCCCGTGCGTCCGCTCACTTCGTTCGCGGTTCTTTGCTGGAGAGTGGCGAATTTTTCACGGCTCCTAAGGCCCGGGTTATAGCCCCGCTTAGCCCCGCCAGGTGCGGCGGGGATCGTTTCGATGCGGATCGCGCGGTCAGAGAACTAGAGCGGTCCGGCCCTGCGTCGAACTAGAATAGAAGCGTTATGAGCAAATCCGCGCTCCCGAAATCAGCCAAGTCCTACCGCACACTCAGCGGCCTTCCGCTCGAGAACGTCTACGGGCCGGAACACGTCAACCCCGATCGCTACATCGGGATGCCCGGCGAGTTCCCCTACACGCGGGGCATCCACGAAACGATGTATCGCGGCAAGCTCTGGACGATGCGCCAGTTCTCAGGATTTGCCACGCCCGAAGAAACCAACGCGCGGTATCACTACCTGTTGAAGAACGGCCAGATGGGACTTTCGGTCGCCTTCGATCTGCCGACGCTGATGGGCTATGATTCCGATCACCCCACCGCCGAAGGCGAAGTCGGCAAGTGCGGCGTCGCCATCTCTTCGCTCGAAGACATGGAGACTCTGTTCCGCGGCATCCCGCTGGGCGATGTCACCGTCTCGATGACCATCAATTCGCCGGCGCCGATGATTTGGGCGATGTATCTCGCCGTCGCCGAAAAGCAAGGCGTGCCGTGGTCTAAGGTCAACGGGACTCTGCAGAACGACATCCTGAAGGAATACATCGCGCAGAAGGAATATATTTATCCGCCGCGCCCATCGATGCGCCTTGTCACCGATACGATCGAATTCGGCGCGAAGCACACGCCCAAGTTCAACCCGATTTCGATCTCCGGCTATCACATCCGGGAAGCTGGATCGACCGCGGTGCAGGAACTCGCCTTCACGCTCCGCGATGGCCTCGAGTATGTCGATTGGGCCATCGAACGCGGCCTTCGCGTCGACGACTTCGCCCCGCGCCTCAGCTTCTTCTTTAATGCTCATTCGGACTTTTTTGAAGAAATCGCCAAGTATCGCGCCGCCCGCCGGATCTGGGCGCTCGCGATGCGCGACCGCTACGGCGCCAAAGACGAACGCAGTTGGAAGCTGCGCTTCCACTCGCAGACGGCTGGTTGCTCGCTCACCTGGCAGCAGCCGATGAACAACGTCGTCCGCACCGCCATCCAAGGTCTCGCCGCGGTACTCGGCGGCACGCAATCGCTTCACACGAACTCCCTGGACGAGGCCTACGCACTGCCTAGTGAACAGGCCGTCACCATTGCCCTCCGCACCCAGCAAATCATCGCTCACGAAACCGGAGTCCCGGGCGTCGCCGACCCCTTCGGAGGCAGCTACTTCATCGAGCACCTCACCGCGCAAGTCGAAGAGGCCGCCAACGCCTATATCAAGCGTATTGACGAAATGGGCGGCATGATCCCCGCGATCGAACGGAACTATCCGCAAAGTGAGATCGCGAACGCGAGCTTCGAATACCAGCAAACTGTCGAGGCGCACGAGCAGGTTATCGTCGGCGTCAACCAGTTCATCGCCGAGAAGGAGGAGAAGATCGATCTCCTGCAGATCGACGAAACGGCGGGCGAAAAGCAGGTGGCCAAGCTGAAGTCGCTGCGCGCCCGACGCGATAACACCGAAGTCGAGCGGACCCTCAACGCACTGAAGCGCGCTGCTGAGGGCACCGAGAACACGATGCCCTACCTCATGGACTGCGTCCGCGCTTACGCCACGCTCGGCGAGATGTGCGACGCGCTCAAAGAGAACTTCGGCATCTACACCGAAACCAGCGTTGTGTAGGCCATCAAAGTCTGCGCTACCATAAGGACGTCTCCACGACATATGGATAACCGCATCCGAGTGCTGGTCGCCAAACCTGGCCTTGACGGGCACGACCGCGGAGCTAAGATTATTGCTCGCGCTCTTCGTGATGCCGGTATGGAAGTTATCTACACCGGTCTCCGGCAGACGCCCGAAATGATCGTCAGCGCCGCTCTCCAGGAAGACGTGCAGGTCATTGGACTTTCCATTCTTTCGGGAGCGCACAATGCGATTGTGCCCAGGGTGATGAACCTGCTCCAGGAGAAACAGATGACAGATGTCATCGTCATTGTCGGCGGCATCGTTCCGGATGAAGATGCTGCACGGCTCAAACAACTCGGCGTTGCCGCGGTCTATCAACCCGGCGCTTCGCTGGACGCGATCGTCGAATTCATCCGAGGCTCAGTGAAGCAGACGGCCTGAGTGCCGCCCGCCTCCGAAATTGAAGAGAGAAGAATGCAAGAAAAGCTGAATATTGCTGTATTTGTCGACTACGACAACATTGAGATCGGTCTCAAGTCGACCCTGCGCCGCGAGTTTGACGTCTCCGCCGCGCTCGCCGCACTGAAAGAACGCGGCGACATTGTCGCCAAGTTCGCCTACGCGAACTGGGGCCGTCAGGAACCCGCCACGCGCCAGATGGCGGAGAACGCCGTCCAGATGGTCCAACGAATCCCCTCGCCGCGCGGCGATAAGAATGGGGCCGACATCAATCTCGCCCTCGACGCGCTGGAGATGGCGTTCACCCACTCGCACGTCAACGCATTCGCCATCGTCAGTGGCGATAGCGATTTCATTCCGCTGGTTAACAAGCTGAAGGAGTACGGCAAGACCGTCTTCGTCGTCGGAGGCAAAGCCTTCACCTCGACCATCCTCCAGCAGAATTGCCACGAGTTTATTAGTTTTGAATCGCTGCTAACCGATTCCGGCGGCGGCCCGATCCTGGAAGTGAAGCCATTCATTCGCGGCGAACGCCCCGATCGCGGACCGCGCGGTGGTGGCGGGCAAGGACAAGGCCAGGGCCAGGGCCAAGGACAGGGCGGCCAGAATCAAGGCGGAGGCGACGGCGGCAAGAAATCGCGCCCCGCTCCCCTCGATCTCCAGCAGGCCATGCCTCTCGTCGAACGCGCCTTGCAGGTCCTCGAGCGCCGTGCCGTCCAACCGCAACTCGGCCTTCTGAAGTCCACGATGCTGCAGCTTGACTCGGCATTCAGCGAGAAGGCCTACGGCTGCGGCAGCTTCTCCGACTTCGTCGAAAAGCTCAAGAAGACCGAAATGGTCAACGTCAGCGGAACCGGTGGACGCTACATCATCGAGCGCAAAGGCTCCTCGCAGCCCGATCGCCCGCAGGTGAAGCCCGAAGAGCTTCTGCAGGCTCTGCGCGACGTCCTCGAGAACCATCGCCTCGAACTCGAAAGCGGAGTCCCCGCCGAGGACCTCGCCGGCTGGTTCAAAGACGAGCAGCCCCGCTTCGACTGGACGCACTACGGCTTCCAGCAGTTCTCCGAATTCCTCAATTTCGCGCAAGACAAAACCGTCGTGCGCGTCGAGCCAAGAGAAGGCGGCCTATTGGTCACCCTGGGCGCGGAGTTCTATCCGCCGGCGGTGCCCGTGCAAGCAGAAGAAGAAATCATGGAAGACGAAGACGACGGCCCGCAACCCTACGTCGAAGGCCAGCCGACCATCTTCGAACCGAATCCGCCGCCAGCCGCGCCGAAGAAGGCGCCAGCCCGCAAGCGCGTCGCACCGAAATCAGCAGGAGGCTCCGGCGGAGCAACCCGCCGTCCACCGCGCCGCAAGAAAGGCGACTAGTCGCCGCCGCAAAGAGGCAGTTGTGTTGTAACCCCGCCCGTTAGAGCGGGGTTACTAACGAGGCGCGACCGTCAGGTCACGCGTACTGCATCCGAACCGATCCCACCCGTAAGGACGGGGATCTCCCCCGAGGAGCCACCGAAGCCATGATCGAGCACATCCACCCCGCAGGAGTCCCCGCGCCCCGCGGCCCCTATTCCCCCGCGGTCCGCGCCGGTGACTTCATCTTTGTAGCCGGCCAGGGCCCCGTCGATCCCGTCAGCAACAATATGTCGCTCGGCGATATCGCCCACGAAACACGCGTGACTCTCGACAACGTCCGAGGCATTCTCGAAGCCGCTGGAGCCACGCTCGACGACGTTGTCCGCTGCGGCGTTTTTCTGAAGTACGCCGAGGACTTCAACGCAATGAATGCCGTCTACACGGAATTCTTCGGGACCGGAAAGCCGGCGCGCACCACCGTCGTCACCGGCTTCGTGAATCCCGACATGAAGATCGAAATCGACTGCGTCGCCTACAATCCGCGATAGCCGCGGGCGTCAGGCCCGAGGTTCGTCGGTGGGGCTCGGTTACGGGCGGGGTTAGAGCGGGCGCTGGTAAGATCCGCTCACTCTCGATGAACCACCTCGTAAGATGCCGCAATTCGTGGTGCTTCGCGCGCGCTTACTTCGCGCGCGCCTCGACGCTTCGCTCGCGCCTCGACGCTTCGCGGTTGAGCCATGCACGGCGTGAATCCGCTCCCGACGCGGCCCTTCGGGCCGCTTTGGTCGCGGCTCGGATTTGGCGCATTTCGCAATGAACATCTCCTCAGTGCCCGCCCTGAAGGGCGGGGATATAGCCTCTGCTCGGTGCGCCTCATACTGATCTCTTTGTTCCTGCTGCTGGTCGCAACTGGTTCTTGGCGGACGCGCGCGCGTGACTGACTTCCCGTAACGGGCAGGCAGTTCGCGGTTGTTTGCTGGCGGGTGGCCGAAGGTTTTTTCACGGTTCCGCCAGGGCGCGGATTGATTACGATACCCAAGCGCGTGAGAGTTTGATAACGGGTTTCAAGATCTACAACTCCGACCGCCGCACCATGGCCCGAGCCTCCGCCAAATCACGAACCTCGCCCGCGCCGATCGCCTGCACCAAAACATTCCCCGCCGCCGTCGCCTCCGCCGGACCCGCAATCACGCGCCGCCCCGTAATCTCAGCGGTCAGTCGATTCAGCAAGGTGTTCCGCGATCCGCCGCCGACGATATGGATGACGCGGATCGTCCGCCCCGTCAAGCGCTCCAGGCTCTGCAGAACCTCCGCGTAGCGGAACGCCAAGCTTTCGAGAATCACGCGCGTCGTCTCGCCCGCATCCGCCGGCACTGCTTGTCCCGTCTCGCGGCAATACGCCGCAATCCGCTCCGGCATGTTCCCCGGCTCTAGAAAATAGTCGGTATCCAGCCGGGCGACCCGCGGCCGCGCCGACTCCGCCATCGACGCCAGTTCCTCGTAGGACCATTTGCCCCACGCGCGCCGGCACTCTTGCAACAGCCACAGCCCGGCAATATTCTTCAGCAACCGAATCTTGCCGCCCGCGCCGACTTCATTCGTGAAGTTCAACGCCAAACACTCCGCCGTAATCACGGGCGCATCCACCTCGACGCCCATCAACGACCACGTGCCTGAGCTGATATAGCACCAGTCCACCGCGCCCTCTTCCGCAGGCACCGCCGCCACTGCCGACGCCGTATCGTGCGACGCCGAGGCGTAGACCGCTACCTCGCCCAACCCCGTCGACGCCGCGATCTCGGGCAGCAGCGTTCCGATCCGCGTCCCCGGATCCACGATCTGCGGCAGCAGTCCGGCATCGAGTCCCAGTCGCTGCAACAGCGCAATTGCGAATCCAGCCGCGCGCGGATCGTAGAACTGCGATGTGCTTGCAATCGTCCGCTCTGTGAGCGCGACGCCCGTCAGCCAGTAGTTCAGCAGGTCCGGCATGAATAGCAGCCGCTTCGCTGCGCGTAGCGCCGGAGCACCAGCCAACTGCATCGCGTACCACTGATAGAGCGAATTGAAGTCCAGGAACTGCAGCCCCGTGGCCGCGAACACATCCTCGCGCGGAACCACTTCGAACAACTTCCCCGGAACGCCGTTCGTGCGAGCATCGCGGTAATGCCGAGGAGACTCCACCAAGGATCCGCTTTCGTCGAGCAGTCCGAAATCGACGCCCCAAGTATCGATTCCGATTCCGTCGATGGCTACGCCGCGCTTCCCCGCAATCGAAAGACCTTCACGAATCTCGTGAAACAGCCGAAGCGCGTCCCAATATAATCCCCCTGGCAATCGCACTGGCTGATTCGGAAAACGATGCAACTCCTCGAGCGACAACCGTCCCCCTGCAATCATTCCTAAGATGACGCGACCGCTTTCCGCGCCCAGATCCACTGCGAGAAATCGGCGCATCACGACCCAATCGCGCCCGTCGCTCGAAGCATCCGAAGATGAAACTCCACCGCACGCACGACACCGCGAGCATCCACCTTCTCCGTCGTATCGGCCTCCGTGTGATAGTACGGCGGACTCCCAATCAAACTGAACACCTTCGCCGCCGCTGTCCGCGGGTCTTTGCAAACCACAAACAGATCACTGATGCACGCATCCGCAACCTCGACATCGGCCTTCATCAAGCCAACGTCGCGCACCAATCCCGGCGCCATCGCCCGAGCCTCCGGCCATCCCTTTGACCCCAAAAAGATTCGTCGGAACTCATTCGCCCCACCCGCGGCATCCACATGCTCCACCGCGTAGGCCTGCTGAATCGCCGCCGTGCGCTTTGCATCCGCCGCCAGAAACGCCCGCGTGCCCCGCCCGCCCTCGTGATGCGACGATTGCCCCACAAGGTACACGTCGGCGAATCGCTTCGCGCGGTGCACCGCCGAAAGGCGTTTCGCGATCCCCACCAGCGTCGCCAAGCCGCTTGCGTTATCGTTCGCGCCGCCAAAGAACGCATCGAGATGAGCCAGCATCACGACGGCAAACTTCCCTTGGCCCTTCACAAGCCCCACCACGTTGCGCCCCTCGCGTCGAATGTCTTGCTCCGCGACAATGGAACCCGCAAGCATGCCACCCGCGGCAATTCGCTTTCCGTCGTCCTCAGAAACGCAAAAACACGGAATCGGCCGCTTCTGCTTCGGATACCGCGTATCGAGATCCGCGAACGCCTTGTCTACCGGAGGAACCACGCGCACCAGGCCCGGTCCAGTTGGAAGCGAAAACACGAACCCCGCCGCGCCCGCCTCCACCGCTTTCTGATAAAGATTCTTTTGTCGAACGAGATTGGCGCCCGCCGCGCCATCCCACGTTGCCGCGAGAAACGCCCACTTCCCGCGCGCAGGCGCCCAATCGCCATCGGGCGCAACGACGACGACGTCAGCCTTCAAAACACCATCGGGGAATCGAGCGTCATGCGGAGCAGGCACCGCACTCTCAATGTCGAGGCCGTTGAGCAGAACGCTCCAATCAAAGACACGCTCCGAGGAATAGCGGACCGGCTCCAAGTTCGCATTGCAATATGGACGCATCTGCGTGGACAACAGTGTCGCGGACGCCCGCTCCTCCGCCGACCCCCCAATGCGCCCCCACAGCTTTCGCTTCCCGCGCGATAACTCGGCGATCGCCACGTGCGACTTCACGACGCCGTCCAACTCCTGCTCGATCGACTGCGCGCCGCGCAGTCGTGCCGGAGCGCCCGCGAGCGCGCACAAGAACGCCCGTCGCGAATTTGGTGTACCAGCGAAAACCCTTGTCTGCATGGTTCCCGCAAATTGTATCGCGTTCACCCTCGCAGCCTCGGCCAGCGTCGCGCTCGGCCGCATGATCGCCGGGTGCTCCAAGCCGCCCGCGCCACCCAAGGCGGCCCAAGAAGCGCCGCCACGGATCACGCAGTTCTACGCGACTCCGCCCAGGATCGACAAAGGAGAACGTACGCTTCTCTGCTACGGCGTCGACGGCGCAAAGACCGTCCGCCTCGACCCCGGCGCGCGCGCTAAGCGTCGCGTTGTCGCGTTGCATCGAAGAGAAACCGGAGCAAACAACCGTTTATACCCTGACAGCGCAGAACGCGAAAGGCGCTTCTGCTCAGCAGGCTGTCACGGTGCAGGTCGGTGCGCCCCGGGTGAAGATCGTTTCGGTCGACGTAGACTCCGTCGACAGCAAAGCCGGTGAATCCATCCACATTTGTGTGAGGGCCCGAAACGCGACGTCATTCGCCGTGCGCCCCGAGCAACAGCTTCTCAGCAAAGACCAGAGAAGCTGCTTCGCAGACCGGCCCGCGCAAACGACGACCTACACGGTCACGGCCACCGGAGCCGGTGGGGACACCGAGTCCGAGAAGATCACGGTCAAAGTCAGCCGCTAAACAGCGTCGATAAACGAGTAGCAAATCATGTGACAGATCACATGATGCCCATCCTCAATGCGGCCCATGTGCGGAGCCGCCACATTGATCTCCAACTGCGCCATTGGACCCAGCTTTCCGCCGTCCCGCCCCGTCAATGCAATCGTCTTGCAGCCCGCCTTCGTGGCGACCTCCATGGCGCGCAGCACATTCGGCGAATTACCGCTCCCGCTGATCGCCATGAACACATCGCCCGGGTGCGCGAAGTTCTCCAACTGCTCCGCGAACACTTCGCTGTAGTGCACATCGTTCGCATACGCCGTTAGCGTTGCGACGTTGTCGACGAGCGCCATCATCTTGAACCGCGCAGCCCGCCGATAGCTCGCACCCTTCACCATGTCGCAGACAAAGTGCGACGCCGTCGCCGCGCTGCCGCCATTGCCCGCGACGTAGATCACTTTGCCCGCGTCCCGCGCCTGCCGCAGCCAGTCGATGGCCGTCTGCACTTTCGCCGTATCAATCGCGTGCACCGCACGCAGCAATTCTTCCCGATATTGTTCTGGAAACACTACACACGATTATAGGGTTCGTTATACTTGTCGCGTAACGCATGCATGCCGCTCCCGCCTGGCGTGGCGAATCTTTTTTCGTTCTCCGGCAACTCGTGCTGAAGGACTTCCGGATTCGCTATCGAAATATGTCGCTCGGCCTTCTCTGGTCGCTTATCAATCCCCTCGTCATGATGGGCATGCTGACGTTCATCTTCGGCTACGTCCAGCCCGGCAATCACGAGCGCGCCTTTCCCGTCTTTATCCTCTGCGGACTTGTGCCCTACAATTTTTTCACCGGCGCCTGGCTCTCCGGCACCATCTCCATCGTCGATAGCCACGCGCTCATCAAAAAAGTCCCCGTCCCGCGCGAACTCGTGCCCATCGCCGCCGTTCTCTCGAACGGCGTCCACCTGTTGATCCAGCTCGCGCTGCTCTTCGTCTTCCTGTTCGCCTACGGCGGATCGCCTAACCGCTATTGGATCTGGCTCCCGGTCGTCTGGCTCCTCGACATTCTCTTTCTCTGCGGACTCGCCCTCTTCACCTCCGCCCTCAACGTCTTCATCCGCGACACCCGCTACGTCGTCGAATCCGCGAATCTCATGCTGTTCTGGCTTGTGCCTATCTTTTATTCCTTCGCGTCGATCCCGTCGCAGTTCCATAATCTCTATCGCTTTAACCCCGCCGCGGCACTCACGCTGGCGATGCGCAATATTCTGCTCGAAGGCAAAGCGCCACCGAATTCGCTGCTGTTGATCCTCACCACCGTATCCATCAGCGCCTTCGTGCTCGGGCTCCTGATCTTCCGCCGCTTGAAGCCCGGCTTCTACGACCACATCTGATCCAATGCCCGCTATCCTTTTCGAGAACGTCGCCAAAAGCTTCCCCATGCACCGTGGGCAGATGCTGCTGCGCGACCGCCTCGTCAATCTCGTCACCCAACGCACCGGACCCCGCTTCTACGCCCTCCGCAACGTCAGCTTTCAAGTCGAACAAGGTGAGAGCCTCGCGCTCGTCGGCCACAATGGAGCAGGCAAAAGCACCCTCCTTGCCCTAGCTGCCGGAGTCACGCGTCCCGATACCGGCAACGTAACCATGGAAGGCCAGGTCGCGACGATCCTCGAACTGGGTGCCGGTTTCCACCCCGATCTCACCGGAGCAGAAAACGTCCTGATCAACGCCGCGTTGATGGGAATGACTCAGAAAGAAGCCCACGCCCGCTACGATTCCATCGTCGAATTCTCCGGTGTCGGCGAGTTCATCGAAGAGCCGCTGCGAACCTACTCCGCCGGAATGAACGTACGCCTGGCGTTCTCGATAGCCGTCAGCATGGACCCCGAGGTCCTCGTCATCGACGAAGTCCTGGGAGCAGGCGACGAGCAGTTCTACAAGAAGTGTCTGGAGAAGATCCTAGAGTTCCGCCACGCCGGAAAAACAATTCTCTGCGCTTCGCACGCCCGCGAACTCCTCAAGATGCTCTGCGATCGGGCGTTATGGCTCGACCACGGAGAAGTAAAAGCAGAGGGTGCAATCGACGAAGTTCTAGGCGCTTATCGCAGCAGCCAGTAGCTCAGCGCACTGAATCATTTCGCCGACAATTCGGTTCGCTTTTTTTACGGCATTCGCGCGATCTTGACGCGCCCCTGAACATCAACGGAAAGCGGCGACGGTTCCGTGGTCTAACTCTTCGGACTCGGTGTGCAACTCCAACCGTTCGACAGCTTCGACACTCGTGCCCGAGATCCTGAGGCGGAGCTATACAGGTGTGGGCCCAACCCACTTGCCGGACGCATTGGGAGCGATGTGGAGCTTGCGCATGATCGAGTTTAAGGTGGCCGGAGGACTCCGGTGAAGGCTCCTCTCTCATAGCCGAACAGCTCGCTCTCGAGAAGGCCCGTCGGAATGGCGGCGCAGTTCAAGGTGATCAAGGGGCGCGCCCGGCGCGGACTCATCCGGTGAGCCGCGCGCGCCACCAGTTCCTTCCCCGTGCCGGTTTCGCCCAGAATCAACACGGTTGCATTGGTCAGAGCAACCACTTCGACGAGCCTGAGAATCCGCCTCAGAGCCTCGCTGCGCCCGATGATTTCCGTGAAGTTGTCCTTCAAGGGCGCGACCGTAAGGTCGTCCGTGACCCCTCTTCCATCGAGGCGCGACCGTAAGGTCGTGCGTGACCGGGTCAGGGCGGAAAACTCTTCCCGGGACTCCCCGGTTCCGATTTCCTCCCCCAGTCGCGTACAAGAGGTCATTGCGTGATTTAGTGACAGTGGGTGGTGCGATGGTGGGGCGGGGTAAGTGTCGCTCCTCGGCGAAGTAGGCCGAACCCGGTGCTCAGGCAGGTCGCGGCGGCCTATCTTTCAGCGCGCGGCATGCGCATCGTCAAGCGAGGCACACCGGAGATGACGAGTACCGTTGAACTCGCCCGTGATGCGGCCTCGTCGCTGTTTCCGGCGACACAACCCCGCCCGGGAGAAGATCAGAAATCGCTATACTCCCTCTCCCCTCGAAGAACCCCGACCGTCAGCGAGGGGGCCCTACGCCTTGAACCCCGACCGTCAGCGAGGGGACTGCAAAGAACGCCCGAAGACAACCGCTACCGCGGCAACAACAAAGTCTCCGGCCTGTGACGCTGCAGAAAAAGCAGGTCGGATCGTAACGTCCGCAGAAGCAACTGCGGCGAAGATCAGCAGTTCTCCTAAGCACCGCGAGCACGAGCGGGGCGAGGAACGAACCATCCTCAAAACGCCGGTGTCGCATTCCGTAGCTATTTTTCTCAGCCCACTGTGGTCACTGTCGAGGCAGCGGACGAAACGTCGGCATCCTCTGATTATGGGGGAGTTCGGCAGGCTGCGGGCAGCAGTTAATACGAGACCAAGCAACGAATGCGGCCCCTGGATCTCCCCACTTGAATCGCTCCACCGCGAACCTCTCGCGTATGATGAAAGTGCCGGGGCCCGTCGCGCCCCGTTTCTTTGGAGTTGAAGGAGAGTCCGTTTCGTTATGCAGAATTCCATACTGGTGCCGATGGTCGTTGAACAGACTTCCCGCGGCGAGCGCGCGTTTGATATCTACTCGCGGCTGCTCAAAGAAAACATTATTTTCCTCGGCACGCCGATCGACGACAACGTCGCCAACCTAGTGGTCGCGCAGATTCTCTTTCTCGCCGCCGAGGACCCGGAGAAAGACATCTCTCTCTACATCAACTCGCCGGGCGGCTCGATTACCGCCGGCCTGGCGATCCTCGACACGATGAATCTGGTGGAGCCGGATATCGTCACCTACTGCGTCGGTCAGGCAGCGTCGATGGCGGCGGTTCTGCTCGCCTGCGGCACCAAGGGCAAGCGTTTCACGTTGCCCCACTCGCGGATCCTGATTCACCAGCCGTCCATGGGCAACCTTGGCGGCCAAGCCACCGACATCGACATCCACGCGCGCGAAATCCTTCGCATGCGCGACGTTCTTAATCAGATCCTCGCCAGCGCCTGCGGCCAGGAAATCGACAAGGTCTCGCGCGACGTCGATCGCGATTACATTATGGAGCCCGAGGCAGCCGTCCGCTACGGCATGGTCGATCGCATCATCTCGCACCGCGAACTGACGCCGATCACCAACAAGTAACTTAAGAGGGCACTCAAGTCACGGCGCGCGCCTGCCACCTTGCAGCGCGCGCTTTTTTTCCTTGGGGTCGAAGCCAGCAGTGGCACCCACCCTCGAAAGCACCCCGCCCGCTAGGAGCCGTGAAACAATTGCCCACTGCTCCTCAACGAAGAACCTCGAGCAGAAGGAACTGTGAAAGATCCTTCGGCCATTCGCCGGCAAAGAACCGCGAACGAAGTGAGCGGATCTCGCCAGTGCCCACTCTAACCCCGACCGTCAGCGAGCGCCCACCCCTCAACGAAGCGCCCCGCCCGCCCCAACCCGCGGATGCTGCGCCGAACGCCTCTCGCCATAACCCCGCCCTGCAAGGCGGGGATGCTATCCCCATCACATCTCCGCTGTCTGCGAACGGGAGTCTCCGCCGGAACTTACAGCGGACAACCAGCGCGTTCACCGCACTTCGATAAGCTTGTACTTGATCCTCCAAATCGACCAAACGAACATCCACATCGGCGGCGGAAGCCCGTTCGCATTGATTGCCGGCCCTTGCGTCATTGAAAGCGTAGAGCACGTTCGCTTCCTCGCCACTGAAATCGGCAAAATCGCCGGCCCTTTCGTCTTCAAAGCGAGCTTCGACAAAGCCAACCGCTCGAGCGTCAACGCTTATCGCGGACCCGGATTGCAGGAAGGCTTGCGCATCCTAAAAGCGCTCCGCGATAGCGGCCAGCCGACGCTTACCGACATCCACGAACCCGCGCAAGCCGAGGCCGCCGCCGAAGCCGTCGATATCCTACAGATCCCCGCGTTCCTTTGCCGCCAAACGGACCTGCTTGTCGCCGCCGGCCGCACCGGGCGCATCGTCAACATCAAGAAAGGCCAGTTCGTTTCTCCAAACGACATCGCGCATGCGGTGGAGAAGGTCGCGTCTACAGGCAATGACAAGATCCTGCTGACCGAGCGCGGCTCCTCGTTCGGCTATAACAACCTCGTCGTCGATATGCGCGGCTTGCAGATCATGCGCCGCGCCGCGCCAGTCTGCTTCGACGCCACCCACAGCGTCCAGCTTCCAGGAGCAGCAGGAGCCGCATCCGGCGGTCAGCCGGAGTTCATCGAAACATTGGCCCGCGCCGCAGTCGCCACAGAAATCGATGCCCTGTTTGTAGAAGTCCACGAAGAGCCGTCGAGAGCGAAGTCAGACGGCGCGAACGCATTAAAGCTCGACAACCTGGCGGGCCTGCTGGAACGACTGCGTGCGATCGACGGGATGGTGAAGGCGTTCGGAATCGAACGCGGGTCAGGCCTCGTGGAGAGATCCCCCGCCGCCCCACGTCGACAAAGTCAATGACTCGAAGTGGCGGGCAATCGGGTTGTGCCGGACGTATCATCAATCTTGGATAACACTTTTGATCTTCATTAGCCTCACGCGATTGCGCATACGTTCGATCCGCTTCCTGCCTTTCTTCGCCTTCCACACAGAGCAGGCGCCGCAGCATGTCAAGAAAGCATCCGGATTCCAATCGGGAGCACTCCTCCAGGATCGAGACCGGACCTACTGGACGATGACCGCCTGGGACAGTCAAGAAAAAATGCGTCTGTACATGACGACGGGGCCGCATAAGAGGGCGATGCCGCACCATCTGAACTGGTGCGATGAGGCATCGGTCAGGCATTGGAATCAGGAGATAAGCACTTTACCGACATGGGAAGAGGCTGATCGAAGGATGCGAGAGAGCGGGCGAGCATCGAAGGTGTTGAAGCCTAATTCCCAGCACGCAAGCCTGACCTACCGCGAACCACGAACCTCTGGCGCTATTTCCGTCCTCCGGGCGTAACCTGACTACGGACTTCTGGAACGCGAATCTGGTGGCAATACCGGCACGGACAGTTTCGTCTAAACGTTTTTCCCCTCCTCCGCGTCCTACAATAAGAGGAAAGCCATGCAAACCAACCGGCGCCGTCGCGGCTTCTCGTTGATCGAACTGATGATCGTGATTGCGATCATCCTGATTATCGCGGCCATCGCGATTCCTAAGTTGAACAATCAGCGGATGCACGCGCAGGAAATGGCGGCCATCCGCCAGATCACTACGATTCACACCGGACAGACGCAATACTACTCGCAGTTCGGCAAGTACGCTGCTACCCTCGCCGAACTTGGGCCTCCCCCGAGCGGGGCAGCTGGGCCGCAGGCGGCCGACCTCATCCCGAAGAATCTGGCGGAGGGTACGAACAGCGGGTACAACTTCATTCTGCAAGGCTCGCCGACGGGCTACGCGGTGAACGCGAATCCGGTGGCGTTCGGCAGTTCCGGCAGGCGGACCTTTTTTTCCGATCAGACGCTTTCGGTGAAACAGAGCTGGTCGGCTGAACCCGCCAACGCGCAAAGCAAAGAGATTCAGTAGTCCAATCCCGCAAAAGGCGCCTCGGACATTGGAATCCGGGTGCCTTGCCACCCCTCTGAAGCCACCCCGCCATACGAATTCCCCGCCCGGTCGCGACTTCGGATATAGTGTTAGTGTTCAGAAGTAGCGTCGTCTCTCAGGCTGACGGGGGAAAGAGACGCTTGCGGGGAGGGCCCATGCGGGCTTCATCACGTTTGATCGCACTCATTTTTGGGGCAACGTCTTTGCTGTTGCCGCAACTTGGATTCTCTCAGGACGATGTCACTTCGTCCGGGACCAACTGTTCGTTTCAACGCGATCCGGATTCGTTCCTGACGCAGCAGGCGCGTTCGCGCCGCGACGTATTTGAGCGGGCGAAGTCGATGAACGTCAACGCCGCTGCTGCCGCCGCCGATACCGGGCGCTTTGCGGTTGCGGCCACGACAATTCCACGCCGTAACTTTATCGACGACGCCATCTTCGACAAGCTCTCGCGGACGGGCGTGCAGTCGGCTCCGCTGGCGACCGATGAAGAGTTCTTTCGCCGCATCAACCTCGATCTCACCGGTCGCCTTCCCAACGCCGCCGACATGCGCGCGTTTGTGGCCGACAAAAATGCCGACAAGCGCAACAAGGTAATCGGCGACCTCCTCTACTCCGACGCGTTCACCGACAAGTGGACCATGTGGTTCGGCGATCTGCTGCAGAACACGACGAATTCGGTGCTTACGGGTCGCCAAATTAACGGGCGCAACGCGATGTTCGGCTATATCCAAGGCAGCGTCGCGGGCTGGAAGTCGATTTCTGAGATCGCGTACGAGGCGGTCGTCATGCGTGGCAACAATCACGATCTGGGGACCGGCGCAGCCGGCTTCGCAGCCGTTACGCAGACGCCGGGCGGTCCGGCTCAGGACTCTTATGATTCGATGCTGGTCCGGACGGCAACATCGTTCCTTGGCCAGTCAAACTACGATTGCCTCCTGTGTCACAACGGTCGTGGCCACTTGGATCAATTGAGCGTCTGGGGTTCCAGTACAACTCGCCAGCAGGCGTGGCAGATGGCAGCCTTCTTCTCGCGTGTCAGATACGGCAACTATCCGTTTCCCGCGGGTACGCCGATCGCGGAACAGCAAGCCAGTTACTACAGCAACAGCCGCCAGGTCGACGACGTAATCGCAGGCCAGTACGACATCGGAGTCAGCTACTTCGGCAATCGCCCCAATCGCCTCCCGCTTGGCACTACGCGCAGTATTACGCCGGCGTATCAGTTCACCGGTGCGACCCCGAAGGGCAACTATTGGCGCTTCGATTTCGCCGACAACATGACCAACGACCGCATGTTCGCCATCAACTTCGCCAACCGCCTGTGGAAAGCGATGTTCAACATGGCGCTCGCGGATCCGCTCGATCAGCTCGATCCGGGCCGTCTCGATCCCGCGAATCCGCCGCCCTCTCCCTGGGCCATGCAGGCGACGCATCCGGAACTGCTGATCCAGTTAGCAAATGAATTGAAGAAGCGCGATTTCAGCCTCCGTGAATTCTTGCGGCTCATTGCCGAATCGTCCGCCTATCAACTAAGCTCCCGTTACTCCGGAGACTGGCAGCTTTCTTCCGTGCCGCTGTTCGCGCGCCACTACACGCGCCGTTTGGACGCCGAAGAGATCCACGATGCGATCAGCAAGTCGACGGGCAACTTCCCGCGAATCGGCGTCAACGGATGGGCCAACCCCGTCAACTGGGCGATGCAGTTACCCGACACAGTGGAAGGGGGTGGCTCGGCCCCATTCCTGAACTTCTTCCTCCGCGGCAACCGCGAAACGCAGCCCCGCAGCCAGCAGGGCAGTATCCAGCAGCAACTCGCGCTGATGAACGACGGCTTCGTCAACGCCCGCATGCACATCGGGCAGTCGACGACGCTCACTGCGATCGCCAAGCTCACCGACAACGCGCAGATCGCCGACGAAATGTTCCTCAATTTCCTCGGCCGCTTCCCGAACGCATTTGAAAAAGGCCGCGCCGTTGCCGCCCTGACCAAAGCGAACACCGCCGCCCTCAAGAATACGACACTCGAAGACATGGCCTGGGCCTTGATCAACAAGCTCGATTTCATCTACAGCTACTAACCGCGAAACCCCTAAGGAGACACACGCGTCATGAAAAACCGATTCGGAGTCGACTGGAGCAAGGTTCGCGGAACACGTTTCTGGAACCGCCCCGCGATGCACCGCCGCATGTTCTTTAAGAGCATGGCGACCGCCGTTGGCGGCTACATGCTGATGCCGCAGCAGCCGGGCGAGACCATCGCCAAGGCCGCGGGCCGCGTGCAGGGCACGGCGAAAAACGTCATCTTCATCCTGATGCAGGGCGCGCCCAGCCATACGGACACGTTCGACTTGAAGGAAGGCCCGTGGACGCCGTCGTTCATGGCACCGGCGAGCTACGGCGGCGTCCGCTGGCCGCAGGGCTTGATGCCGAAACTGGCCGACCAAATGGACAACATCGCGCTGGTGCGCTCGCTGCGCGCCTACGCGACGGCGCATGGCCTGGCCCAAACGTGGGTCCAGATCGGCCGCAATCCGATCTCCGGTTTGTCGAAGATCGCGCCGCACATCGGCTCGGTGGTTTCGATTGAGCTGGGACCCAAATCGGCCGACCGCACGCTGCCGCCGTTCATTTCGCTGAACGCAAGCAACGGCCCCGGCGCCGGCTATCTGCCGCCGGAGAACGACCCCTTCTACGTGAACCCGAACGGCGGAGCGCTGTCGAACACAGTGCACGGCGACGGCTCCGCCGCGCTCGACCGCCGCTACGGCCTGATGCTCGATCTCGACACGGAACTGCTGTTTGATCCGACAGCCGTCGGCAGCAGCCTTAGCGAGAACGCGCGCTTCCGCGAGAATGCGCGCAAGCTGATGTACAACCCGGCCGTCACGTCGATCTTCAGCTTCGATCAGAACGTGCGTAATTCCTACGGAAACACGACCTTCGGCAACGCCTGCGCCACGGCGCGCAACCTGATCAAGGCCAACATGGGTACGCGCTTCGTGCAGATCTCCTTCGGCAGTTGGGATCACCACGCCAACATCTATCAGCCGAACGCCAATCTGCAGTCGATGGCGCGCCAGTTCGACAACGGCCTCGGCCAACTGATGGCGGACCTCAAAGCCGATGGGTTGCTCGATTCCACCCTGATCGTCGCGATGGGCGAGTTCGGTCGGACCGTTTCGACGCTGAACCAGACCAACGGTCGCGACCACCACGTGCAGCAGTCGGCGTTTTTCGCCGGCGGCGGAATCCGCGGGCGGCAAGCCATCGGCGTCACGGATTCCATCGGATCGAGCGTTCTCGAACCCGGCTGGCGCGGCGATCGCGACATCCGCAACGAAGATATCGAAGCGACCATCTACTCGGCGCTCGGCATCGATTGGACGACGATCCGACGCGACGACCCGTTCGGCCGCGGCTTCGAATACGTTCCGTCCTCAACGGTGGATTACGTCTTCCAGCCGATCAACGAACTGTTTGGCTAAAGAATGCGTTGCACCTCCGCCCAGGACCTAATCGCATGTCGGCGCTGTCTAACGCACTGATAGCACTGAACAGCGACCCTCTGGAACTGTGAAAAACCTCTGGCCGCTCGCCAGCAAAGAACCGCGAACGAAGTGAGCGGATCTCACCAACGAAGTAATGGACGCGCGCGCGTCATGACCGCCAGCAACCCAGTTGGGAGCAGTAACAAAGATCTCAGCATGAGGCGCAGCGAGCAGAGGCTATAACCCCGCCCTTCAGCGCGGGGATGCGGAAGAGATGTTCATTGCGAAATGCACCAAATCCGAGCCGCGACCAAAGCGGCCCGAAGGGCCGCGTCGGGAGCGGATTCAACCGTGCACGAAGCGAGGCCGAAGGCCGAGCGAAGTAAGCGCCCGAGCAGCCCCAAGAATGGCATTCGAGATCAATCCCTTGCACGCTGTTTGATGGAGCAGAGCAAATCCCAGGGGCGGGGAACCTGGGGTCCGCCCTACCGGGCTACCGTGCCTACGAACGCGATTGGGCGAGCATTATTCCTGTTCAAACCGGGTATAATGGTAAAGTTGACGGAATTGAATTGGCGGTTGGGCTTACATCTGACGCTCGAGAGAGTGCTGCATGAGACGTAACGCTCGCATCCGAATCGAACTCCAGCCAACACTTGCTGCATGCTGACGATTCCCGAAATTCCCGGTTTGCTTTTGGCGACGAGCACAACACGCCTGCTCGACGTTTTGTTCGACAACACCTTCGCCGACATCCATCGCCTGGAGTGGTTTGACTACGCCATGATGGTGCCCTATTTCGGGGTGTTGCTGATCCTCTCGTTTTACGGATTACACCGGTACGAGATGATCCGTGGGTACTTCAAGCACAAGTCCAAGATCCCAACGGTTGCTCCTGCTGAGTTTGCGGAACTCCCGATGGTGACGATTCAGCTTCCGCTCTACAACGAACGCTTTGTGGTCGAGCGTCTGCTTGAGGAAGTCGTCAAGATGGACTATCCGAGGCATCTGCTGCAAATTCAGGTGCTCGACGATTCTACGGATGAGACGCATCCGTTCACGGAACGGCTGGTCGGCGAATATCGGGCCGCGGGCTATCCGGTGGAGTACCGGCATCGCACAAATCGCCACGGATACAAGGCCGGCGCGTTGCAGGAGGGCCTGGAGAGCGCGACGGGCGAATTTCTAGCCGTGTTCGACGCCGATTTTCTGCCGCCTTCGGATTTTCTGCGCCGGACCATTCATTTCTTTGCCAACCCCAAAGTGGGCGTGGTGCAGACACGCTGGGGTTATACGAACCGCAACTACAACCTGTTGACGGAAGTGGAAGCGATGCTGCTCGACGGACACTTTGTGCTCGAACACGGGGCGCGGTTCGGCGGCGGATTGTTTTTCAACTTCAACGGCACGGCCGGCATCTTGCGCCGCCAGATGATCACAGACGCGGGTGGCTGGGAACACGACACGCTGACCGAAGATTCTGACCTCAGCTACCGCGGACAACTGAAGGGCTGGCAGTTTGTTTACGTGCCTTCGGTGGAGTGCCCGTCGGAATTGCCCGTCGACATGTACGGCTTTCAGGTACAGCAGGCCCGCTGGGCCAAGGGTCTGACGCAAGTCGCGATGAAGCTGCTGCCACGAATCCTGAAAGCAGACCTGCCGTGGCGCGTGAAGCTCGAAGCGTTCTGCCACCTGACGCCCAATATCTCGTATCCGCTGATGATCGTTGTGACTTCGTTGATGCTACCGGTAATGGTTTGCCGGTTCTACATGGGATGGTTCCAGATGGTGATTCTGGACCTGCCGCTCATTATCGCGTCGTTCTGGTCGATCAGCGCGTTCTACATCATTTCCTACAAGGAACTGCATCCGAAGACCTGGAAACGTTCGCTGCTGTTCTTGCCGGCATTGATGGCGGCCGGGGTGGCGTTAACGGTTTCGAACACGAAAGCCGTTCTCGAAGCATTGTTCGGCGTGCAGACGGCGTTCGCGCGGACGCCGAAGTACGCCTTGGGCGCCACGAAAGACAAAAAGAAGCTCTCGAACGACGCCTACAAGAGCCGGTCGGGATTGCTACCGTATATCGAAATCGCGGTAGGCACGTGGTTCCTCGGAATTGTCGGCTTCGCGATCGACTCGTACAATTTCCTCGCTGTCCCGTTCCTGCTGTTATTCGTCGGCGGCTACTATTGGGCCGCGTTCAGCACGTTGTGGGACGAGTATCAGGGCAAGTTGCGGTGGCAGCGTGCCCGGGCCGAGGCGTTGGCGCAACAGAAGCATTCGGCCTAAGCCGGTTGTGAAACCATGTCCGCGAGTGGACCTCTCCACGAAGAACCGCAAGCGTAAGCGAGCGGCCCACCGCCCCGAAGAACCGCGAGCGTAAGCGAGCGGCCCACCGCAACAAAGAACCGCGAGCGTAAGCGAGCGGCCCACCGCCCCCATCCCAAAACTCAGTCACGCAAATTCTAAATAATTCCAAAACCCGCAACCGCCAGTGCCACAACCACTTCCAGGCCTTTCAGAAACTCCCGCCACCAGAAACCCAACAGGCACCGGCCTATCCTGTGGCCGAAAGCAAATCTATGCTTTCAGAAAGCGAGAACTACCAATGCAGCAGCAAAACGAACCGCGTAAACGCGCCGAAAT
>JAYVTO010000154.1:0-25564 GCA_043788745.1 Acidobacteriaceae bacterium
TCCGGCAGACTGGTAAGCCGTCAAGTTGTGTCGCGACCAGCACTTTCACCCAAACTTGTACCACGCGTTCTTCTTCCGACCCCTAATTTGCGGGTGCCATCAAGCTGTGGCCTTTGTCGGATCTCGTTGCAACGCGGGACGTTGCGTAGGCCGAAAAAAGATTTCTGATTTTTGTGAATGGCTTCTCGCGTAGTCTCGAAATCATGCCCGGAACGGCCCGTCTGGCTTCGTTCGGTCAGCAGCCGGGTCGGTCTGGCTTCGTTCGGCATCAGGCCCCGAGGCCCGAGCTACTTGCGGTAGCTGACCTTCCAGATCTTGTTGCCGCCATCGTCGCTCACCAGCAAGTTGCCATCCGCAGTCTGCGCGACCGCGACGGGCCGCCCCCAGACTTCTTTCTCGTCCGGCGACAGCATCCAGCCTGAGAGAAAATCGCGCGGCGGCGCGCTCGGCGTGCCGTTCTTGAACGGCACGAACGAAACCGAATAGCCCAGCCGCTTGGCGCGATTCGACGAGCCGTGGAAGGCGAGAAACGCTCCGCCGCGATACTCGGCGGGGAACGTGTTCGCGGTGTAGAACGTGAAGTCCAGAACGGCGGCGTGCGGCGGAAGCAGGACGTCGGGCACGATCGTGCGATCGACGAGATCGGGCCGCTGCCCCTTCAGGCGCGGATCCTCTCGCGCGCCGATATAGGCGTACGGCCATCCGTAATAGCCGGCCATCCGCACGGAAGTGAAGAAATCAGGAACCAGATCGTCGCCGATGAAATCGCGCTCCTGGACGGCGGCCCACAACTGGCCGTTCGCGGGATTCAGCCGAAGGCCAATCGGATTGCGTACGCCGCCAGCCACAATCTCGCGGCCCGTACCATCGAGGTTAAATCGCACAATGGCCGCGCGATCCTCCGGATCGCCGGTTACGTGATCGGCGCTGGAGCCGATGCCCACATACAGCTTGCCCGCCTTCTCGTCGATCAACAACGATCGCGTCGAGTGGCCTTTGTCAAAACCTTTCAGCGCGATGATCTCTTCGCCAGCCGAGACGGTCATCGCCTTTGCGTCGTACTTGTAGCGCTTGATCGACGTAGGTTCCCCCACGTACAGCCAGTCCTTGTGCCACGCCATGCCGTAAGGCCGATCGAGTCCTTCGAGCAGCTTCTTGCGCGTCTTGCCGGCATCCGTCAGGATCGACACCGCGCCCTTGGCCGTGCTTTCAGTGACGAGCACTTCCCCACCCGGGCCAATCAGAATAAATCGCGGACGCGCGAGACCAGCCGCGTACTCATCGACAGAAAATCCGGCAGGCACAGTGAACTTGGCCGCGTCCGGGCGCGCGACGACCTTGGGTCCATTGGCCGCGCTCGGCGAGTGAAACGGCGCGGGCAGTTCCGGGGGCTTCTGTGCGAAACAGGCGAGTGCCGTGGCGGCGAATGTCAGACTGCTTAGGTTCAGCATGAACTAGCCATTATGATCCAACCCGCAGTAGAGTGCAGCAAAGCCCCACGAACGAAGTCAGGCACACGCGCGCGTCATGACCGCCAATAACCAGTTCGGAGCAACAGGTACAAAGAGCCTCAGCATGAGGCGCAGCGAGCTGAGGCGGTGCGCACAAGGACATAGGAATAACCGCGCCCTTCAAGGTGGGGATGCTGAGGCGATGTTCATGCGAGATGCGCCAAATCCCGCCGCGACCGGAGGGCTGGAGTTGTCCGACGTTGCTCAGTCGGACCTGGGGGCGCGACCTACCTGCATTTACGCTTGCGCATCGTCATTCGAGCCCGGCGATGAGCACCTTCGTTAGATCCGCAATCAGCAGCAGGCCGCGGTTATCGCTCGTGTAGTCGATCTTCGGCATTCCATCGACGGTAATCGCAAGCGCGATGCGCGTCCGCTTGCCGTTCTTCAGCGGACCCTGCAAAACACCCACGTCACTGCGAAGCGCGTCGAGCGCGCCCGTTTTGTTCGACGCACGAAAGCCCTCGGGCAACCGGCGCGCCATGCCATTGCCGTCCTGTTGACGCGAGAGCACGGCAAGCATTTCCTTCGACGCTTCGGGGCTGACGAGTTCGCCGCGCGTCAGTTTTTCCATCCACACCACCATCTCCTTGGGCGTCGAAGAACCGAGTCCGTACTTCTCGTTCTCGGGAAGCTTGCCCGCTTTGCTGAATCCGGTCGCGGCCTTTAACTGGGTTCCGTCGCCTCGGACCTTGCGCATCGATCGCGTCGCCGGAAAGCCATACTTATCCATCACCTCGTTCACGTAGTCGGCGGTGATGCGTTCGAGGATGATGTTGGTCGCCGAGTTATCGCTGACCACGATCATGAGATGCATGAGGTCGCGAACCGGGAGCTCGACGCCTGTCGTAAATTCGTGGAGGACTCCGGAACCGGACACGCGGTCCTGCTCGCGGATCGGCAGGCGATCCGAAAGCTTCCACTTGGCATCGGCGACGCCCTGGTAGACGGCAATCATGATGGGCAGCTTGATCGTGCTCGCGGTGCGAACCTTTTCTGTTTCGCGGATGCCGAACGCCTTGCCCGTGTCGAGGTTCTTCGCCGACAACTTCACCGTGCCTTCAAAGCCATTTTGCTCGTGCTTACGGATCGTGTCTTGCACGGTGCGTTCGAGGTCGGCGGCCAGGGCGGAAAGCGTCATGCAAGTGAGAAGGACGAATTGGATCACAACTGTCATAATAAGGGACATGCGTAAGACTATTCTGTTGGCCGCAGTCTGTGCGGCGTTTGTATGCTGCACCGTGCTTTCCGCCGAAACGAAGCTCGGCAAACCGTTGACGCTCGGCGAGCCGATGACGATCGCCGAAGTCACCGCGAAGGCCGACACACTGACGGGCAAGACGGTTCAAGTAAAGGGCAAGATCACCGAGGTCTGCCAGATGGCGGGCTGTTGGATGGCGCTGGTCGATGCAGATGGCAAGACGATTCGCGTGAAGGTGAACGATGGCGACATCGTGTTTCCGAAGTCGGCTATCGGCAAGAAGGCGATTGCCGAAGGCGAGTTCAAGAAGATCCAGCGGACCAAAGAACAAACCATCGCGCAAGCCAAGCATGAAGCCGAAGAGAGCGGTAAGAAGTTCGACCCGGCAAGCGTGAAGGGCGGTTCGACGACGCTGCAGATCCAAGGCAGGGGCGCTGTGATCCTCGACTAGTTTCTGTTCCGACTTCGTACCCTGTCTCACGCGGCCTTCGCGGCCGCAACGAAAGCCGACCTATGCGCAAACTCCTTGCACTCCTGATTCTGCCCGTTGCGCTTTTCGCGCAGACCAAGCCCACCGTCGCGAAGACGGCTCCGAAATCGCCGAAGCTGGTGCTCGCGATAGTCATCGACCAGTTTCGCTACGACTACCTGACGCGATTTCGCGACCAATACAAAGGTGCGTTCGCGCGCATGCTGACGAAGGGCGCCGATTTCACCAACGGGCATCACGAGCAAATGCCGACGGTGACGGCGGTGGGGCACTCGACATTTTTGTCAGGCGCGATGCCGGCCGTCAGCGGCATCGTCGGAAACGAGTGGTACGACCGCACCACCGGAAAGCGCGTCGCCAACTCGGAAGACTCGACCGAGAAGTTGCTTGGGGCGGAAGGCAGAGCCTCTTCGCCACGCCGTTTGCTAGTCTCGACGCTTGGCGACCAGTTGAAGCTGTCCGGCAAGGGCGGCAAGGTGTTCG
Source organism: Acidobacteriaceae bacterium (assembly GCA_043788745.1). Classification (GTDB taxonomy): domain Bacteria; phylum Acidobacteriota; class Terriglobia; order Bryobacterales; family Bryobacteraceae; genus JBBQWZ01. The sequence continues at coordinate 3,686 of JAYVTO010000154.1, forward strand.
GCATCTCGATCAAAGACCGCGGCGCGATTCTGCCCGCCGGTCATATGGCCGACGGCGCATTCTGGATGGACCCGAACAACGGCGCGTTCGTGTCGAGCACCTATTACTTCCCGGCTTTGCCCGCGTGGGTTGCGGAGTTCAATGCGTCGAAGCCCGCCGACTCTTATCATGGCAAGCAATGGACCGCCGTCGACGACGCGAAGCATGTGATGCGTTTACAGCCGGAAGAAGGCCGCGGCTACTACGGGTCGCTCGAGCGATCTCCCTATGGGAACGAACTGATCGAAGCGCTCGCCGAGAAGGCGCTCGTCGCGGAAAAGTTAGGCTGGGGTTCGAAGATCGATTTGCTCGCGGTGAGTTTTTCGGCGAACGACTACGTCGGCCACGCGCTGGGGCCGGATTCGCCGGAAGCGCGCGACATCGCCATCCGCACCGACCGGCTGATCGAAAAACTCTTCGCGTTCGTCGAAAAGAATGTCGGCATGGCGAACACCCTCGTCGTGCTCACCGCGGATCACGGCGTCTCCCCTGTGCCTGAAGAGAACATCGCCAAAAAACTACCCGGCGGACGCTTTTCGATGTCCGGCGTCTCGAAGGCAATGGACGCGGCGCTGGTGGCAAAGTACGGCGGCGAGAAGTGGATCGCCGAACAAACCGAGTACAACTTCTACCTCAACGAGACGAACATCGCGGCGCGCAATCTGGACCACGGCGAAGTCGAGCGCGTGGCGGCGCAGGCGGCCTGGAACTTTCCGCACGTGTTTCGTGTCTACACCAAAGAACAGATGATTCGCGGCGCTTTCTTCAACGACCGGATCGGACAGCGCGTGGCGAACGGATTCTATCCGCAGCGCTCGGGCGACATTGTGGTAAATCCGGAAGCGTATTGGATTGGGGGGCGAGCCCCGGGAACGACGCACGGATCGCCGTTCTTCTACGATTCGCACGTGCCGATATTGTTCCTCGGTCCGGGTGTGAAGGCTGGAAAATACCACAAGGCGGCAGCGGTGGCGGATATCGCGCCGACCTTGGCAGCGATGTTGGGGGTCGAAGCTCCGTCGGGTTCGCAAGGCCGTATTCTTGAAGAAATGTTACAATAGAGGGAGAGTTTCCAACCAGGAGTCGATTCCCAATATGTCTCGTTTGTCCCTTTCCCGCCCGCTGTTGTTGTGCGCGGCTATGCTCTGCGCGACCGGAATCGCGTCCGCCCAGGCGAAGGTCGCGATCGTCAACTTGCAGCGCGCCGTTCTCGAAACGGCGGAGATCAAGAAGGCGCAGAAAGAACTAGAAGCGAAGTTCAAGCCCCGCGCCGACATGCTTGAGAAAATGCAGCGCGATCTCAGCGATCTGCAGGCGCAGTTGCAAAGCGCATCTGGCAAGTTGAGTCAGGCCGGCGAGCTCGACCTGCAGGGCCGGGCCGCGAAGAAGCAGCGCGAAGCGCGCAACCTGAGCGAAGATCTGCAGGCCGACGTCGACCGCGAACGCAACGAAGTACTGCAGCGCGCCGGACAACGCATGACCGACGTCATCAAGAAACTCGCCGAAGAGAAGGCTGTGGACGTCGTCATCGACGTTACGACGACGCTCTATTTCAAACCGGCGATGGAGCTGACCGAAGAAGCGATTAAGGCATTCGACAAGGCCTATCCCGCGAAGTAAAGTCAGGCCAAGTAACCTCCGGTAAAAAGGAGAGCATGAACGACTACCTGTCGACGTACGGCCAGCGAGACGAACGCCGCGGGAAGCTGATCAAGCGAGCGGTTTTGGGTGTTCTCGCAGTCGCGGTGATCTCCACAACCGCTTATTTTTTCTTCCGTACATGGAGCGAAGAGCGCGCGGTAACCGCGTTTCTTCAGAAACTCAAGGCTCAGGACTATCAGGCCGCCTACGCGACTTGGGGCTGCACCGACGCTACTCCCTGCAAGTACTATCCGTTGGAGAAATTTCTTGAGGATTGGGGCCCGAAGAGCGCGCAAGCCGATGCGGCCAGCGCGAAGGTGGACGACTCCGAACCCTGCGGCGATGGCGTGATTGTGACGGTCGCGTTCGGGAAGGGAAATCCGGTGGCCTTGAGCGTGGCAAAATCAACGGGCGCAGTCGGCTTCGCCCCGTGGCCGGAGTGCCCGGGACGGCACTGGCGGTTCAAATCGTTCCTCCAACGCATCTTTGGCGGATAGCTCCCGGACCGCGTGATTCAGATCGAAACGAGCCCCGCCCGTAATCACTCACGCTACCCCCTGGGGATTCCGCCCCCCCCAAAGGCCAGCACCGCGCGCTGGCCTTTATCCGTGCGTGCCGCGGAGGTTCGACAGCTTCAAGGTGAAAGTCCTTTTCACAACCTCATTCAGGTGAAGTGATAGCGAGGCCCAATGGCGTCGTGGGGAGGCCGGGTCTGAAAGAAGCGTGGAGCAAACGGATGAGCCGATGGACAAGAACCGATTCGAGGCATACGGTGCCGGGCGAGCGGGCAAGTGATCGCGAAAGCCATATCCATCAAGGGCACTGGTTGTAAATTCGGCGGTTGCGGGCGGAAGGCGGTCGAGCTTACCTCGGGAGATCTGCTGCTTGTCGTCAAATCGGGACTGAGGGCATCGCAAGATGCGTTGATCTGGCAGCAGTAGTCAGCAGACGGCATAGTAGTCGCGCAATCGGCGAAGGCCCGAACTGTGATCGTGGATAGTAGCGCGCGACTCTCATGGATAGTCATGCGCCAGCCAATCAGCTTCGACTGAGCTTGCCAGGGGGTGTGAGAGGGGAGGAGTCGAGAGGCTCCCCCCTTCTCCCGATTGGTGTCCCGCGTTGTTGTCGGGGAGGGTTCCGGCGGGATTCCGCGCTCTGATGTAGTAGGCGCGGCCGTAAGGTCGCGCGTCGGAGATCCACGGCCCCAAGCGAGGGCGTTCTGGATGAGCCCGTTCTGGATGCTGCACGTAATAGAGCGCGTAGCCGCCGCGGAGGACGGTCTTGCCTTTCCCGCGGAGATCGTAGGCCGCACCACCCCGCGGTAAGCATGGGGACCGGGTCGCGACTGACAAACATATCCGCCGGAATGATTGGCGCGATCGGGACCGGCGAACTTCCGGCAGCGCAACCTGGGGTGTCCGGCGCTATTGGGCAACAAGCACAGCTTCCAGCTACAACCAGCGCATGGCCAACAACCTGAACGCGGACCACTTCAACTCGCCGGCACTATATCCGGCATGCTTTGCAGCGCCAACCCGCACCTCGTCGACCTTGGAGCCGTCCGGCACCTTCATCTTTTCATCAAATCCAACCCAGTCGTCGCAGGCGTTGCTGAAGATCTCGGCCATGATCCTTCGCCTCAGCCGCTAGTTCTCTGACCGCGTGATTCGGGATCGAAACGAGCCCCGCCGTAACCGGCGGGGCTATAACCCCGGGCTTCCGGCTTTGCGCCGCACTTCGACTGGGGTCTTCGCTGCAACCAAACTCTGCACGGCAAGCGTCTACCATGGTAGCCATGCGTGCTCTCGCCGGAATTGTGATCTTATCCGCTTCCCTGCCCCTGCTCGCGCAGGACGACAACGTGATCAAAGTCGACGTGAATCTCGTCAACCTCTTCTTCACGGTGAAGAACAAAGGAGGCGGCTTGGTCCCCAACCTCGAGAGGGACGCGTTTCAGATTTTCGAGAACGGGCAGAAGCAGGCGATCAAGACGTTCACGCGCGAGACGGATCTTCCGCTGACGATCGGCGTGCTGATTGACGTCAGCCGCAGCCAGGAAAACCTAATGAGTACGGAGCGCTCGGCGGGTTCGCAGTTCTTCGACAAGGTGCTGCGCAAGAAGGACGTCGCGTTCCTTATCTCGTTCGGTACCGAGGCCGAGCTTTTGCAGGACACGACGAATTCGGCCAAGCTGCTCCGGCAGGGTTTGGATCAGATGCGGCTATCGGTTCCTGTCGGCGGATTGCATCCCGGTCCGGTGCCGACGGCATCCCAGGCGCGAGGAACGATCATGTACGACGCAGTCTACCTGGCTGCGAACGAGAAGCTCAAGAGCGAAGTGGGACGCAAAGTGATCGTCCTGATCACCGACGGAGGCGACCAGGGCAGCCGTTACAAAATCTCGGAGGCGATCGAGGCGGCGCATAAGGCGGATACGATCATCTACAGCATCTACTACGCCGACCCGCGCTATCAGGGGTTCGGTTCGGGAGAAGGCAATCTGAAAAAGATGTCCGACGAAACGGGCGGGCGCGTGTTTCATGTCGACCGCCGGCACACGCTCGACGACTGCTTCCGCGAATTGCAGGACGAGATGCGCAGCCAATATTCAGTCGCCTATACTCCGGCCAATCCGACCCGCGACGGCACGTTCCGAAAGGTCGAGATCAAAGCGTCGGAGAAGGACTACAAGGTGCAAGCGCGCAAAGGCTATTACGCGACTCCAGACGACGGGAAGTAGCCTTGAGGGAACCCGCTATCGCGAGTTCGCTTGCCGAAGCCCTATTGGACTGGGACCAGGACAGCGTTCGACGACTTGCCGTTTGCCCTGACCGTCAGCCCGATGGATCCCGATGGAGCGTTTGCTGGGATCACGATTCGCGTCAGCGTTGTGCCTGCAAGATCGGCGGCGGCCTGCGAACTGACCACCGTGGCGTTCAGGTCTCCGATCGTTGCTTGGACAAGGTCGACAACGCGATAGGTAATGAATCCCGGGATGGTAAAGCCGTCGACAACTGGCTTGTCGTAGGGACCAAAGCCCGTTCCATAGACGTTGATGGTTTCTCCCTTGGCTGCCGGATTGTCCGGCGTCACGACGGAGCCATCGGCGCGAGTCGCAACCACGAACAGCGAACTGCCCACGGCCGTTGTGAACAGGCCGGGTGCGTTTCGCACGACCTTGAACTCGCCGGGCACATCTTGCCCTTGCCACTGGACGCGCATGGTGTAGCTGCCTTCAGCGAGATCCGAGGGAAGGACGCCGTTAATTTGCGAAGGCGATACGAACAGGAGCGGGAGAATGCGATCGCCGGGTTTCAGCACAACGACAGCTCCGCCAATGGTCTGGCTGAGGGGGTTCGTATTGCCGACCTGAAATTCGCCAACGAGATTATCGCCATAGAGGGCAAACACCGAGTTCGGCGCAAGCCCCGCTTCGGGCGTATCTCCGGCGGCGTTCTTGATACCGGCGGCTGCAATGAAGGGGGCTTTGTCGAAGTATGCGACCGCGGCCTGAGACGACAGCATGGTCAAGGATCCGGAAGACGCTGTACCGAGAAGATCGCCCTCGAAACGCCGGAACTTGAAGCCGCGTTGCGCCGTCGCGACTACTGTAACGACAGCGCCCGACGGATAGAAATTGTCCGCCGACGCCGGCGTCACCTGGAAAGTCGCGGAACCGGCCGGATCGGCGATCAGCGAGAAGCGGAAACTGGTGTTGTAGTTAACGGTCAGAACCTGGGTGTCGGCATTGAAAGTCACAGTGCGGGATGCGCTCGGAGCGTCAGCCCAACCGGTGAGATCCAACCGCTGCAGGTCGTTTTGCGGAATCTGAGCGGGCGCCGAGATGGAGGCCGAGGAGTCGCGGTCGCGGTCTAGAACGCAGGGGGTCTTGCAGGGTTTGCCATCGACGGTGAGGGTGATTCCGGGCGGGTTCGAACGGAGTGTCACCTGCGGCTGCACCTCGAAAATCGCAGCCATGGAGAAATTCTCGGCGTTGGAGCCGAGCGTGATCTCCTGGTCGGCTGGTCCACCGTTCGACCAACTCTTAAAGGTATACCGCCGTCCATTGAGGATCTGGCTCGCCGGCGCGGAGATGCGATGTTTCGATCCGGCTGCCCACACAAAGTTGTAGCTGCCCCAGTTGTCGCGGCCGTCTACGGATACTTTTAGTCCGGAGAAATTCGTTGTGATGCTCGACTTCACGCCGGGAGCGAACCGGGCCGAGATGATGTCGCGGGTCGCGGTATTGCGGTCGGACCGGTATTCGCCGTTCGCTGCCACGCCGTTCGAAAAGGAATCAAAGACCCAGACCTTGCCGGTTCGATCATATTGCGGACTGGGCGCGCCGATGGTATGGGCGGAGCCGGGGTAGAAATCGAACTCGCCAAGGCAGAGAGGGGCCATCGTCGCCGGGGCAATCGGAGGAAGACGGCTGAAATCCGGAGTACAAATAGCAATGGCCGCGGCGTTGTAAGGAAGCGTGATGTCGATCGAGCCCGCCGCTGAGGTCGGCGTGGGCGTTCGATCAACCAGGACTTGGAGGCCGAACGGCTCGGTGACAAACTTGACGCGTTTGCCGAGCTCGAAGATCGCGTTCACGGTGTCGGACCCGGCATGTTGAAACTGCGTCAGTGAGGGTGCCGGAGACGATCCATTTACGGACCATCCGACAAACACCCAGCCCGGGTAAGGGAACGCGTTCAGGGTCAGGGGACCAGCCGGAAAAAACAGATCCGCGTTCGAGCCATAACAGGAACCATTCACATAGACCAATCCGGCGCGCGGAGCGTCCTGGGGCGGATCTCCGGGTGCGCCGCCACACGTCGGCAGCGCCGTTGGCGAGGTCGAAAAGCGGAGGAACATCCGGTAGTTGAAGGTCAGGGTGGCCTTGTACTGGGTGATCTTCGGATCTGCCGTGATCACCTGAGTTGGAGCGCTGCCTGGAGAGAGAAGTCCCCGATCGTCGAGCCAGCCACCAAAGACGTATTGAATATTATTGTCGAGGCTAAGTTGATAATTCGCCGTCGTTCCGTCGAAGGTTTGAAAGAGCGGGAACTGCAGCGTATGTTTGCTGCCCGCTGGCCACAGGAAGACCTGAGCGCTGTAATACAGAAGGCCGTCGACATAGAACCGTGCGCCTTGCGGTTCGGTGAGAATACGAATACTTGAGATAGGCTGGGTCTGGGCCCAAACGGACCCGATGGTCAGAAGAAGACCGAATGTTAACTTGTTGATTCGATTCATGTGTCGTATCTCGTCTAGAACTGGACGCACTCCAGTTCTAGGGAAGTATCGGCGGGCCTGCATTAGATCTTTAGGTTGACTGTTCGCGAATTCAGGCCCAGGATGAAGTGAGGCGTTGGCGCATGCGACTGTTTGGCACTTTTTTCGTGACCTTATTAACGACCACTGCGCTTTCGATGGCGGCGGACAAGAAGGCCGCCGTTGGCAGAAACGGCAACGACGACGTGGATCTGTCGGGCACGGTATTCGCCGAGAAGGAAGTCGTGCTCCAAATGCTCGGCCTCGACCCGGGCCGCGATCTGGTGCTGGTGGAGATCAAGATTTCTCCGCGAACCGACAAGGCGCTCGCGATTTCGCCGGACGATTTCACCCTGCTTTCTCACAAAGACGGGCAGCGTTCGTCGGCGTTTTCGCCCGGTCAACTGGCGGGAAAGGACGTCCTTGTCATGAAGACGGCACCGCGGGCGACGGCGGGCATGTACGGCGACCAGAACGGGCCGAGCTGGAGCGGGCCCGGGTTTGGTACGCGGCGCCTTGGCAAGGATCCGGCGAACAAGAAACAAGGTGGCGACGATTCCGGTGCGGTGACGCAAAATCAGGATGAGAAAGAGAATCCGCTCCTAGCAATTCTGAAGGAAAAGGGCATCGCGGAGAAGGACACGCTCCAGCCAGTGACGGGGTTCCTTTACTTCGCGATCGACGGCAAGGTGAAGGGCAAGGAGCTGTCGTTGATCTACAAGGGACCGGCGGGCAGGATCGTGATGGAGTTCCACGATCCGGATGAGCGGAGGAAGAAGTAGCCGCCAAATGCGAAAAAGCCGCCTGGGCTCTCTCCGATAGAGAGCCGGGGCGGCCTTTCCACAGCGCACGGGCGCAGGGCCCGCGCACAATCTTACATCTTGATCGATTCGATGGTGACGGTGTCGCCATCGAGCTTGCCGGTGATGGTGACTTTGTGACCGAGGTGGTCCTTCACTTTGTCCATCGAGGCGGCATTGATCTTCAACACCTTGTCGCCGACGACGAATACAGCGGCTCCGCCGCCCTTTACGCACGAGCGAACGCAAGCCATCGACTTTTCGGAAGCGTCGGCGTGCGCAGCACCGCACTTGGCGTCGGAAATCGTTCCGCTCCACTCTGCAGCAGCTGCAGTGGCGGTGAAAGCTACGAAAGAGAATGCGGTTGCGAACAGGATTGTTTTCATTTACCCCTCCCAGGGTGACGCTGATGTCTTCGACAGTATAACAGCGTTGCGCACACAGAATGTACCGGCGTCAACCGCCTTGTCAACGGCCTTGCCGTGCGCAATGGGCTGGGGCCGGGAAGGAAGCGTAGCCGGGGTTCGGGTTGTTAGGATAGAAGAACTCTCCACTTATGGCATTGCGCTTTTACAACACCCTCACGCAAAGGGTCGAGCCGTTCACGACGCTTGCGCCCGGAGTGGTTCGCATGTATTCTTGCGGTCCGACGGTGTACAACTTTGTGCACATCGGCAACCTGCGGACGTTTACGTTTCAGGATGTTTTGCGGCGCTGGCTGCGGGCTCGCGGCTACAAGCTGCGGCACGTGATGAACATCACCGACATCGAAGACAAAATTATCCGGAATGCACTGGCGCAGAACAAGGACATCTTCGAATACACGGGCGTGTACACCCAGGCATTTCTCGACGACATCGAGACGCTGCGGCTGGAGCAGCCGGAGACGATCGTCAAAGCGACGGACTGCATTCCGGAGATGATCTCGGCTGTGGAAGCGCTGGATGCCAAGGGCTTCACGTACGTGAGCGACGGCTCAGTGTACTACCGGATCGCGAAGTTTCCGGAGTATGGCAAGCTCTCGCACAACGATTTTTCCGGAATCCGCGCCGGCGCGCGGGTCGATGTCGACGAGTACGACAAGGCCGATGCCCGCGATTTCGTGCTCTGGAAGTCGCAGAAGCCGGGCGAGCCCGCCTGGGATACGCCGTATGGAAAAGGGCGTCCGGGCTGGCACATCGAGTGCTCAGTAATGGCGATGAAGTACCTGGGCGAAACGCTCGACATCCACACGGGCGGCGTCGACCTGACGTTTCCGCATCACGAAAATGAGATCGCGCAGTCGGAGGCGATCAGCGGAAAGCAGTTCGTGCGCTTCTGGCTGCACGCCGAGCATCTGTCGATCGACATGCAGAAGATGTCGAAATCGGTGGGCAACTTCTTCACGCTGCGCGACCTGGTGGGGATGGACTACGCGCCGGAAACGATTCGGTATTTGCTGGCATCCGTGCCGTATCGCAAGAAACTGAACTTCACGTTTGATGGCTTGAAGGCAGCGGCGACGTCGATTGAGCGTTTGCGGAACTTCAAGCTGCGCCTTGAAACCGGCAAGTTCGCGTCTGGCGTCAACGAGGCGTTGCAAGCGCGGACGGCGCAGGCTTCGCGCCAGTTCGGCGAGGGATTGGACGACGACTTGAATACCGCGCAGGCGCTGGCGGCAGTGTTCGAGTATCTGCGGGATGCGAATTCGGCCATGGATTCCGGGCAGTTTGTTGGCGGAAACACGGAGGCCGCGCTCGCCTTTTTCGGCGAGTTCGATGCGATCTTCGACGTCTTGCGTCCGTCGGTGAAAACAGGCGGCCTGACGGACGACGCAGTCGACGCATTGATCGCGGAGCGCACGCGGGCGCGGAAGTCGAAAGACTTCGCCCGCGCAGATGCGATTCGCGTGGAACTCGACGAGCAGGGCATCGTCCTCGAGGACACCAAGGAAGGCATCCGCTGGAAGCGGAAGTAGACTCGATCAAATTCATGAAACCTGAGACGCAAGTGGTTCACGCCGGCGACCGCAAAAAGCCGGGAACCTACACGCCGGTCACTGTACCGATCTTCGCGGCGGCCAGCTATACCTACGACACGATGGAGGAGTTGGACCGCGTGTTCGCGGGTGAGCAGGCGGGGCCATCCTACGCGCGGCACGACAATCCGACGACGCTGGCGTTTGAAGAATTAGTCAACACGCTGGAGAATGGCGGAGGCACGATCGGCTGCGCTTCGGGCATGAGCGCGCTGCATTTGGCGATCGTGGCCGCACTGATGGACCGGCGGCGGCACGTGCTGGCGGCGAGCGCCATCTACGGCGCTACGATGAATTTGCTAAACAATGTGCTCGACCCGCTTGGAATTGCGTCGAGCACGGTCGACATCACGGATCTGGGGGCGATTGAGGCCGCTTGCGAACGCAACAAACCCGGCGCGATTGTAATGGAGACCATCTCGAATCCCCTGCTTCGTGTGGGCGCGATTGACGAGATCGCGAAGATCGCGCGGAAGCACGGCGCGGCGCTGATTGTGGACAACACCTTTGCCTCTCCGATGCTGGTGCGGCCTCTCGAGTGGGGCGCGCACTTCTCGGTGCATAGCGCAACGAAGTACTTGAGCGGCCATGGCGATGTGCTGGCGGGCGTGGTGATCGCCGAAGCCGCCGAGTTTGCGCAAATGAAGGCCATCTCAAAAACAATCGGCGCGATCATTGGACCCTTTGAAGCGTATCTGGTGATGCGAGGCATCAAGACGCTTGCGCTGCGCATGGAGCGTCAATGCGCGAACGCGACGCGTGTCGCGGATTGGCTGGCAAAGCATCCGCAGATCGAGCGCGTTTACTCGACTTATGACCCCGCGCATCCTGACATCGCGACCATCACTCGCATGTTTCCGAAGAACCAACATGGCGCAATACTTTCGTTCGAACTGCGCGGAGCCAAGCAACCCGAGGTTTTCGAGTTCATGGATCGGCTGAAGATGATTGTGCGCGCGACCTCGTTGGGCGACGTGCATACGATGACTCTCTACCCGGCGATGTCGTCGCACCGCGACGTTGCCCCGAAGCAGCGAGAACGCCTGGGCATCAAAGATAACCTCATCCGTATGTCGGTGGGCATTGAGGCCGTCGAAGATATCGTTGCGGATTTGGAGCAGGCCTTGGCATAGTGTGATCGGCGTGCTAGCATGAAGGTTCATGCAAAAGCCGGTCGCACAGCATCTAAACCATCCACATCACACGATGCTGCGGCGGGCCGTCTAACTACGCGAATCTAGGAAGCTACTTCCGAAAAGCCCGCCGCGAACCAGCGGCGGGCTTTTTTCGTTTCCGCCACCGAATCCGCGGCCACATTGGAGAACGATGACTCAATCCTTGGACTACTCGAAATTCGACGGACTTGTGCCGGCCGTGGTGCAGGACGCAGCCAGCGGACGTGTGCTGATGGTCGGATTCATGAATGACGAAGCCTTTCAAAAGACCGTCGCGACAGGCCACGTGACGTTCTACAGCCGGAGCCGCAACAAGCTTTGGACGAAAGGCGAAACCTCGGGACACACGCTGGTTGTCAAAGAAATATCGACCGATTGCGATGTCGACACCGTACTTGTGAAGGTGGAGGCATTGGGGCCCGGGGTGTGCCACGAAGGGTACGCGAGCTGTTTCTTCCGGACGCTGAAGGACGGCGAATGGACGATCACCGAGAAGCCCGCCTACGATCCGGCGGCAGTGTACGGGAGCAAATAAATGAAATTAAAATTAGGTATTCCCAAAGGCAGCCTTGAAAACGCGACGGTTGACCTGTTTCGCCGCGCGGGTTTTCAGATCACGACGTCGAGCCGATCGTACTTTCCGGTGATCGACGATCCGGAGATTGAATGCATGCTGATTCGCGCGCAAGAGATGGCGCGCTACGTTGAAGACGGGGTTCTCGACGCGGGGCTCACGGGACTCGATTGGGTTGCTGAGCAGGATGCGAAGGTCGAGACGGTCGCCGATCTGATCTACGCAAAGCAAAGCTTCGGCAAAGTCCGGTGGGTGCTCGCGGTGCCGGAATCGTCGCCCATACAGTCGGTCAAAGATCTACAAGGAAAGGTGGTGGCGACGGAGTTGGTCGCAACCACGAAGCGGTATCTTGCGCGAAATGGCGTAACCGCTAAAGTCGAGTTCAGTTGGGGCGCGACGGAAGTGAAGCCGCCTGAGCTTGCGGACGCCATCGTCGAAGTCACCGAAACGGGATCTTCGCTGCGGGCGAACAAGCTCCGCATCGTCGAAGTTGTACTCGAATCGAACACGCAGTTGATTGCCAACACGACGTCGTGGAAAGACGACTGGAAGCGGCGCAAGCTCGAGGATATTCGGATGCTGCTCGAAGGGGCGATCAACGCACTCGGCAAGGTCGGGTTGATGTTGAACGTCGAGAAGGCGAAGCTGGCGGCGGTGCTTTCGATTCTGCCGGCGTTGAAGAAGCCAACGATCTCGCAGTTGAGCGACGACGAGTGGGTGGCGTTGAATACGATTCTCGACGAGCTGACAGTACGCCAGATTCTGCCGCGGCTGAAGGAAGCGGGCGCGCAGGGCATTGTTGAGTATCCGCTCAACAAGATTGTGATGTAACGGATGCTGCCCGTCGTAGCTTACAAAGACGCCGCCGCGTATCTGACGCGGAAACAGATCCGGCTGGAAGAAGCGGAAGGCGTGGTTGCGCCGATTCTCAAGGCGGTGCGGGAACGCGGCGATGCCGCATTGGTCGAATACGCGCGCACGTTCGATGGCTTTGCGGGCGACAGCGTTCTCGTTTCGCGGACGGAATGCGAGTCGGCACTCGCTTCCTGGCCGTCGAGCTTTCGCGACGCTGTCGAGGTGGCGTCGGCGAATATTCGCGAATACGCCGTGGCGCAACTTCCGCGCGACTCGATGTCGGACTTCGCGGGCGGACGCCGGCTGGGTCAGATCATCCGGCCGCTCGATTCGATGGCTGCGTACGTTCCGGCGGGGCGCTATCCCCTGCCCTCCACGGCGTTAATGACGATTCTCCCCGCACAGGCGGCAGGCGTTGCGACTACGTGCATCGCGTCACCGAAGCCGAGCAAAGAGATTCTCGGAATCGCGGCGCAGTTGAACGTGACCAACGTTTATCGCATCGGCGGCGCGCAAGCGATTGCGGCGCTGGCGTACGGAACGGAAAGCGTCGCGAAGGTCGACCGCATCGTGGGCCCCGGGAACGCGTATGTTGCGGCAGCGAAGAAGCTGCTGGCTGGCGACGTTGGGATCGACTTCGTCGCGGGGCCGACGGAGATCGTGATTATTGCCGCCGAGGGCAATCCGGCGTGGATCGCGGCGGACATGCTGGCGCAGGCTGAGCACGACGTCGATGCGGCGGCGATCCTTCTTACGACGTCGCGCGCGCTCGCGGAGGCGGTCTCGATCGAGGTCGAGAAGCAGCTGCGGGATTTGCCGACGGCCGCTGTCGCGCGCGAAGCAATCGATCGGAATAGCGCGGCCATCGTGGTGGAATCGATCGAGCAAGCGGTTGCGTTCTCGAACCGCTTTGCTCCGGAACATCTGGCATTGCACGACGCGGCGCTGCTGCCGGCGATCCAACACGCGGGCAGCGTATTCCTGGGGCCGACGAGCCCGGAGGCAGCCGGCGACTACGCGTCCGGCCCCAATCACGTGCTTCCGACTTCCGGCGTCGCACGATTGCGTGGCGGACTGTCGACGGCGGATTTCGTGAAGGTAATTTCCGTGCAGCACCTGTCGCTCGAAGGCTTGCGCGGCTTGCAACCCGCGATCACCGCGCTCGCACGGGCGGAGGGCCTGGAAGCACACGCGCGGTCGGTGGAGATCCGCAATGTCTGACGCCTTGAAGCCGCGCCCCGCAGTCAAGCGCATGGCACCCTACGTTCCGCCTACTGGCGGCCGGGCGGGCAAACTGCGGCTTGATTTCAACGAGAACACGGTAGGCTGTTCGCCGGCCGTTGTCGAATTTCTGCGCGAGCATCTTTCCGCCGACACGCTGTCGATGTATCCGGAGTATCAGGAGGCGCGCGCCGAACTTGCGGCGTTCTTCAAAGTACCCGAAGACGAGATGCTGTTCACCAATGGCACCGACGAGGCGATTCAGGTGCTCATCAATACGTACGTCGACGATGGCGACGACGTGATTATCCTGAAGCCCTCGTACGCGATGTATCGTTTCTACGCGGAAGTTGCCGGAGCTTCGGTTCGCGAGATCGACTTCCGGCCTGACGATCTCGCCTTTCCTGTTGAAGAATTGATGGCGGCGATCCGGCCCGAAACCAAGGCGATCCTGATTGCGAATCCGAACAATCCTACTGGCGTCGGCACGACGATCAAGGTGATTCACGAATTGTTGAACGCCGCGCCGCAAGCGGCCGTGCTGATCGACGAAGCGTACTACGAATTTTCCGGCGTGACGGTGCTGGGAAAACAGAAGCACCATCCGAACCTATTTGTGAGCCGCACGTTTTCAAAGACGTATGGCATGGCCGCGATGCGTTTCGGGTGTCTGTTCTCACAGGCCGGGAACATTCGTTGGATGCACAAAGCGCAGTCGCCGTATAGCGTCAACACGCTGGCCGCGTTGGCGGCGCGGGCTGCCATCCGCGACCAGGATTACGTGCGCAACTATGTGGAAGAAGTAATCGCCGCGCGCGAGATCATCTCCGACGGATTCGCGCGGCTGGGCATTCGTTACTTTCCGTCGAAGGCAAACTTCGTGCTCTTCAAAGCACCGGAGCGAGCGATCGCGGTGCGCGATGAACTGCGGCAACGCGGCGTACTGGTTCGCGATCGAAGTTACGAGATTACGGGTTGCGTGCGTGTGACTTGCGGCACGCGCGAGCACGCCAAACGATTTCTCAAGGAGCTTGAATCGATATGGTAAAGCCGGTTCTGGTGTTTGATATGGACGGCGTCCTGGTCGAAGTTTCGGAGTCGTATCGCGAGGCGATCGTGCAAACGGTGAAGCACTTCACCGGGCAAACGATTACGCGCGCGCGCATCCAGGACTACAAGAATCAAGGCGGTTGGAACAACGACTGGGCGCTGTCGCAGAAGATCGCGGCGGATCTCGGGACCGAGGTCGCCTACAACACCGTAGTGAACGTTTTCAACGATTTTTTCCTGGGAGAAAATGGCGACGGGCTGATTACACGCGAGCGTTGGCTGCCGGCGCACGGCCTGCTGGAGCGCCTGGCTGAGCGCTTCACACTCTCGATTTTCACGGGTCGATTGCAGTCCGAAGCGGCGATCACGTTGAACCGTTCGGCACGCGGGATCCCGTTCAAGCATCTGATTTGCGCCGATCACGTCGACAACCCGAAGCCCGCGCCCGATGGCCTTCACATCATCGCGGCCGCGGAGCCCGGCGCGAAACTGCTCTACGTCGGCGACACCGTTGACGATGCGCGCAGCGGAGCTGCCGCAGGCGTGCCGTTCATCGGAATCGCCGCTGACGATCACGCGCTACGAGACGATTTGCTAAGGCTGTTCGCCGCTGAGAATGCGATGGGCGTAATCAGCGAGATCAATCAGATCGAGGCTTTGCTGTGAGGCGCGCGTCGATTGAGCGAAATACAAAGGAGACGCGCATCAAGGGCGCGCTCCGGATCGAGGGCAAAGGAAAGTACGACATCGCCACTGGAGTTCGATTTTTCGATCACATGCTGGAGCTGTTCACGAAGCATGGCGGATTCGATTTGACGCTGCAGGCCGATGGCGATCTCGATGTCGATCAGCATCACACCGTCGAAGATGTCGGCATCGTGCTCGGACAACTTTTTGCAAATGCGCTGGGCGATCGCAAAGGCATCAATCGCGCCGGGTACTTCGTGCTGCCGATGGATGAAACGCTGGCCGTGGCCGCAGTCGACCTCGGCGGCCGTCCGGCGCTGGTCTACAAGGATCTGGTCAAGGTCCGTCTGGTTGGCGACCTGCAGACGGAGTTGGTCGAAGACTTCTTCGGCGGGTTCGTGAATCATGCCGGATCGAACCTGCACATCAAGGTTCTCTACGGCCGATCGAATCACCACAAGATCGAGGCGATCTTCAAGTGTTTTGCGCGCGCGATGAAGTTTGCCTGTTCGAAGGATGCGCGGCTCAAGGATCAACTACCGTCGACAAAAGGATTGCTGTAGGCGTCATGATCACGATTGTCGATTACGGCGCCGGCAATCTGCAGTCGGTTCGCAACACGCTGGACAAGATCGGCGCGAGTTACGTTCTGACGAGGGAGGCAGCGGTGTTGGCGCAAGCGGAGCGCATCCTGTTGCCCGGAGTCGGGCACTTTGGACAGCTATTGCGCGCGCTGGATGAGTTAGACCTTCGAGGCACGATCGAGGAGCGGCTGGCGGCCGGCGTGCCGTATCTCGGGATCTGCCTGGGAATGCAGGCGCTGTTTTCCCGCAGCGAAGAAGCCCCCGATCAGGAAGGCCTCGGCGTATTTGCGGAAGAAGTGAAGCGATTCACGGGCGAGCTTCGGATTCCGCATATGGGCTGGAATTCGCTCCATCGCGTTCGCGAGTCCAAGCTGTTGCGCGGTGTCGATGAAACGCCTTATGTGTACTTCGCCAATAGTTACTATGCGCCGGTGGTAGAGGCCACCACGGCTACCTGCAGCTACGCGAGCGACTTTACGGCTGTGCTTGAGCAGGGGAACATTTACGGCGTGCAGTTTCATCCAGAGAAGTCGAGCACGATTGGGCAGCAGATTGTTCGTAACTTTGTGGAGCTCGCCTGATGCTCGCGCGCCGCATCATTCCCTGCCTCGACGTCAGTGCGGGCCGCGTTGTGAAGGGCGTCAACTTCGTGAACCTGCGCGATGCGGGCGACCCGGTGGAACTGGCGGAACGCTATAACGATCAAGGTGCCGATGAGATTGTGTTTCTCGACATTACGGCGTCGAGCGACGGCCGCGACACGATGGTCGACGTCGTGGCGCGGACGGCGAAGCGAGTGTTCATCCCACTGACCGTCGGCGGCGGCATCCGGAGCGTCGATGACGCGCGCCGGATTCTGCATGCGGGCGCGGAGAAGATCAGCGTCAATACCGCCGCCGTGCGCCGTCCCGATCTCCTGACGGAGCTGAGCGCGGAGTTCGGCGCGCAGGCTGTCGTTCTGGCGATCGATGCGCGCAAGCAGGGTAGGAGCTGGAATGTGTTCACCAAAGGCGGGCGTCATGACGAAGGCATCGATGCGGTGGAGTGGGCGCGTCGCGGAGAGCAGCTGGGCGCGGGAGAGATTCTGCTGACGTCAATGGACACCGACGGTGTGAAGTCAGGCTTCGACTGCGCGTTGACGCGCGCGGTGTCGGAAGCGACGCGCATTCCCGTGATTGCGTCCGGCGGCGCAGGTAAGGCGGAGGATTTCCTCGAGGTGTTTCGCGAAGGCCATGCGGACGCCGCACTGGCGGCGTCCATCTTTCATTACGACGAATACACGGTAGGAGATCTGAAGCGCTATCTCGCTTCAACTGGCGTGGAGGTTCGTCGGTGATCGTCCCCTGCATCGATTTACAAGGCGGTAAGGTCGTGCAGTTGGTCCAAGGCCGCGAGAAGGCCCTGGAGGGCGAAGAGCCGCTGACGATGCTCGAGCGCTTCGCGGCGTTCCCTGAGATTCAGGTGATCGATCTCGACGCGGCGATGGGCAGGGGCGAGAACAACGCCATCGTCGAAGAGCTGGCTGGCAAGGCGCGAATTCGAGCGGGTGGAGGCGTCCGCAACGTGGAGCGCGCGCGGACGCTGCTCGATTGCGGTGCACATCGCGTCATCGTGGGCACGTCCGCATTCACGAAGAACGGAATCAACACGGCGTTTCTCACCGAGCTTTCTGGCGCGGTGGGACGCGATCGCGTCGTGCTCGCGCTCGACTCCAAGGGCGGACGCATCGTGATCAAAGGCTGGGTGGAATCGCTGGATATTTCCGCCGAGGATGTCATCCGCGAGCTGGAGCCCTACTGCGGTGGCTTTCTGTGCACCTACGTCGACAAAGAAGGTATGCTTGCAGGCACCGATCTGGATTGGTTCCGAAGGCTGCGCGCGGCGACGGCGCATCCGATCACGGCGGCGGGCGGAGTGACAACGCTGGACGACGTTCGCGCGCTGTTGGCGATGAACATCGATGCGGCGCTCGGCATGGCCATCTACACAGGACGGCTGGACCTCAACGAGCTGGCGAAGATGCAGGCCTCGGCGTAGGCCGGTCCTCGCCAAAACACCGTTATTCGATCGCGTTGAACTTTCGCAGCGTGGCGGCGGGCTCGTCTGCGTCCCACTGACTGACCGGGCCCTTCTGCCGCCCGTTCTCCAGCACGACCCCGTACGGCGGGTCGCCAAAGGGAAACGTCTTTTTCAAGAGTTCGACATCAAGCGACGTCCGGGCCTTGAAATTGGTGTCCGTGAGGAAGCCGGCGGCAAAATGCTTCATGCGCGTGGGGACGCTAATGAGGACCGTGTCTTTCCAGTTGAACTTCGACATTTTCTTTGCGGCGGCCTCGCAGTGCTGGCATTGGGGATCGTAGAAATAGATAAAGATGCGGCCGTTTAGCAGCGAATATGGTTGCCCGTCGACGGTGATCTGATCGGGCGCGTTCGTGCCGGATTGATGCGTGGCCGCGATTCCGAACGAGACGGCCGCGAAAACTGCCACCGCGCCGAGCACGACACTGGCTCCGCGAAGGCCGCCGGCAGGCCGTGCCCACCACCCGGCAATCAACGCGAGGGCAAGCATGACGAAATCACCGTAGAAGAAACCGGGGCCTACCGACCGCTTGACCCAGGGAAAGCAACTGCATTCTTTGCCGAGGAGCGCCGAGTAGTTCCAGCCGATGTAGATCATGAAGAAAACGAGCATGACGCTCGCGAGCGCGGCTCCCCATTTTCGATAGCGCGGTACGAGAACCAGAACCCCGGCCAGCGTTTCGAACACTGCCAGCAAGAGAGTTCCGGGAAGGCTGAGTGAAATTGGGACGAGCAATTGCTCCGCCATCGTGCGCCACGTAAACGGGTCGGTGATCTTCCAAACGCCGGCGGTGAGAAATAGGATCGCCACCGCGAGGGCGGCGAGATGGCCGCCAATATTCTTCCAAGCCGGCATCGCCCAAGCGCCCGCGCCCGGGTGTGCCATACTGTCGTCCATGTTTTTCATTGTAGTATTTGGCGTTCTGGCGTGGGCGGGGGGCCTCGCCGCACAAGGACAGCCCGCCGATCTCATTGTCGAAAACGCCCGCATCTACACCGGAGATGCGGCGAAGCCGCAAGCGAAGGCGATGGCGGTGCGCGGCGGAAAGATCATCGAGATCGGGGAACGCGTGACGTCGACTGCCGGACCCAAAACAAAGAGGCTCAACGCCAACGGCGCGACCATTGTCCCGGGCCTTATCGATGCGCACGGGCACATGGAGAATCTGGGGGATGTTCTCGAAACCTTCGATCTACGAGATGTCAAGACCGTCGCCGAAGTCGCGGCGATCGTCAAAGCGCGAGGCGCGACGCTTCCTGCCGGAACGTGGATCCGCGGCCGCGCCTGGGATCAGACGAACTGGGGCGGCGTGATGCCGACGGCGGAGGCCCTCTCCGCCGCCTCGCCGAATCATCCCGTTTATCTGACGCGCGTCGATGGGCATGCGGGCTGGGCGAATCGAAAGGCAATCGAGATCGCAGGCGTTACCGCAGCCACCAAGGACCCGCCGGGCGGCAAGATAATTCGGGATTCACAAGGCAACCCGACAGGCGTTTTCGTCGATCGGGCGCAGGCTTTGATCCGCGGGAGGATTCCACCGGCTTCGCTCGCCGATACCAAGCGCCGCCTCGAACGCGCGGCGCGCGAGTGCGCCCGGCTTGGGCTCACTGGAGTCCACGACGCCGGCGTCAGTGCGCAGGCGATTGAGGCGTACCGGGAATTGATCGCCGAAGGCAAGCT
Source organism: Acidobacteriaceae bacterium (assembly GCA_043788745.1). Classification (GTDB taxonomy): domain Bacteria; phylum Acidobacteriota; class Terriglobia; order Bryobacterales; family Bryobacteraceae; genus JBBQWZ01. Next base: position 23,351 of record JAYVTO010000154.1, read on the forward strand.
GCCCGTTCGCGTTTACGCGATGATCGGCGGCGAAGGTCCGCTGTGGCGCGAGTACCTCGCCAAGGGTCCGGAGATCGGCGATCTGTTGACAGTACGCTGCATCAAGCTTGTGTCCGATGGCGCAATGGGGTCGGGCGGCGCGGCATTCTGGCAGCCGTACTCCGATGAACCGGGAAACAACGGACTGCTTATCCTGAATGAAGCCGACGTGGAGCGAGTAGCGAAAGCGGCGGTCGAGAAAGGCTTTCAGGTCGCGACGCATGCCATTGGCGATCGCGCCAATCGCACAACGCTCGACGCCTACGCGAAGGCCCTTGGCGGCAGGAACAACAAGCGCTTTCGCATTGAGCATGCGCAGGTGATCTCGCTGCCGGACTTCCAAAAGTTCGTCGACAACTCGGTGATCGCAAGTGTCCAGGCGACGCACGCGACCAGCGATATGCGGTGGGCCGAGAAGCGGCTGGGGCCGGATCGTGTTGTGGGCGCGTACGCGTGGCGGCGGTTTTTGAACATGGGTATCCCGATGCCGAATGGATCCGATTTTCCGGTGGAGAACGTGAATCCGCTGTGGGGCTTCTACGCGTCGGTGACGCGGCAGGATCACGCGGGCAATCCGCCGGGCGGTTGGCGTCCGCAAGAGAAGCTGACGCGCGAAGAGACGCTTACCAGCTTTACGCGCGCCGGTGCGTACGCCGCGTTTGAAGAATCGAAGAAGGGTTCCTTGAGCGTCGGCAAGTTCGCAGATTTTGTCATTCTCTCCAACCACATCATGGAAGCACCGCCGGCCGAGATCCTGAAGACGCAAGTCACGACCACCGTGCTCGGCGGCGAGATCGTCTACAAGGACAAGTAGGGAATGACGGTATCGATTCCACGACTGGAAGCCGGCTTCTATCCGACTCCGCTTGAGCCCATGCCACGACTCCGCGCGCACCTTGGCCCTGCGTGTCCCGAGTTGTTCATCAAGCACGACGACTACACGGGAGCCGGATTTGGCGGAAACAAGATTCGCAAGATCGAGTACATGCTCGCGGACGCTCTCGCGCAGGGCGCGGACACGATTATCACGATGGGCGGAGTACGGTCTAACCACGCACGCGCGACCGCGGCGCTGTGCGCGCGCTTTGGCTTCCGCTGCGTGCTCGTCCTCAACCAGACGAAGGCCGTTCCGGATCGGCCGGCTTCGTTGTACCTCGATGGGTTGTACGGCGCGGAAATTGTACGCGTGGCCGACGGCGTGGAGCGGCAGCCAACAGCGGAGCGACTCGCGGCGCGGTTCGCCGCCGAGGGTCGCAAGGCGTATGTGATTCCGCTTGGTGCGTCGGTGCCGTTAGGAGCGTTAGGTTTCGTGCGGGCCGCCGAGGAGTTGGCCGCGCGGACGCGCGACATCGACTACATCTACCACTCCTCGTCGTCCGGCGGAACGCAGGCAGGCCTCGATGCCGGATTGCGTCTGTGCGGGATGGAATCGACGCGAATCGTCGGTGTCAGCCCCGATGATTCGTCGGAGTCGATTGCGACGCACGTGGCGGAGATCGCGACCGGAGTAGCGGCACTACTCGGCGCCCCCTGGACCCCGCGCCCGGTGCATGTCGAAGACGGTTTCGTCGGAGAAGGCTACGGCGTACCGACCGAAGAGGGTTCGGCGGCGATCGCGCTGTTGGCGCGGCTTGAAGGAGTGGTGCTCGATCCGGTATACACGGCGAAGGCGATGGCGGCGATGCTCTCGCATGTTGGCGAAGGGCGGTTCCGGCCGAGCGAACGCGTTGTGTTTTGGCACACCGGCGGGCAGATCGCGCTGTTCACGACGCCGTAGGCAGCCGAGCCGACAGGCGGTGCGCGCTAGCTTCCAGCCGGTCTCCTCGGTATAGCTCTGAGCCGGGTCTGGCGACGAACTACCTCGCTTGTGGCCGCTTTGAAGTTCCATTTGATAGGAAGATTAAAACTCCAGCCGGTTGCGTGAGCGCCCGGGTCCGGCCGGTTGAACTCGATGCTGTGGCCACAAATCAACACTCCCCTGCGCCTACTCTCGCGGGCGTTCGTTGCGGGGTGGGCGCTCGCTTACGGAACTGTGAAACACTTGGCCTCTGCTCCTCTCGAAGAACCGAGAACGTTAGTGAGCGGGCCCCGACAACAACCCCGCCCCTCCCGCTCAGGGCACCCGCTCGCTTACGCTCGCGGTTCTTCGAGAGGAGCATTTTTTCCCAGTTCCTG
>JAYVTO010000155.1:0-5952 GCA_043788745.1 Acidobacteriaceae bacterium
ACCTCTCCCGCCACGAAATGCGCCTCCGCAAGCTCATCGAAAAGACCCTGAGCCAGCTCGCAACCGTCCAGGGAATCCGCTGTAACATGCAGCGTCGCAAAGACTTACAAGCCAAGCCAAAGGACAATGGCTTCGTTTTGCCAAATCTGGATCAGCTTACCGAAGGCATGACGCCCGACGAGGCGATAGCGTTCCTCGAAGAGTACATGGCCAACGAAAACCAGCCTTCGCCGGAGGCCCAAGCAGCGTAATTAGCCGCCATAAAAGGGGTACCAAGCAGATCTGCGCGACGTGCCAAGGGCGCGGAAGTAGACATCGTTGAAGAGGTTGAAGATCTGCATCCGCAACGAACTCTTCCTTCTCTACATTGACGAGCCTGATTGACGAGCCTGATTGACGAGCCTGCGGTGGCTTCGTTCGGTAACGAGGGAGCAACTGCCAATCGGTCAGCAGAGCCAGAGACTCACGCGAACCTTCTCACAGCCGCAGCGGGTTGCTGCCGTCGCCAAGCGAATCGACCTTGGCGCCGAAACCGTCGAGCATCCTCAGGTAGAGATTCGCCATCGGCGTGTTCTTCGGATACAGCACATGGCGCCCCTGTTGGGCGATCGCCCCGTTGCCGCGGCCGGCGAGCAGCACGGGCAAGTTGTGATGCATGTGGGCGTTCCCGTCGCTGATGCCGGAACCGTACACGATCATCGACCGGTCCAGCAGTGTGCCGTCTCCATCCGGAGTCTCGCGAAGCTTCTTCAGAAAATAGGCGAACTGCTCGACATGGTAGGTGTTGATCTTCGTAATTTTCTCGAGCAACTCCGGCTTGTTCTGATGATGAGTAATCGGATGATGCGCATCCGGGACATCGATCTCGCGGTACGGACGGGTTGAGCCTTCGCGACCGAGCATCAGCGTGGCGATGCGCGTGGTGTCCGTGTGGAACGCGATCAGCAGCATATCGAACATCATCCGCGCGTATTCGTGGAACTCCGCGGGTACGCCTTCGGGACGTCCCATCGGCGGAGCCTGTTGGCTCGCCGTTTTCTCGGCGTTCTCGATCCGCGTCTCCAGAGCGCGAACAGCGTCAAGGTATTCGTCAAGCTTCCGCCGATCCGTGCGGCCCAGTCCGATCTGCAGTTGCTTGGCGTCATCCATCACCTGATCGAGGATGCTCCTCTCAAAGCGAAGGCGCCGCGCGCGATGGGCGGCTGTCTCGCTCGTATCGAAGCCGGCGAACAAGCGCTCAAACAACTGGCGCGGATCGCCTTCGGGCGGCATCGGGTTCTCCGCCGTGCGCCAGGAAATATTGTTTGAGTAGGCGCAACTGTACCCGGAGTCGCAACTGCCCGCCTGTCCTCCAGGCTCAAGCGTCAACTCGAGCGACGCGAACTTCGTCGCCGACCCCTTCTGCTGCGCCGCGATCTGATCCACCGATGGCCCATTGTGGATGTCCGCGCCCGCGGTCTTTCGCGGATGCGCTCCCGTTAAGAACGAAGCAGCGGCCCGCGCGTGGTCGCCCGCGCCATCGCCCAAAGCCCGTCCGCCATTGTGCGTCAAGCCGGAGAGCAAGGAAAAGTTGTCCCGCAAGCCGTCCAGTGGTCGCAATATGCGAGGCAAGGCTGCGGGAAGCGGCCCGCTGATCGGCATAAGGTCGCCGATCGGCGGGTTCCAGTTGTGAATCGCGACCCCGTTCGGCGCGTACACAAACGCCATCCGGGTCGCTGCTTTGCCGGCTGTTGTTCCAGCGAACGCGGGCGTCATCGCATCCAACGCGGGCAGTGCGAACGCCGCTCCGATTCCCCGCAGCAGGGTTCGTCGCGACAGATGTTTGCGCGTAACGTACATAGTCTCTACCGCCTGACCGTTTCCGCGGACGCCTCACCGCGCCGCTGCCGGAACGGGAGGCTGTTGACGATCTCCGCCACCATGTTGGCAAACGTATCGCCACTTGCCGCCATCTTCCGGCTAATCGATTGTATCGCGGGACGGTCGTATCGCTCGACGCCACGCCCCAGCCCATAGGTCAGAAGCTTCTCGATCAGCGCCAGTCGAAATTCGGCTTTACGCTCCAGCAGTATCGTACGGAGTCCGGCCGCGCCTTCAAACTTCTGCCCTCCAGGCAACTCGCCGGCCGCATCAATCGGGAACTTGCCGTCGCTCGCCCGCCACGCGCCGATCGCGTCGTAGTTTTCAAGGCCAAATCCGATGGGGTCCATGCGCGCGTGACACGACGCGCAGATGGCGTTCGCCCGATGGGCTTCCAACTGCTTCCGCATGGACACTGCTTCGCCAATTGCCTGATCGTCCAGCGGAGGAACGTCGGGTGGCGGCGGCGGCGGTGCCGCGTTGAGGAAGTTCTCGAGAACATACTTCCCGCGCAGCACCGGCGAGGTTCTCGATGGATAAGAACTGACTGTCAGCAGGCTCGCCTGCGTCAGTAGGCCACCACGCCTGACGTCGGGCAGTTCCACCCGCCGGAACTCGGGACCCGTCACGCCGGATACGCCGTAGTGCTTGGCCAGCCTGTCATTCAGAAACGTATAGTTCGCCGAAAGAAACTCGAAGATGCTGCGGTTCTCGCGCATGATGGAGTCGAAGAACAGCGTCGTCTCCTGCTTCATCGCTTTGCGGAGAGGCTCGTCGAACGCTGGAAACCGCTGTGGATCCGGACGCGCGCCGTCGAGGGTGCGCAGTTCCAGCCACTGCCCCGCAAAGTTTTCGGCCAGCGCGTTCGACTTATTCTGCATCATGCGCCGCACCTGAACGCGGAGAGTGACTGCGTCCGACAGACGGCCCTGTTCGGCCAGGCGAAGTAGCTCCTCATCCGGCATCGAGCTCCACAAAAAGTACGACAGCCGCGACGCCAATTCGAGATCGGTCAGACGGTGCGCCGCTTTCGAAGTATCCGAACGCGGGTCGCGCTCGATCCTGAACAGGAAGTTCGGCGACACCAGGATCGCCTTCAACGCCACCTGGACACCTTCTTCAAACGAGGCGCCTTCCTTTTGCACGGCACTCACGTACGCGGCGAGCCGCTCGACTTCCGCGCCGGTAACCGGCCGGCGCCAGGCGCGCCGCGCCAAAGCACTCAGAATCTGCTTCGCGCATTCCGGCGTCTTCTCCGCACAGACGAAGATACGCCGGTGACTCTCGGTGAGCGGCAAGCGCCCATCGTACGGGCCACGGATCTCGATCGCCGCAATGAATTCCTTCGGCTGAGCCTCCTTCACGAACTCGGCGCGAATCACATGTTCGCCTGCGGCAACTACCGTTTCCGTTTCCCGAACGCGCGTGGAATCCGGGTGGAGGCTGATGTCGAACGTCTCCAACAGGTGTCCGTCGACCGATAACGTAGCCTGGATGTCGCGGTCTTTAGAACGCTCTCCAGCCACGTTGAGGCGCAGCTTGTAGCGGCCATCGGCAGGGAACGTATGCTTGCTCTCAAGAAAGCTATTCGTCCAATTCGGGGGCCGGCCGCGTCTGCGTACCGTCGGTGCGGGAACGGGTCCGGCAACGATCGCCGCGGAGGCCAACTTGTCCGCCGCGCGCAGGTAACGCTCCATCAACACTGGCGATACACTCAACACGTCGCCGATCGTGTCGAAGCCGTAACCGGTATCGTCGGGCGGAAAGTCATTCGCCGGATGGATGTCGATCCCCAACAGGTCGCTGACGGTCCGATTGTACTCGCCGCGATTCAAGCGCCTCGCAGTAACGCGACCTGGATCCGGCTTGATCTTCGCATCGATTCGCCCAAACTGTTCTGCGAACCAACCTTCCACGAACCGCGCCTGCTCACCGTTCGGCCGGGGCAAGCCTTTCGGCGGCATCTCGCCGGTATTCAGCTTGCGCAAGGCTCGTTCGAAGACATCCCGATCCTCAAGTGCACGTGCCGAATCCTTGTAGATTGAGAAGTCGATACCACCCTGATGCAGCGCGGCGTTGTGGCAAGCGGTGCAGTTGCGCTGAAAGAAAGGCGCGATTTGCGAGCGCCACGCGTCCGCGCCGAAGGCAGACGTCGCAGCAATCAGAAATAACACGCGGAGCACGTCTCAATATACCGCCGAGAGCAGAGACCCTGCGGCCGCGTGGGGTACGATTGAGATGCTGTGGGCTCAACGCCCGCGCGCGGCCCAGTCTCGTGTGAAGAAGATCCTCTGCCTTGTCGTTGCGCTCATCCTCTACGGGTCGCTGTACCCGTGGCGGTTTCACGCCGCGGCAGCTGCGCAAAATCCCCTATGGATTCTGCTTCATTCGTGGCCGTCACATTTTGCCCGAGCGGACGCGCGAGACGCCGCCATCAATTTGGCCCTCTATCTTCCGTTCGGCGTTTTCCAGTATTTTGCGCTGCGGCGTCTCCCTGCGGCATTGCGCGCTTTTCTGACGCTGGTCGCCGCCATCTGTCTGTCCGCGTCGATCGAGATGATCCAGCTTTTCGTCGCCTCGCGTCACTGTAGCCTGTTCGATGTACATATGAACGGGGTTGGGGCCGCCTTCGGCATTGCCGCGGCCGCGACGTTCCCGAGCTCGATCGAGGCCCTTGTTCAGGGTGCCGAGACTGCGGGAGCGTTCCGGCTAACGGGGTCGGTCGCGTTGCTTTATCTTTGGGTTGGATATCAATTATTCCCCGGGCTTCCCGCATTTAGCCCGTCCACCGTGCGACTCCACCTGACCAATCTGGCGGGGTCGTTCTCGGGGAAGGACTTTGCAGAGAACGCCGGTGGGTGGCTCGCGGTCTCCGCCCTGCTCAGTCGCCTCGCGCCGCACCGTATTTGGGCAGCCCTCGCGCTGGCGCTGCTTGCAATACCCGCCAAGCTATTCATCGCGAGCAGAACGATGACCTTGTCGGAGCTCACCGGCGCAGTTCTTGGGATCGGTGCCTGGATACTCATCCGCAATCGGACGCGGCCGATGCTTGCTGCAGGACTCGTCGCAGTCGCGGCGCTCGTCGTAGCGGGCTTGCTACCTCTCGCGGGGGCGACATCCCCTCATCCGTTCCACTGGATTCCATTTTTGCCACTGCTCGAGTCTCCATGGGAATCCGCTTTTGTAATCCTCTTGCGCAAGGGTTTCCTGTACGGCTCAGGGATCTGGCTGCTGAATGAGAACGGGCGTGGCTGGACGCAAAGCTCCATACTGATTGCGATCCCGCTTGCATGCATCGAAGCAATCCAGATCTATCTTCCAGGGCGCACGCCGGAAATTACGGATCCCATTCTTGCCCTTCTCCTCGGAGGCGTGCTGATGCTCCTCGAACGCGATTCGCGAGAGCGTTCTAGCGCAGTGCGGCGCATGCCCTGAGAGGACCCAATCGCATGTCGGTGCTGTCTAACTACGAATGCACGGACAGCACGGAAGCGCTCGTCGTCCGGACCCATGAAAAATGCCCGGCCGCCCGCCAGCAAAGACCCGCGAACGAAGTGAGCGGACGCGTGCAGCGCGTCATTACCGCCAGAAACCAGATGCGAACAGCAGTCACGAAGAGTCTCAGCATGAGGCGCAACGAGACTTGATCCCCACCCTTCAAGGCGGGGATTCTTAGGCGATGTTCATTGCGAAGTGCGCCAAATCCGAGCCGCGACCAAAGCGGCCCGAAGGGCCGCGTCGGGAGCGGACCCGATACGGCGCGGGATTTGCGCCGCACTACTCTAGGCCGCACTACTCTAGAGCGCCCGGTGCTTGAACTCTCTGCCCACCAGCGTCGCGAGGGCCCGAGCCGATCGAATCCCGTGCGGGTCACAGTGCAAGAGGTCGCGGTCGATGATCGTCAAGTCGGCGCGCTTGGCCTGAGCGTGAGGGGCGGGGTGGTTGTGAGTGGCCGCTCACTAACGTTCGCGGTTCTTCGAGAGGAGCAGAGGGCAATTTTGACAATTCCGTCAGCGTGAGGGGCGGGGTGGTTGTGAGTGGCCGCTCACTAACGTTCGCGGTTCTTCGAGAGGAGCAGAGGGCAATTCCGTC
>JAYVTO010000156.1:0-24849 GCA_043788745.1 Acidobacteriaceae bacterium
GCGGCGTCAATCTACTCGGTATCAACTCCGTCGGAGTACCGAACGCCGAACGCCGGGCTATTTGGAAGCGCCTCGGCGAAGACCTCCGCCTTGAACTGCTCGACAGCCTCACTGAAGTGCATCCGCTCTCAAACATCTTCGAACTCGGAGAAACGATCCTGGCCGGCAAGACGCGGGGGCGCGTCGTCATCGACGTCACCAAGTAGGAGCGCCGGCCTCCCGACCTGTAGTGAGCGGCGCTGTCGATATGAGCGAGATCCGCTCACTTCGCTACGGGGCGGCTGTAGTTGATTTTGTACGCGCCCGGGGGGATTAGTACGCGCGACCGGTCGCGCCCGCGAGCGTTTCATCAGAGAAAATCGGCTCAGGCGTTATTGCAGGGTTCGAGCTAAGACGCTGGAGCGCGCCTCCTTAACTTGCCGGAAGCCGTCCTCCCGCGTCTCCCTTGCGCGTCTGCAGGATACCTTCATTCGCGCAACTTGGAATCCGGTCCGGCCAAAGCCGCCGTATCGCGGCTAGACTGAGACTAGCGATGCTTTCGCGGGAGATCATTCTCGAGGCCGTTTCGGCACATGCGGGCCCTGCTGTTGGTCGAAAGCCCAGCGGCGTTTCGGGAGCGAAACCTTTTTGTGACGGCGAACACCTTATCCGTGGCCTAAGCGGCCTTACTGGCCTACTCCACCGCAAACGCCCCGCGAGCCTCGCCCGCTGCCCCGCTGATCTTGTCGGTAGCCTTGATTACCAGCGTGTAGGTGGCCCTCGGGAGATCTTTCGGAATCGGCAGATTCATCGCGCCCGCCACCAGGCGCCGCGGATAGAACGTCGCATCCTTCTCGCCGGCCGCCGACGGCTGCGCGAAGAGCGATTCGCCCGTCTCCTTCAGAATCTCGATCCCGTAATCCACGTCGAGCGCGTTTTCAGGACCTAGCTTGAAGCCCACCATATCGAAGCGCGCGAACAGCGTATCGCCTTGGCGATAGGCTACGTCGCGCAACGCTTGCCGGTCTTCTTCCGTGCGGAAGAATCGAAGATTACGCACGACAAACGTGTCGGACGCCTCCACCTGCGGTCCGCGAATCGGAACCGTCAATTCTTTCGTGACTTCCGAACCCGAAAGCAGGTCCTTGGCGTGGAACACGATTTTGTAATCGCCTCCGCCCGCATGCGAAGGAATCAGGAAGCTATGCCTCGCTTTAGGCATCCACTTCTTGTCTTCCTTCAGAATGTCCGCCTCAATCTTGCCGCCATGGGCGGGCACAAGAGCGATGCCCGCCGCCTCGCGAACGGCGATATCCCAAACCAGCGAAATCTTCTCTTTGGATGAAATCTGAAAGCCGGCGATCAGGCAGCTGAAGTAGACCGTCTCGCCGCCGACGTAGGATTCACCAGGTGCCAACGGCGCGCCGTCCTCGGTCAATTGCACCGACGCGGCGGAGACCGACAGCTTTGTGTCGGCCGCGAAAGGCGGGCCGGCGATTGCCAGCGCAATCGCGATCCGCAGGATCCAACCGCACTTCATGACGCGTCCCTTCCTGCTCCTGCCGAACGGTGAATTGCAACGCCGCCTATTGGCCCGGGCTCGGCGAGATCGGCTGCTGCGCGTCCATGCGCAAAGGAATCTCGACGAATGCAACTTTCTCCGTACCCGGCTCGCCGCCATCCGTCATCCGCAGCTTGTACGCGGACAGCGGGGCGTCGAAGATCACTCGTCCCTGCAGGGTCTGCCCAGGGCCAATGGTCCGGATCAAACCCAGCCACTGGTCGACGCCGTCGCCCTTCATTAATTCGGGGATCATGTCGCCGTTCGCACGCTCCAACTGAAACGTCGGAATCGTCATCTCTTTACCGCCGCCATTCGTGATCGAGATGTTCGCGATCAGGAATCGGTTATTCGGCAGCCGCAAATTGAAGGTGGTGCCCAATTGACTCCGCCAGGCCGTTTCGATGACATTGTAGGTAAGGGATCCGAGCGGTACGCGCTCCCCCATCTGGAAGTCGATGCGGGTCGAACGGGTACCTTCACCGCAAGAGGTCAACCCACAAAGGAGTGCCATCACACCTAGGCATCGGATCGAGATGGAAACAATCTGGTTTCCGGCCGCACGTCCAATCATCGGGCATTTCCTCCGAACGACATTACTATCGCTGTTACTATATGACTCTTCCTGCAATCTTAGCAACTACTCTCACAACATGGATGTTGGCAAGCCCCCTGTTTGCGTGGCAAACCGAACATCCGCTGACCGGTCGCAAAATCGCACAGGTAATGGGCGTCGGCGGCTCGGACTGGCTGGAGCGACCCGAACGCGAACTCGAAGAACAACCCGACGCCGCCATCGCCGCCCTGCAACTGAAGGCAGGAATGGTGGTCGCTGACGTCGGCGCGGGCACGGGCTACTTCTCCCTGCGCATGGCAAAGAAAGTTGGGCCTACCGGTCGTGTGTATGCCGTCGATATTCAGCCGGAAATGTTGACGATGCTGCGAAAAAACGCTGTAAAAGCGAAGCTCGCCAACGTGCAGCCGATTCTCGGGTCCGAATCGGATCCCAAGCTTCCGCCAAAGACGCTAGACGTCATCATCATGGTCGATGTCTATCATGAATTTTCGCAGCCTCAAAAGATGCTGGAGAATATGCGTGCCGCGCTGAAAGATGACGGGCGGCTGATTTTGCTGGAGTACCGTAAAGAAGATCCGTCGGTGCCAATCCGGCCCGAACACAAGATGACCGTGCAGGAAGCAAGAACCGAAGTGGAGGCAGAAGGCTTTCGCCTGGATCAAGTGGTCAAGACCCTACCGCGCCAACATATTCTGGTTTTCAGGAAGAATATTCAGTAAGACCCGCATGCAGAGCACCACCAGTAAAGAACTACGGCAGTGGCACCAAATCCGCGCACAAAGCCCGACGAAGGCGGGCGAAGTAAGTGGTCGCATCGGCAGAGATCCCATCCGCGGGTGCTGCGAAACCTTTTTACACCCTCAAACCTTCGGGGCTCTGTGCCTCGTCGCAAAGCCTCCTACCCAAAGAACTGCGCCACCGCGTTGAACTCCGTCTCAAAATCGCGATGCAACCCGTCGCGATCCTGGAGAGGCAGATTCTCGAACGCTACCTCGGCCGGCTCTTCGAATGCCGCCTCCGGCAGAATGGCCACTCCGATTGCGTTCACATATCGATTCGCGGCTTCGACAATCTCACTGAGCGCGAACACATTCTCGCGCCGCGTCGGATCCGCGGCGGAATCGTGGTGATACAGGACCGCCTGCTGGATCTGCTCCGGCAAACGCCAGAACTTCAGCGCGGCCGCCGACAGTTCAGGATGCGTCACGCCGATCACTTCCATCTCACACACCAGCATCGAGTCGCCGCTCTCCCGCATCTTGAGGATCGCCGCGTGCTCCTCCCACAATCCGATCGCAATCAGCAGCCGCCCGACGTCATGTAGTAACCCCGCAACGAACGCACCTTCCGGATAATCCACCGGAAGCCGCTGCGCCATCAGATCCGCCAGGATTGCCGTCCCCGCCGCATGCTTGTTGAATTGCCTCATCGAAAACACAAGCGGAGCCCGAACCTCGTTCCACATGCGCGTAATCGACATTCCCAACGCAGCGTTCCGCAGCTTGTTGATACCCAACAACGACACCGCATGCCGCACCGAATTAATCGTCCCGCGCCGCCCATACAGCGCCGAATTTACCAGGTGCAGTACATTGCCCGACACCACCGCGTCTTTCTCAATCAGCTCACCCACTTGCCCGAAAGAAACATCTTCCTTCGCCAGCGTCGCCAGCAAGCGATTTAGCGTCGGAGAGAACGGCGGAAGATCGTTTAGACACCGCAGCGCCTTCTCACGGTAGTTCACGGGGTTCTCGATCGTTAGCGCCGCCACGAAGTACATATCGCCATCCGCCCGGTCAGTATGAATTCCTTGCCCGCACCAACGTCTGTAAGATGGTTCAAGCCATGCTCGAACCTCTCTCCGAAGCACTTCCGGCAGCGCCCCGCCATCCGCCCCCTCCGCTCGCCATCGAGGTCCGCGGGCTGCGCAAACTCTACGGAAATAAAGCCGCTGTCGACGGCCTCGATCTCTCCGTCCCCGCCGGATCTTTCTTCGGCTTCCTGGGACCCAACGGCGCCGGCAAAACCACCACCATCAAAATGCTGATGGGCCTGGCCACGCCCTCCGCCGGATCCATCAGCATCCTCGGCCTTCCCATCCCCGAACGCTCCCTCGAAATCAAGCAGATGATCGGCCTCGTCCCCGACGAATCGCTCCTTTTCGACCACCTCACCGGAGGCGAATTCCTCGAATTCGTCGGACGCCTCTACAGCCTTCCGCGCCCCGTCGTCACGGAGCGAACCCGCGAACTCCTGAACCTATTTGAACTCGACACCTCCGGCGGCAAAAAACTAATCGGCGAATACTCCAAGGGAATGCGCAAACGGGTCGCCATGGCCGCCGCCCTCATTCACCGCCCCAAACTCTTCCTCATGGACGAACCCTTCGAGGGCGTCGACGCCGTCGGTGCCCGCCTCATGAAGGAACTCCTCGTCGAGCAGGTCAAGCACGGCGCGACCATCTTTCTGACTTCCCACGTTCTCGAGGTCGTTGAACGCCTCTGCCACCAGATCGCCATCATCCACGACGGCCGTTTGGTGGCGAACGGAACCCTGGCCGAACTCCGCTCGGGCTCCGAGAATCTTGAAGACCTCTTTGTACGCCTGGTAGGAGCCGACCGCATCACCAGAGACTCCCTAGCCTGGCTATGAGATTGGCTATAAGACTAACCCCAGGCAAGAACCGCGACCGCAAGGGAGCGCACCACGCAACCCGTAGGGCGGACCACCAGGTCCGACCCCACTCTCAAAAATCTGTCCACCGAGGCGCGACCGTAAGGTCGCGCGTACTCCTCTCACCGCCCCCCCCCGCCGCCAAATGCTAGGCCACCACGCACGCACCATCCTCTGGGCCCAATACCGGACCCTCCTGAACTTCTACCCGAAAGTCCGCGGCGGATCCTGGTTCGGCATTCTCACGCAACTCCTCTGGTACGGCCTCTTCGCCTTCGCGTCCTGGGGCGTCTATCTTCTCCTCGCCACGACCAAAAACGGAGTCACCGAATTCCTTTCTCCCGGGCTCCTCCTCGTCTTCCTGTACTGGCAATTCGTTCCGATCCTGCTGATCGCCACCGGAGCCTCACTGGACCTCCGTAAACTAGTCGTCTACCCGATCCCGCCCGGTGACCTCTTCTCGATCGAAGTCCTCCTCCGCGTTACCGCCGCCATCGAAGTGTTCATCGTCCTCATCGGAGCCACCCTGGGCCTACGCCGCAACCCCAACCTCCATGTCTGGGCGCCCCTCGTTCTAATCCCGTTTCTCTTCTTTAACCTCTACGTCGCCACCGGACTCCGCGACCTCATCGCCAGACTCATGGCCCGCCGCCGCATCCGAGAAGTCCTCATCTTCTTGTTCGTACTGGCCGCCGCCGCTCCCCAACTCCTGGTCCTCCGCGGTCGCAACACGGGACCCCAACTCCGCGGCCCGATCAAGAACATCCTCGACCACGCCAATCTCCCCATCTGGCCTTGGGGAGCCGCCGCCCATCTAGCCGATGGCAACGACATCCTCGTCTCCCTAGCCGCCATGACAATTTGGGTAGCCGTCGCCTACGCCTTCGCCCGATGGCAGTTCGCCAGAAGCCTGAACTTCGACGCCCAAGCCGCCTCCGCCACCGCCGACCCCCAATCCGCCCCGGGCCGCTCAGCCCGAGGCGCGACCGTAAGGTCGCGCGTACTCCCTGGGCGTGAGCCCGGGCACCTCACCGCTAACCCCGCCCTTCCGGGCGGGGATCTGCCCGTTGATCCCTCTTACAACGCAGGCGAAGCAACAAATCCGAGCTGCGGCCAAAGCGGCCCGAAGGGCCGCGTCGGGAGCGGAGCCCCATCCATCCGCGAACGCCTCTACCGCATCCCCTCCCGCCTCTTCGCCGACCCCCTTGCCGCACTCATCGAAAAAGAACTCCGCTTCCTCACCCGAGCCCCCCGCTTCCGCATGGTCTTCTTCATGGGCTTCACTTTCGGAATGGTCATCTGGCTCCCCATACTGCTTAAAGGCAACAACGCCGACGGACCCTCCACCTTCAGCGACAACTTCCTGACCGTAATCACCCTCTATTCCATGCTTCTCTTAGGAGAAGTCTGCTACTGGAACTGCTTCGGCTTCGACCGCGGCGCCGCCCAAGCCTACTTCGTTTTTCCCGTCCCCATAAGAACCGTCCTGATCGCAAAAAACATAGCCGGCCTCTTCTTCACATTCTTAGAGATGACCCTAATCACCGGAGTCTGCCTCCTCCTAAGAATGCCCGTAACCCCCCAGCGCTTCCTCGATGCCACCGCTGTGGCCATCGTCCTTAGCTTCTTCCTGCTAGCCTTCGGAAACCTGACCTCTACCCACAATCCAAGACCAGTAGACCCAAGCCAAAGCATGCGCTCCGGGGTAGCCGGCCGCACGCAAATGATCACTCTCCTCATCTACCCGGCGTCGTTTCTCCCCATCGGACTTGCCTACGCCGCCCGCTACGCCTTCGATACGCAACGGGCGTTCTACGGAATGCTTGTGTTGGATGCAGCGCTAGGCGCGATCGTCTATGGCATTGCTCTGCAGTCGGCGGTGGCAAGAGCGACAGAAAAGAAAGAGCAAATGATCGACGCCCTGGCAAAAAATGAGGGTCCAATGAGCGGTCTTGGCCTCGGGTAACGCCTTGTGGCGACGTCTGCCTGACTGTGGGATGCACTGTGGATCAAGTATCCACATGCCGACAATTCAGATTGTGCTCGATGCACCTCTCCTGAAGGCAGCCGATCAGGCGGCGCGGCCCGGTACGTGGAACCGCTCCGCACGGATTCTGGATGCACTCAGGGAGCATCCGCGGCGTCCCCATGTCGCCGAAGTGGAGGAACGCGATCGGCGTGGCGATCAAGGGATTCAACCGTCGACGGAGGACGCCGCGTTTTGGGAGAAGGAGGCCGTGTGGCCCGAGGCTCCAAAGCGCCGCTTGTGCTAGTGGAACGCGGAGACGTTCGGCTCTACCCGTTTGGGTCTCCTGGCAAGCGGCGCCCTGTTGTGGTTCTCACGCGTCCCGCTACTAGGCGCGCTCGAGGTATTCCGACTCCGACGTGCTGACGCGAATCTTCTCGCCTTCATTGACGAACGGCGGAACCTGCACGACGAGACCCGTATCGAGCTTGGCGGCCTTCGTGACGTTTGAAACGCTGGCGCCCTTCATTCCCGGCTCCGTTTCGACCACCGTCATGATCACCGAAGGCGGCAATTCGACAGAGATCGGTTTGCCTTCGTAAAACTCGACGTTGAGCTTCAACTGCGGAATCAGGAAATTGACGGCATCCCCCAGAAGGTCCCTGGTGAGGTGCATCTGCTCGTAGGATTCCGTATTCATGAAGTAGTAGTACTCGCCGTCGTCGTACAGGTACTCCATCTCCTGTTGTTCCAGTATCGCCTTTTCGACTTTGTCTTCGGACGAAAAGCGGTGCTCCATCATCGAGCCGGTACGGAAATTCCGCATCTTTACCTGGACGAATCCGCGCAGATTCCCGGGTGTCCGGTGGGCCATGCTGAATACCGAAAACAGCTCGTTATTGAACTTGATGACCATTCCCGGACGCAATTGTGTGGCAGCGAGCATACTTTATTAGTCTAGCAAACGGCCTCAAACCGGCGTCAATCTCGCCGATACGGATAAGGTGAATGCGTTCCTGGTACGGACCTTTTTCCGGCCCGATCCGTCGCGCCCTCGGTCCGCTAGCGAGAGAGGCAGCGCGAGAGCGCTGCTGTCTCTCGCGTCCAGCACAGCACCAAGCGAAAGCGCCGACAGCGAAGCCGGAATAGACCCGTTGGCCGCGACCGTGGAATACCCGGAGCGATCAAAAGCCACGGCCCAACCGGCAACAACGGAGGGAGAACTGCGGGTGTTTCGCCAGTTTACCGACGAACGCTTGGATTGGATCTTCAGTTGGGTGCTGAGTGGGGTCTGGCTGGTTGAGATCGTGCTCGCCAAGGCGAATTCCGGGGGGGTGTTGCATTCGAGCGGCATCGACCAGCGGTTTCATACGCTACTTTTTTTATCGGCGCTGCTGGTGTGCGTGCCGATCGCGTTTGTGATCATTCGGCCCGGCCTTGCTTTCAACCAGGTACTGATCGGTGCCGCGTGGGCCGCTCTCTCACTCACGAGCGAGTCCGCCTTCCTCGACGCCGGAAGCCCGGGCTGGATGGCGCGTGTATGGCTCGGATTTCTGCCAGTCGCGCTGCTGTCGTTCTATGCGCACCCCCGTGGGCTGCTGACGGCTGGCTCCGTGTTCCTGGTAACCGATGTTGCCCGCGCCGCCGGATTGACCATGCCGCTGCCCCCGTTTCAGGCAGTATTCTGGCTCGGCCATGCGGGGTGGCTGACAGCCGCTGGCTGCGGACTCATGTTTCTGGGACGCGTCCGCAACCAGTCGGTTCGCGAACTGGTGGAGCGCCAGATCCGGCGCGATGTGCCCATCGAAGACGGGCTCACCGGGCTCCCCTTGCGCCCGGCCGCTGTCGGGTTCCTGGCCAATTGCCTCAGGCCCGCGGCTGGCCAAGCGCGATCCTCCGGCAGGTCGATGCCGGAGCAGCAGCCTATCCAGACAGGGACAATCACAGCGGTGATCGCCGTAGACATCGATCAACTCAAGCACATCAATCTGACGCTAGGCACGGCCGCCGGCGACGCCGTGATCCAACAGGCCGCTCGCCGTTTCGCGGGCTGCATCCGCGCAACCGACTGCATTGGCCGTGCCGGCAAAGATGAATTCCTGATCGTGATCCCCAACCTCGCCGACATCGTCCAAGCCGAGAGCATGACACGCCGTCTTCTCGAAGCCACGCAAACCCCGTTTCGGCACGAGGGAGCGGCGGTGTTCGCCACCGCCAGTTTCGGCCTCGCGTATGCTCCCACGCATGGCACCGATGCGCAGGCACTCATCCGCTCCGCCGAGCAAGCCCTGCAAGCCGCGCAGCAAGACGGACGCGCCGGATTCCGCGTTTTCGGACCCACTCTGGCAACCCCGCGCCCTTCCCGCGCTGGAATCGAGTCTGACCTGCACCAAGCCCTCGCGCGCGGCGAACTGCTGCTCCACTACCAGCCGCAAGTCAACGCCTCAGGCCGCGTGGTCTGCGTCGAAGCCCTGCTGCGCTGGCTGCACCCAATCCATGGCCTCATTCCGCCCGTCGAATTCATCCCTATCGCCGAGGCCAGCGGCCTGATTCTCCCTATCGGAGAATGGGTGCTCGGCGAAGCCTGCCGCCAAGGCGCACAATGGGTGCGCGCCGGCCTGCCGCCGATTCGCATGGCGGTAAACGTCTCGCCCGTGCAGTTCAGCCGGCCCCAATTCATCAAACAAGTTGCATTAGCCCTGGCCGCCAGCGGCTTCGATGCCTGTCTCCTCGAACTCGAAATTACTGAAACGCTGCTCATGATCGATCCCCAAGCCGCCTGTGATCGCATTGCCCGCTTGCAGTCGCTCGGCGTCCACATCTCAATCGACGACTTCGGCATGGGCTACTCGTCCCTCGCCTATCTCCAGCAACTCCCCGTCAACGCGCTCAAAATCGATCGCACCTTCGTGGCCGCGCTCAACTCCTCTGCGTCGGCTCTTCCTTTGCTCGCCGCCATCATCATGCTCGCCCACAGCCTGAATCTCGAGGTGGTCGTCGAAGGCGTCGAGACCGAAGCCCAACGCGAAACCGTCTGGAGCCTCGGCGCCGACAAAGCCCAAGGCTACTTCTTCTGCCGCCCAAAGCCCGCCGCCGAAGTTGCTCACATGCTCCGCTATCCCGGCCAGATGGCCGCAGCCTGACGCCTCGGGGTGGGCGCTCGCTTTACGGGCGGAGTTAGAGCGGGCGCTGGTGAGATCCGCTCACTCTCCATGAACCACCTTGTAGGTAATTGAATTTTGGTGTCTGGGCTTGGGGCCGACGCGGGAAATCGCTTACTTCGCCCGACCTGGTCGGGCTTCGTGCGCGGATTTGTCGCATTTCTTCGGCTTCTCGCAGCAATCCCGCGTTAACTGGTTGATGGCGGTCATGACGCTCGGGTGCGTCCCTGACTCCCCGTAACGGGCAGGCTGTTCGCGGTTCTTCGTCGGGGTCGGGGGGGCCGCTCCCTCACGGTCGCGGTTCTTCGTCGGGGTCGGGGGCCGCTCCCTCACGGTCGCGGTTCTTCGCCGGGATCGGGGGGCTTGTCGGCATTGAATTTTGGTGTCTGGGCTCGAGGCCTCGGGAGACCGGTTACTGCGCCCGACTTCGTCGGGCTCGCGCGACCTTACGGTCGCGCCTCGGGGGGGGGGTTAGTACGCGCGACCTTACGGTCGCGCCTCGGCAAACCCCGCACTTGGCACGGGCTGGGTTATCGCGGTGGCGCGTGGCGGTTTGGCTGTATTTGATTTTGTACGCGCGACCTTACGGCCGCGCCTTGGCAAAAAGGAGAGGGCACCCGCTCGCTTACGCTTGCGGTTCTTCGTCGGGGAGCGAGATCACGCGATGCAGGCGGCTAGCACATCGGGGTCGACGTTACCTCCGGAAATGATGATCCCGACGCGCTTTGCAGTTTTCGGCAGCTTGCCGGAGAGCACAGCGGCTGTTCCGACGGCACCGCTCGGTTCGGCGAGGATCTTCATGCGCAGCAGCAGAAACTTCACTGCCGCGCGGATCTCCTCTTCGCTGACGAGCAGGACGTCTTCGACCAGTTGCTGAATGAGCGGGAAGGTGAGTAAGCCGGCCTTTGGCGTTCGCAAACCATCGGCGATGGTATCGGGCTGGCTGATCTCGACGATCTCGCCCTTAACGAGCGATTGCTTCATATCGCTGGCGCGCTCCGGTTCGATGCCGAAGATGCGAATGCGCGGATTGATCGCTTTCGCGGCGATGGCGCATCCGGCAAGCAAGCCTCCGCCGCCGACGCACACGACGAGCGTATCGATCTCGGGTGACTCTTTCAACAGCTCGAGCGCTGTCGTGCCCTGGCCGGCGATAATCTTCGCGTGATCGAAGGGCGGCACGAGAATCGCGCCGGTTTCTTCCGCGATCTTGCGGCCGATTGCTTCGCGGCTGGTTCCTTCAAAACGGTCGTAGATGACGACATTCGCGCCGTGGGCGCGCGTCGCAGCAAGCTTCAGTTTCGGCGCGTCGTCCGGCATCACGATGGTCGCCGTAATGCCCGCGCGTTCGGATGCGATCGAAACGGCCTGCGCATGATTGCCCGATGAGAACGCAACCACACCTTTTTGCTTTTCAGACTCCGAGAGCGAGAAGATAAAATTCGCCGCGCCGCGGATCTTGAACGCGCCGCCCGTCTGGAAGTTCTCGCACTTGAAATGGGCATCGAAGCCCGAGGCTGCGTTGAAGCTCTTCGACGTCAGTACGGGCGTCTTCTGCGCGATGGGCCGAATGCGCCATGCCGCCTCTTCGATATGTACGAGTGAGATGTCAGTATCCGGCATGTTTGTCCACAATGTTCTGCAACGGCTGGTTGCGAGCGAACCGGTCAAAGTTCTCCATGAAAATTTCGAGTGCCCCTTCGATCCAGCCGGGCGTACGGTCGGCGCAATGGGGCGAGAGTAAGACGTTATCGAGGCTCCAAAATGGGGAGTCCGCAGGCAGCGGCTCCACTTCAAAAACATCGAGCACGGCAGCGCGAATTCGTTTCTCTTGCAATGCCAGCGCGAGGGCCGCTTCGTCCACAGTCAATCCGCGGCCGACATTGATGAGCACGGCGGAAGGCTTCATCGCAGCAAGCTCGCGTGCACCAATGAGGTGCCTGGTGTCGGGCGTATTGGGCGCCGCGATGACGACGTAGTCGCACTGCGGCACCATCTCGAGTAGTTGGTGTGAGCCGAAGGCTTTGGCGACCAGCGGATCGCCGTGCGAGAGTTCCGGATTGCGGCGTAGCGCAAACACATTCATGCCGAAGGGCACGGCGCGCTCCGCGCAGGCGCGACCGATTTCTCCATAACCTACAATGCCCATGGTCGCGCCATGCAACTCAAGCGGCGTGAACGCCTGGTCCCATTTGCGCTCGCGTTGCTGGCGAAGCAGCCGGGGAAAATCCTTTGCGAAGTAGATGGCACCGGCGATGGCGAACTCGGCAAGGGACCGCCGAAACGCTCCGCGCGCGTTCGTGAGCGGAGCGGGATGGGCGATCAGTGCCGGCGACATCATGCCTTCGACGCCGGCGGAGAGCGAATGAAACCATCGAACGTTTGCGGCAGCCGGCAGCGCGGCGTGGAACAGTTTGTGATCGAAGGCGCAGGAAAGAATGACATCGGCGCGCGACGCATCGGCGACGCATTCCTCGACGGTATTGCGGATGACAACTTCCACGCCCAGCGGCAGACGCTTCAGTATCTTCAGGAAGGGCCAGCTCGGATCGCCGAGAACAAGAACAGTACAGTGCATGCGCGTATCTGTCAGTCTAACTGGCCCAATCGCTGCAGCGCCTCGCCTTCGAGCGAATAGTGGTGGCGGCCCGTTTCGCGCGTCGCGCCGAGGCGATCGTAGAACTCAATTGAGGGCGCGTTCCAGTCGAGTACGCTCCAGCAAAGATCGCGGTATCCGCGCTGCTTCACGTAGCGGGCGAGATGGGCCATGAAGGCTTTGCCGTAGCCTTTCCCCCGGCAGTTTTCGCGCAGGAACAAGTCTTCGAGATATAGGTTCGGAACGCCTGCGTAGCTCGAGAACGTTGGCAGCACCATGGCGTAGCCCACTGTCGCATCGCTTTCGTCGGCGAGGAACACGGTGGCGATGGGGTGATCGGCGAACAGGTATCGCCGGAGGCTGGCGTCGTTGATGCGCACTCGCTCCGGGACACGCTCATAGGTTGCCATCTCCCGAATCAGCGTCAGGATCATGGGGATATCAGCCGCAACGGCCTCTCGAATGTACAACCCGGGCATGAGTCCTTATCGTAGCGCTGCCTGCAACGTCGATGAGCACCGGCCCATCGTGCGTATGGGACACTGAGAGTTGCATGCGTTGTACTTGCGGCGCGGAACTCCCGCTTGATGCCCGATTCTGTCACCGATGCGGGAAACCGCAGCGGGAAGAGGATGTGGCGCGGGATTATGCCGCGCAGACACTTGTGGGTGCGCCTGCTCCTGAAGTGGTCGGGGAGGCAGCGCCCGCAGCGCCCGTCGATGTATCGGTGTCGAACGCGGTCGCGATCCGCATCGCTTTTTTCGTGGGGCTATTGACGACGTTGCTGCGTCTGCCCCTGGGAGCCGGCGGTTCGGCGGACTTGGTGTATCTGCTTGCTCTGGCGATCGGCGGCGCGTATTCCGTGTTTCTCTACACGCGGCGGACGGGCGTGGAACTATCCACGCTGAACGGCGCGCGGCTGGGATGGTTCACTGGATTCTTCAGCTTTCTGATTTTTTCTCTGATTTTTGGCGTTGCGGCATTGGCGCTTTCCGATCCGGCGACACTCGCTGAAGTGAAGACGCAAGCCAAGTCGAGCGGGGTTTCCGACGAGACGCTCGCGCAGATCCTCGACGTCTTGAAGTCTCCGGCAAAGGTGGCCCTGACTCTGGGCTTGGCATTCGTGATGCTGACGCTGGCGCCGATGTGCGGCGGCGCAATCACGGCGCGGGTGCTGAGGAATCGGCCGGCCGCCAACGGATAGCTTCCGGCGGGACAGGCCAGCAGGTCCGCTCCCTTGCGGCCGGGGTTCAAATACTTGTGTTGGAACGCGCGACCTTCCGGTCGCGCCGCGGTGTTCAACCTTGGCGTGAACGCTCATGACGAGCTCTTTGCCGGCGAGTGGCCGTTAGGATTTTGCCGGGGTGTCTGATTCTTGGAGTCCGGCTTCGTCGAGGATGTAGTTTGCGAGCCTGCGGCGGAGGGATGCGGGGGCCTCGACTTCGACGATGCACCAGTCGTCTTCATAGACGGTGGAGGTGACACGCCCGTACTCGTGCAGGAGGTGCAGCGGGCCTCCATCGCCGGCGGGGACGCGGAAGCGCGTTGGCGTTACGGGATCGAGGTCGAGGGCCTGATCGATGGCGGCGAGCAGCGCGTCGAGGCCTTGGCCGGACAATGCGGAGACGGCGACTGAGGTTTTCTGGCGGGGCTCCGAGTCTGCGTCGCTTGTACCGTCGCCGAGTTTGGCTTCTCCGAGAATGCGTTCGGCGATTGCTTTGACGTCGGGATTCTGAAGGCAGTCGAGCTTGTTGAGGACCAGGATCTGACGGGTTTCGTTGGCATCGATTTCCTGAAGTAGCTGCAGGACGTGCGACGTGTACTGGGAGGCGAAGGGCGCGGAGGCGTCGACGACGTGGAGCAGGAGCTGCGCTTCGGTAACTTCTTCCAGGGTTGCGCGGAAGGCCTGGACGAGGGTCGTCGGGAGATTGCGAATGAAGCCGACGGTGTCGGAGAACAGCACGCGGCGATGCGAGGGAAGGGTTGCGTGGCGGACGGTTGGATCGAGGGTCGCGAACATGCGGGCGTCGGCCATGACGGAGGCTCCGGTGAGCCGGTTGAAGAGGGTCGATTTTCCGGCGTTGGTGTAGCCGACGAGAGCAATGGTGGCGAGCGGGACATCGTGACGCTGCTGGCGCTGGGTGCCGCGGCCGGCGCGGACTTTCTTGAGGCTGCGCTTGACGGTGTCGATGCGCTGCTGAATACGACGGCGGTCGGTTTCAAGTTTGGTTTCGCCGGGACCGCGGGTTCCGATGCCGCCGCCGAGTCTCGACATCGAAGCTCCGTGGCCGGACAGGCGCGGGAGCAGGTAACTTAACTGGGCGAGTTCAACTTGCAGTTTTCCTTCGCTGGTGCGCGCGCGGCGAGCAAAGATATCGAGGATGAGCTGGGTACGGTCGATCACCTTGACGTCGAGCGATTTCTCCAGGTTGCGGAGTTGGGTGGGGGTCAGCTCGCGGTCGAAGATGACGACGCTGGCTTCGTGGAAGAGGACTTTGGCTTTGAGTTCTTCGACTTTACCGGAGCCGATGAGGGTGGCGGCTTCGGCGCGGGGGCGGACTTGGAGTTCGCGGTCGGCGACAAACGCTCCGGCGGATTCGGCGAGGACGCAGAGTTCGTCGAGGGATTCGGCGGCGGTGAAGGATTGCCACTCCGGGACGTTCGGCTTATGGCCGGAAGACACTTCGAGGCCGACGAGGATGGCAACCTCGCGAGGAACGGCCGTATACTCCTGCCGGGCTGGCAGTTATTCCTCTGGGTGGGATGGCATAGCCAATCCGGGTCCAGCCTGGACGGGCACGCCGGGCGTCGATTGACCGCCGACAGAGAGGTTTGCGCCGGCGTGAGAAGGTGGTCCGGCGTGGAACGGACGCGAGACGACGACGGTCGAGATCGCGTGTTTGAAGATGAGCTGTTCCTGGTTATTGGTTTCGAGAACGACGGAATACTTGTCGAAACTCTTGATTCGGCCGGAGAGCTTCACACCGCTCATCAGATAGATGGTGAGAAAGGTCTTTTCCTTGCGGGCGTTGTTGAGGAACGCCTCCTGAATATTCTGCGCCTGCTTTTCCATACGTCCTCGTTCGGGCCATAAAGGTAGGCCCCATTTTGTTCAAGTGCGCTAAACCGAAAATCGGCCAATGCGGCTCACTGCTAGAACATTTTCATCATACCTTAACCTGCCGCCGGCGCGCGCCTTAGCCTAGTGTCGCGCGCCGCTGTTCCTCTCGAAGAACCGCGAACGTTAGTGAGCGGCCACCGACAACAACCCCGCCCCTCACACTCAGTTCACCCGCTCGCTTACGCTCGCGGTTCTTCGTTGGGGAGTGACCGGATTACTTTCTTTGGGCATCGGATCGGCGGTTAGTTGTCGAGACACGCGCGGTTAGTTGCGGGCTGCACGATTGGTTTATTACTCAGCAGCCGGTTACTCAGCAGCCGGGCGGCGCTTGGGCCGGTAGAGTTCCATCGGATTCATTTTGGCGGGGATCGCCAGTTCCATGGTGCCTACCAACATCTCTTCCCAGCTCTGATCGCCCCAGCGGACATCCTTGGTCGCATCCGGGTTGTACTTGTTGTTGGCGGAGTTGTCGAATCGGCCAGAGACCTCGATCTTCGTTCCGGCGGGCATTGGCTTCTCCTCGGCAAGATAGTACTGCAACTGCCAATAGAACTTGTAGTCAGGGACCTTCAAGAGCACTTCGCTTTCGCCGGTGGGATAGATGGCGCGAAACTGCATTGACTTGCCGCGCAGATGCATGTGGGGATACATCGCGACGAGCCGCGTGTTCTCCTGTAACGTGACGGTGGTGGAGACTGGGTGGTCGGCGGCACCGGCGGGAATCATGAGGCCGCGGTTGGCGGCGATCATTGTGAAGACGCGCTCCTTGGGCGGCTCCTTTGAGAACAGGAATCCGACGCGGGTCTTATCCTTGCCGGCCTTGCCGTTTGAGGTGTAGTGCATCTGGAAAACGAGGTCGCTGCCCGCGGGGACCAATTTGGCTTGACCATCGGGCAGGGCGTGCGGAATTGCGCCGGGCACATGGAAGTCGAGAAGTTCGTCAAAGAGACCCTGGCCGGCTTCGCCGGCTCTGCCGGAAACGGCCTCGCCCGCTTTTGCGTTGCGCATCCACTTCGACTCCGGGGTGCGGATGAAGACGGCGGCGTGATGGACGACGCTACGATTGCCGGGCCGGACTTCCATCACCTGGATCCAGCGGTCTTCGATGAACTTCGTGGGAATGACGAAGTATTGATATTCGACGGTGCCAGAGGCGGGGACTTCGTAGGTTTCGGCCATTTCGAAAACGGCGTCGGGCTTGCCGATGTTCCAGCCTTCGAGGAACTGAATGGGCTTGGGAGCTTCGGCGGCTTTGCCCGCGGGAGCGCCGGCGTCGGCCCAGGCTGTGAGCGTCTGGATTTCGGAGTCGTTCAGGCGGCGCTCGTTGTGAAACTTGCCGAAGCCGGCGTCGGCGAACCAGGGCGGCATGTTGCGCTTGATGACAGCTTCGCGAATCGACTTTGCCCAGGGACGCGTTTGCTCGTAGGTGAGGAACGACATCGGTCCAGCTTCCCCGGGACGATGGCAGGTTTGGCAGTTCCGCTGCAGAACGGGGAGGACGTCCTTGTAGAACGTCGGCGTCGTGGCGGCGAACGCTGGAACGAGTGCGAGAGCAAGAGCACAGAGGCGCATATCGAGATTGTACTCCGCCGTGCGCTACCTTAGAGCTTTATGTCTTTGCTCCAAGTGATTGTGCTTGCCGTCATCCAAGGATTCACGGAATTCCTGCCGATCAGCAGTTCCGCGCACTTGGCGTTGACGCCTTGGCTTTTCGGCTGGAAGGATCAGGGGCTGGCTTTCGATATCGCGCTGCACATCGGGACGCTAGGTGCCGTGTTGATCTACTTCTTCCGCGATTGGCTGCAGATCATCAGCCAGGGCTTAGGGATGCGGAGCGGGCGGGATCCGGAGTTGCGGCGGAACAGGATGCTTTTCTGGATGCTGGTGGCGGGCACGCTTCCGATCGGGGTGATCGGCTATCTGTTCAAACATCAGGCGGAGGAAGTATGGCGGCATCAGCCGTACCTGATTGGCGGCATGCTGATCGGGGTCGGACTTTTGATGGCGTTGGGCGAGCGCTTCGGCCGGAAGGTTCGCGACCTCAGCCATATGGGCGGTTTCGACGCGGTGGCGATCGGTATCGCGCAAGCGTTGGCGGTTGTGCCGGGGACGTCGCGGAGCGGCATTACGATTGCGGCGGGCCTGTTTCGCGATTTCGACCGCCAGTCGGCGGCGCGATTCTCGTTCTTACTCTCGACGCCCGCGATTGCCGCGGCCGGGCTGAAAGACGCCTATGATCTGATGAAGCATGGCGGCCTCGCCCCCGAACTGCGGGCTCCGTTTGCGCTTGGCATTTTGGTGAGCGGACTCACCGGTTGCTTTGTCATCGGGTTCTTCATGCGCTACCTGCGCAGCCGGTCTTTGAACTTCTTCGTCTGCTACCGCATTATTTTTGGCATACTAGTAATCGCTCTGGCCTATTTTCGCGGCTACGCGGGATGAGGACATTAGGACCGACTCGCCATCCGAGGCTCAATGAAGCCGCAGCAGTAGTGTTTCTACTCGCAGGACTGTTCGTTCTGTTCAGTCTGGCTTCGTATTATCCACAAGATCCATCCTGGAACACGGCCAGCGGCGCCGCGAAACCAAGCAACCTTGGCGGCTTGGTGGGCGCGCTGTTTGCCGATCTGTTCCTGCAGACGTTCGGACTCGCGGCTTACGGGATTCCCGTGCTGCTGTTCGCGTTGTGTTGGAAATGGCTGTTCTCCGAAGAGATCTCGGCGCCTCTGATCAAAGTGACGGGCGCGGGATTATTGATGGGGTCTATTTGTGCGGCGTTCGCGTTGCTTCCGGCTTGGAGGCCGATCGCGGGGGTGATCCCTGCGGGCGGGGTGGCGGGCACATTGATCGCCGATTTTCTGACCGCGAACCTCAATGCGATGGGCGCGGCGCTGGCCACGGTCGCGTGCTTTGTCATTGGCGTCTACCTCGTTTCGCGCTTTTCGATGTCGATGCTGGCCCACTGGATGGCGGGTCCGGCGGCCGTCTGGAGCCGCATTCGCGCGCGTTGGCAGGAGTGGACAGCCGTGCGCGAACAGCGCGCGATCGAGAAGGCGAAGAACCGAAACGCGCGACGCGCGTTGGCCAAGTTGGCCGACGAAGACGCAAATCCTTTGCGACGCCGGGTTCCGGGGCCTGCGATGACAATGACGGCGGCGGCCGAAGCGGGCACGGCGGCCAGCGTGCCGATCGCGGATCCAGGCACGCGAGGCAAGCGCGGCGCGGTGCCGGGGCCTGTCACCGCGGAACCGGCGTCGGACGAAATCGACGATATTCCGATCCACACGCTGGAGGCCTATACACCGCCGTCGCACACTCGCGAGGCCGCGCCGTGGGAAGAGCCTACCGCGCCGCAGTACGTGACGGAGACGCCTGAGCCGGACGCTCATCGCGCCCGTCGACGGCGTCCGGTGAGCTATCGGTTGCCGGCGACAAGTCTACTCAGTGAGCCGAGCGCGCGACTGGCTTACGATAGCCAGGAACTGAAAGATACGGCGGCGGCGATCAAGTCTAAGTTTGAAGAGTTCAACGTGCGGGGCTCGGTGGTGCAAATCAATCCGGGGCCTGTGGTGACGACGTTTGAGTTCAAGCCGGAGGCGGGCGTTAAGCTCTCGCGCATCACGACGCTCAGCGAAGATCTCTGTTTGGGACTGCAAGCGGAATCGGTGCTGATTGAGCGTATTCCCGGCAAGCCCACCGTTGGCATCGAGGTCCCGAACACGAAGCGCGAAGTGATCAGTCTGCGCCAGATCATCGAATCGGAGGAGTTCGCGAATTCGGCTTCGCCGCTGACGATGGCGTTGGGCAAGGACATCAGCGGGCGCATCAAAGTGACTTCGCTCGAAACGATGCCGCACTTGCTGATCGCGGGTTCGACCGGCAGCGGCAAGTCGGTGATGGTGAACTCGGTGATCATGTCGGTGCTGTACAAGTCGACGCCGCAGCAGGTCCGCATGATTCTGGTGGATCCGAAGCGCGTGGAGTTTGGTTTGTACGAAGGCATTCCGCATCTTTTGACTCCGGTGATCACGGACGCGAAGAAGGCCACGAACGCGTTGCGGAACGCCGTGCTCGAAATGGAACGGCGGCTGAAACTGCTGGCTTCGCTCGGCGTACGGAATATCGACCAGTTCAACAAGAAAGTGAAGACGCTGAAGGACAAGCCCCGCAGCCTGTTCGACGACGGGGCTTCGAACGAAGAAGAGCTGGAACATCTGCCGTACATCATGATCGTCATCGACGAGTTGGCGGATCTGATGACGCTGGAGCGGGCGAACGTCGAAGAATCGGTGATGCGGCTGGCGCAAATGGCTCGCGCCGTCGGCATGCACCTGATGTTGGCGACCCAGCGGCCCTCGGTTGACGTTGTGACCGGTTTGATTAAGGCGAACCTGCCCTCGCGCATCAGCTTCCGGCTGCGAACGCGCGTCGATTCCCGAACGGTTCTCGATGCAATGGGCGCGGAGCACTTGCTGGGTCAGGGCGACATGCTATTCCTGCCTCCGGGTTCATCGCGTTTGATTCGCGTGCACGGGCCATATGTGTCTGAGACCGAGATCGCGGATGTGGTGAACTTCTGGAAGGAGCAGGCGCAACCGGAATACGACCAGACGTTCCTGCTTGCACCGCCTTCGGATGAAGACGATCCGGAGATCGAGGAGTACGACGGCGAGCAGGATCCGATGTACGAAGACGCCGTCCGCTGCGTGTTGGAGATTGGCAAGGCGTCGACCTCGACGTTGCAGCGCAGGCTGCGGCTGGGCTACGGACGCGCCGCGCGCATTCTCGACATGATGCAGCGCGAAGGCATCATTGGGCCGCCGGACGGCAGCCGTCCGCGCGAAGTGCTGAAGCGGCCGGACTGGCTCCGCGAGGTAGAAGATCAACTGCGGTAAGGCTGCCGGAGGTCGCGCTGCCGGTCTGCCGATGTAACCAAGCCGGTTGGCTTCGGTAGTACGCAGCAGGAGAACAAGACAGTGCGACATCTGATTCATGGACTTTTGCTTGCGGCCGCGCTTACCGGCGGCGTGATGGCCGCGGACGCGCCGCCGTTTCGCTGGCAGGGTTCCCTTGCCGGCGGCAAGACGATCGAGGTGAAGGGCATCAACGGCTGGATTCACGCCGAACCCGCCATTGGCGGCAGCGTCGAGGTCACGGCCCAGCGCCGGGGGCGCAAACAGGACCCGAATAGCGTTCGGATTGACATCGTGCAGCATGCCGACGGAGTTACGATCTGCGCCGTCTATCCGGATGCCGGAAAGGGCGAACCAAACGAGTGCAAGCCAGGCAAAGCGGGCCGCTTAATCAACCGCGACAACGACGTGGCCGTGGAGTTCGTGGTGAAGGTTCCGGCAGGAGTCCACCTTGTCGCTAAGAACGTGAACGGCGAAGTGAAGGCCGAAGGAATGCGCGCCGACGTGGAGGGAATCTCGGTCAACGGAAACGTGACGATTGCGACTACAGGCGTGGGTAGAGCGAAGACGGTGAACGGGTCGATTGACGCGAAGGTGGGCTCGTCCTCCTGGAACGACAGCCTCGAATTCACGACTGTCAATGGCACCATCGACGTGACGCTGCCGGCCGGAGCAAGCGCTGACCTCGAAGCGAAGACCGTGAATGGCGGTGTCTACTCCGACTTCCCGCTGACTGTTCGCGGAACGATGCCCCCGCATCACGTGAACGCGACCATTGGCGGAGGCGGCCGGCAAGTGAAGATGCGCACGGTGAACGGTTCGATCCGGCTGCGTCAGTCAAAAATTGCGTAGGCCGCTGTTTCGCAAGCGCCCTGAACAAGCTAGCCTTCGGGCTAGCAACCACTCGCAAACGGCTAGCCTTCCGGCCAGCCCTTTGTCGTCAGGCGCGCGCCTTCGCGGCGAGCGTAAACCGCAGAGAGAGAGCCGGCCCCGTTCACGCAGTCGTCGTAAACTAGAACTTCATGACCCTCGAAGAACTAGAACGGGAGTACGTTTCGCTCCGCCAGCAGGCCACCGCTGTGCGGAGCTATCTTTGACCCTGCCGGCCGCCGCGCGCAACTAGCCCAAACCGAAGTGCAGATCAACGATCCCGGCTTCTGGAATAATCCCGAAAAAAGCCAGAAGATCATGCAGGATCGCAAGCGCCTCGAAGAGGGCCTCGATACGGAAAAGAAAATCGCGTCGAGCGTCGAAGACCTCGACACCCTCTTCGAACTCGCCCGCGAAGGCGAGGCCGTTATCCCCGACATTGCGCGCGACATGAAGGCCTTCTCCGCGCATCTTGAAAAGCTTGAAATTCAAATGCTGCTGTCGGGCGAGAACGCGGCCCGCAGCGCCATCGTCGTCATCCATCCCGGTGCCGGAGGCACCGAAAGTCAGGATTGGGCCGAAATGCTGCTCCGCATGTACCTCCGCTGGGCGGAGCGCAACGGCATGGAGACCATCGTCACCGATCGCCTCGAGGGCGAAGGCGCCGGTATCAAGTCCGCCACCGTCGAAGTCAACGGACCCAATGCCTACGGCCTGCTGCAATCCGAAGTCGGAGTCCATCGCCTCGTCCGCATCTCGCCCTTCGATTCCGCCGCCCGCCGCCACACCAGCTTTGCGTCCATCTTTGTCTACCCACAAATCGACGACGACGTCAAGATCGACATCAAGCCGGAAGACGTGCGCGTCGACGTCTTCCGTGCCTCCGGAGCCGGAGGCCAGCACGTCAACCGCACCGAATCCGCCGTCCGCATGACCCACATTCCGACGAACCTCGTCGTCCAATGTCAGAACGAGCGCTCGCAACACAAGAACCGCGCGAGTGCCATGAAGCAGTTGCGTGCCAAACTATTCGAGTACGAACTCGATAAGAAAAAAGCCGAAGAGCGAAAAGTCGAAGACACCAAACTCGAAATCAACTTTGGCAGCCAGATCCGCAGCTACGTCCTCGCGCCATACCGCATGATCAAGGATCATCGCACAAAGTTTTCCGTAGGCGACGTCGACAAAGTTCTCGACGGCGACCTCGAAACCATGATCCATGCCTACCTTGTGTGGAGAAAGACGGGCAAGACAGCCAGCGACAAAGACGATTTGCCGGAATAGCGTTCAATCCTCCTGAGAGTTCAGCCGACGTTGGCCACTATTTGTCGAATGGGCCAACGCAAGTATCCTCCGTTGATACCTTCGGAGGGGAAGAGCGTCCTGGGCGAACTCGGTTTCTCGCAGATACGAACAGACGGCAGTCACCCTCAGTAGCAAAGCTCCGATACGAAGACAGTGGTAACCGTAGACGAGGCAGAAAGAGATTTTGGTCAGGAGTTGATCAAGAGCATCATCAGCCAATCCGGATTCACGAGAGACTAGTTTTATGGGGCCACCAAGGCTAGCGCCAGGAAAGCGGGCATTGCCCGCTACTCGTTGAGCGAATCGAAAGATGCAGACTAGTCTCTGACCGCGTGATTCGGATCGATCCCCCCCCGTAACGGGTGGGGCTCTAACCCCGGGCGCGCCCAGGGATGTTTGCTGCCGGTCAGAGCATTAGGTTTGGCGCACCGGAAAATCGTGGCGCACCGGAAAATCGTAACGCGAGGACAATTGGTGTAACGCGAGGATACTTGGTGTAACGCGAGGACACTTGGTGTAAGATGATGGGCAAGAAAAGGAGTTTTGTGGCGGTCGCAATCGAGACGAAGAACGATGGGTCTAAGGCGAACCCGCTCCACAGCGAGGACGGCAATATTTTGCGTTGTTTCGTGCACAGAAATGCCTCAGGTCGATACTTCGCCGAATGTGTTGACGTAATCCTTATCGTCGAAAAGGACTCGCCAGACTTGGCGTGGGCCAGCCTCCGCGAGGCGATCGACGGCTACCTGAAGGTCGTGCTCGCTGCGGGTCAATCGCCGGAAGGTTTGTTCCCCAGGCCCTCGCGCTGGAGTCGGCGCGCCCTCTATCACTGGTATGTTTTCCTCGCCGCGTTTCGAAGCCGCGAACGTGACTTTCGCATTTGCGACTACCACCCGGTCTTTTGCTGAGTTCTTAGACCGAAGCCTCCCGTCTCCCGTCGCCTACAGTCCCTGAGTGCCGCACCTAGGTCACAGCCCCGCCGATATCGCCGCAGCCGCCAAGCGCCTCCGCGCCGGTGATCTCGTTGCCTTCCCCACCGAAACCGTTTACGGTCTCGGAGCCAATGCGCTCGACGCCGACGCCGTGCGCAAGATCTATGCCGCGAAGGGCCGCCCCGCCACTAGCCCACTGATTGTCCACGTCGCGAACAAGGCCATCGCGAAAAGCCTTGTCACCTACTGGCCTCCGCTCGCCGACCGACTCGCCAACAGATTCTGGCCCGGCCCCTTGACGCTGGTCCTTCCCAAACAAGCAGCGATTCCGGATGAGGTCACCGCCAGCCTGCCCACCGTCGGCATTCGTATTCCGAACCACCCGCTCGCGCTCGCGCTGTTGGAAGCCGCCCACATCCCGCTGGCCGCGCCCAGCGCCAACAGATTCACTGAACTCTCGCCCACCACCGCGGACCACGTCCGAATGAGCTTCGGCGACTCGTTCCCCATCCTGGACGGCGGACCCTGCGATGTCGGTATCGAGTCGACTGTCATCTCGATCGAAGCCGACGAGATCGTTGTGTTGCGCCCCGGCATGATCTCGCTCGAAGACCTCGGGGCGTTCACGCCGCATATTCGCCTCGCCACCGATCCCGCCGCAAGTACCAGCCACGCGTCGCCCGGCCAGCACCAGAAGCACTACAGCCCCCGCACGCACTTGCGCATCGGCTATCCGTACACGACCGGTAAGGGCGCATACCTCTACTGGTCTCATCCGCTCCCTGGCGCCGAAGGCATCCAGATGTCGTCGGATCCCGCCGAGTACGCCGCGCTGCTGTACAGCACGCTGCACAATCTCGACCAGCAGTCGCTCAACTGGATCGCCGTCGAGCCACTACCCGAAGCGCCCGCCTGGGACGCCATCCGCGACCGCCTCCAGCGCGCCGCTGCTTAGTAGTGGGCACTGGTCCCCGGATCTAGCACCAAACGAAGCCGCCGGCCGGACCGCCAGGTCCGGCGACCAAACGAAGCCAGCAGGCCGGACCACCAGGTCCGACGACCAAACGAAGCCAGCAGGTCGGACCACCAGGTCCGACGACCCTATTCAAAACACGAGAGATCGATTTTGAAGACCGCCCCAAAAGGCAGTCACAACTTTTGCAAACTTATTTCCGCCCCATCCAACCGTCCCCGC
>JAYVTO010000157.1:0-10179 GCA_043788745.1 Acidobacteriaceae bacterium
GTTCAAGCACACCGAGATCGCTGGAGTCCGCTACACCAAAGCCGAAGACGCGCTCTGTGAGATGGGTCGCTACGGTCAGAAGACCACGGCCGGCTGGTACCAATACGACGAAAACCGCAAATCCAGTCCCGACCCAGTCGTTGCAGAACTTATCAAGAAGGTAGCTTCGGCGAACAATATCTCGCAACACGCCATCGATGAACGGGAAATTGTCGACCGCCTCATCTTCGCCCTCGTCAACGAGGGCGCCAAGATTCTCGAAGAAGGTTTCGCGCTTCGTTCCGTCGACATCGACATCATCTATTTGAACGGCTACGGCTTCCCCGCCCACCGTGGTGGACCCATGTTCTACGCGGATCTCGTTGGTTTGAAAAAGGTTTACGCGCGACTCTGTGAGTTCGAAAAGCGCGATGGCTACTGGTGGAAGCCGGCTCCGCTGTTGAAGAAACTAGCCGAAGAGGGCGGCTCGTTCGCAAAATGGAAGCAGGAACTGGGAAAAAATGCTCCTCTCGAAGAACCGCGAGCGTAAGCGAGCGGGTGCCCTGAGCGTGAGGGGCGGGGTTGTTGTCGGGGGCCGTTTTTTAGCACTTTTCTGAAATCGGTGTACTATTTAGCCACCCCGCGTCGTCATTTCTCATACTCTTGCTAAAAACCTGTACTCCCTCCCTGCGCCTTAGTATGGCCCTCATCTGCCTGCTTGCTGCCGATGTAAGCCTCGCCCAGGACGCACCGCCCCACCAGCAACCCGGGCAAGTGGCGACCACTCCCGACGTCGATCCAATTGCAGTCCATCCTCTCTTCGGTGCCCAGGTTCCTACGGGAACGTATCTCACGATGACGAACAATCAGCGCGGAAAGCTCTTTATCCGTCAGACCTTCACCACGCCAAATCCCTTTCTTCGCGCAGCAATTTCGGCAGGCGTCGCGCAATCACAAGGTCGGCAGCGATCCTGGGGTGGTGGCGTCGAGGGTTATAGCCGTCGTTATGCCTCCCAATACGGCACCTACGTGATTCGCAACTCCTTTCTTTCCTTAGGAGCATGGGGCCTTGGCCACGACACTCGATATGTTTCTACGAAATCGCATAATCCGAGCGCGCGTATCGGACACGCACTTCTGCAGAACTTCCTCACCCTAAATCGCGAGGGCAAGACCACCATCCACATCGCGAGAATCCTCTCCGGCTACGCGGCCGGAATGATCGCCACTAACTGGCAACCAAATTCAAAATGGTCCGCCCAGGGCATCCGCGCCGGAAACGAGCAGTTGATCTACGGCGGAGTTTTCAACATCGGCCGGGAATTCGGCGGCGAGATGGACCGGCTTACCAAGCGCATCTTTCGCCGCAAATAGTTTTCAGGCCAAGTCGCGCCGAAGATCCAGGGAACCGAAGATTTGATGGTTCTGCGACTGCGGTAGGGCGAAGCGCGTCCGCAGGATCAAGGAAGCCTTTGGACCTCATCCGATCGATCCAAGCGTCGAAGCTCATCGTGCACTCCGCACATGCGTGGGGCAGCCTTCTCTTGCCTCTTCGAATCCCAAACTGAGCAACAAGCTTGCCTTCGTGATCAACCCCGGCAAGTTGGTGATCGCGCCCCTCGGGCAGATGAGCATTCAGCTTCTTACAATCGCCTGTGCGTCTGTTTTGTCGAGCATCGCAGTTGGATTCTGGCGATAAACTCGCGCGACACGGCTCACTGGCGGGATGGTTCGGGCCCAAGCTCGTTGTCCGGGGTTTGGTTCAGCGTATCGAAAACGTCCAGCAGCAAACTCCGCAGATTCGAGAAGGCCTCTTGCTCCGTCTCTCCCGACGAACTGACGTGAGCATCGAAGAAGCTAGCCGTATAGCTGCCGTCACAAGGTTCGAGGTGGACCGTTATCGGGGTCAGGACTCGGTACGGTGCCGGCGCGAAAGCCTGCAACACGACTTCGTCGTAGGGCGCAGCCTGGCGAAAGAAGCCTTGATCTCTGCAAGCGCTACACGCACGGAGTCGTCGCCTGAGGATTCCCTCAAAGGTGTATCGCTCATCGGGGCACCCCTCAAGAAAAGCGCGAGCCGCCGAGCGGCCCGCACCGAAACCTACGCGAACACTTCCGGAGCCACCCGTTCCGTCACGAACGCCTCAATCACATCTCCCTGGTTGATCGCATTGAACCCAACCAGCGAAATACCGCACTCGAGGCCATTCTTCACCTCGCTCGCGTCGTTCTTGAAACGCTTCAGCGCGTCGATCTTACCCGTATGCACCGCGACGCCATCGCGCATCACACGCACTTCCGCGTTGCGCGGGATGAGGCCGTCGACAACCAGGCAGCCGGCCACG
The DNA here is from genome assembly GCA_043788745.1 of Acidobacteriaceae bacterium. Classification (GTDB taxonomy): domain Bacteria; phylum Acidobacteriota; class Terriglobia; order Bryobacterales; family Bryobacteraceae; genus JBBQWZ01. Next base: position 2,325 of record JAYVTO010000157.1, read on the forward strand.
GCGCCGACCTTCGAGATGCGGAACACCTCGCGGACCTCGGCCTTGCCCCGGTAGCTTTCCTTGTACACCGGATCGAGCAAGCCCGACATGGCGCGCTTGATCTCGTCGGTGACGTTGTAAATGATCGAGTGCATCCGGATGTCGACCTTCTCGTGATCGGCCAACGCGGCCGCATTGCGCTCCGCCTTGGTGTTGAAGCCGATGATGATCGCCTCCGACGCCGACGCCAACAGCACGTCGGATTCGGTGATTGCGCCCACGCCCGTATGCAGAACGCGGATCTTGATCTCTTCCGAAGACAGCTTCTGCAGCATATCGGTGAGAACCTCGGCTGTACCGCCGACGTCTGCCTTGACGATGATGTTGAGTTCCTTCGTATCGCCTTCGGCCAGTTGCTTGTGGATCGATTCCAGGCGCATCCGGTTCGCTTTGGCGATCTGCGTTTCGCGCGTTTTCTGCTCGCGGAACATGACGATCTGCTTCGCCTTGGCGGTGTCGGTGACCACCTGGAACGTATCGCCAACCTCCGGCATCGCATCGAGACCGAGCACTTCGACTGGAGTCGACGGACCCGCCTCCTTGATCGATTCGCCCTTGTCGTCGAACATCGCGCGGACCTTGCCGAACACGTTGCCGCAGATGAAGAACTCGCCGGATCGCAATGTACCATTGCGCACCAGCACCGTCGCCACCGGACCGCGTCCGCGATCCAACTTCGCTTCGAGTACGCTGCCCATGCCGGGCCGCGCCGGATTCGCCCGCAGGTTTTGGATTTCCGTGACCAGCAGGATCATTTCGAGCAACAGGTCGAGGTTGGTCTTCGCCTTCGCGGAAACCGGCACCATCACCACATCACCGCCCCAATCTTCGGCCAGCAATCCGCGATCGGCAAGCTGCTGCTTCACGCGATCCGGAGCCGCGTCGGGCTTGTCGATCTTGTTGATCGCCACAATGATCGGCACCTTGGCCGCCTTTGCGTGATCAATCGCTTCGAGCGTTTGCGGCATCACGCCGTCATCCGCCGAGACGACAAGAATCACGATGTCCGTCACCTTCGCGCCGCGCGAACGCATGCGGGTAAACGCCGCGTGACCGGGCGTATCGATGAAGACAATCTTCTTGCCGTTATGCATCGTCTGGTACGCGCCAATATGCTGCGTAATGCCGCCCGCTTCACGGTCCGCGACATGCGCCGAGCGGATCGCGTCCAGCAACGACGTCTTTCCGTGATCGACGTGGCCCATGATCGTAACCACGGGAGCGCGTACTTCCTGATCCTGATCGATCTCGGTCTGTGTAATGTCCTGCGTCGATTCCTCTTCGTAGGAAACATTATTCGTCGACGCGCCAAACTCACGCGCGATATCTTCCGCCATCTTCGTATCAAGCGTTTGATTGATGGTCGCGAAGATCTTCTTCTCGAACATGCGCTTGATCACAAGGTTGGCCTTCACGCCCAGCTTTTCGGAAAGCTCTTTCACCGTGATGCCTTCAGAAATCGTGATCTCACGATTGATGGGCGGCGGCTCGGCAACCGCATCGCGCCGGTGTAACGGTCGAAGATTGCCTTCCTCGACGTCGCGCCGCCGGACCGTGCTGCGGCCCTGGCCTGGCTTTGTTTGGTGCCGGCGCCCTGGATCCGCTGCCGGAACCGGAGACGCAGGCTCGAGGCGCACGCCGCCACCCGATGTCGGATGCATTGTGCGCGGTCGCATTCCTCCGCCGCCTTGCGGACGGCTGGGCCCGCCCGGATAGCCGGGCTGTGCCCCACCGGGACCACGCATCAACGGCTGGCCCGGCCGCACCGAACCCTGATAAATCGGCTGGCCCGGGCGCGAAGGCGCCGGAGGCCGTGTCGGCAAGCCGGGACGCGGAGGTCCGGGCTGCGGTGGCGCGCTCTTCTGCAAGCGCGCGACCAGATCCGGCCGGGGCGGAACCACGGGCCGTGCCGTCGGCTGTCCGACCAGCGGGCGGTTCGAAATCGGTTGCTGCCGCGGGTTCAGCAGCGCCGGTGCGGACGGCGCTCCAGGCGCGGATGGCGAACCGGCAGGACGGAGCGGCGGACGCGGAGCCGTCGGCGCCGGCCGCAAGGGTGCCCCGGGGCTCGCCGACGGAATCTGCACCGACGGTACCACCGGAATGCGAGGCAGCAGAGGCGTCGCCAGCGGCGGACGCGAGAGATCTCCCACATCGGCTGGCAGCGGCTGCCGCGGACCCGTCAGAAGCTGACCCGGTCTTGCCGGCGGTGGCGTCGAGCGCACCGGAATCGACCTTCTTGGCATCGGCGGCGCCGGAGGGCCGCTATGCAATGGAGGATGAATCGGCCCCCCGCCCGCGGACAGCGGCGGACGCAGCGGCGCGATCGACGCGCGCATCGGAACCGGTTTTTCGACCGGCGCCTTTGGCATCTCCGGCAAACTTGGCAGCTCGACCGGGCGCGCACCGCGCGCTTCCATGGCCGTCGGCCGGCTTACCGGCCGCTCCGCACTTTCAGCAGGCCCGCGCTGCGGGGCCTCGATCAATGTCGTGGGCGTAACTTGTTCCTTCACCGGCACAGCACGCGCAGCAGGCGCGGGTTCAATCGGTTTGGTCGCGGCTGTCGGCAGTGGCGGCGGTTGGTTCGCTCTCGCTGGTGCCGGGTCAAACTCGCCCGGCTCGTCGGAATCGGGGATCTCCGGATGATCGTGTCCCGCGCTGCCCCGCTCGCCCGCCAGGCGGGTGCGGATGTAAGCTACGGCGTCATCTTCGAGCGAGCTCGAGTGGGTTTTCTTGTCGCTCACGCCAAGGCCCGGGAGCAACTCCAGGATCCGGCTAGGCTTTACTTCCAGCTCTCGCGCCAGCTCATTAATTCGGATCTTACTCATAGATACGGGCCGGCTCGCGTTGAGGCGAGGCTACGGCGGTCTCTTCTCCCGTTAGTTGCCTGATTCTGCTTAACTTCGACTCGGGTCGTGGAGCGCTTATTCTGCGCCCTTCATCGTACCAGATTCAGTTTCAGCGGGCGTTTCCGCGGAATCGGCTTCCACGGGCGCTTTCGCTATTTCCGTCTCACTTGCCTCTGCCACAACGGTGGCTTCCTCGACCAGGATGGCTTCGGCAGTTTCGGCCGCTGCCTCGACTTCAACTGCGGCTGCGAACTCGACCTCGGCTACAGCTTCGGGCTCAGCTTCGGCTGCGGGTTCGACCTCGGTTACAGCTTCGGCTGCGGCTTCCCCGTCAACCGACCCCTCGTACTGGCCGTAATAATTATTTACGATAATGCCGATTTGCTCCACCGCTTCCGGCGAAATCCCTGGAACTTCTTCCAATTGTTCCGGTGTCATCGAGCCCAGCGTTTCCACCGTCGCGATTCCGGCCGCTAGCAGGCTTTCGAGAATCGCCTCGCTCAGCCCCTGATCCGCCAGCACTGTCACCGGAGCCCCTGGAACCACCAACGCCGCCATCTGCGACTCCACTTCCTGGCGCTTCTCTTCTTCACTCTTGATGTCGATCTTCCAGCCCAGCAACTTCGCCGCGAGACGGACGTTCTGGCCCTTCTTGCCGATCGCCAGTGACAACTGCGTGTCGTCGACGATCACTTCCATGTGCTTATCCGCGGCGTTCACAATCGCCACCCGGCCGATCTTTGCCGGACTTAGCGCGTGCGTCGCGAACACAATCGGATCGTCGCTGTATTCGATAATGTCGATCTTCTCGCCGCGCAGTTCGCGGATGATGGACTGCACGCGCATGCCCTTCATGCCGACGCAGGCGCCCACGGAATCGACGTCGCGGTCGCGGCTCGATACCGCAATCTTCGTTCGCTCGCCCGCTTCGCGCGAACAGCCCCGAATGCTTACTGTGCTGTCATAAATCTCGGGCACTTCCTGTTCGAACAGGCGCATCACCAGATCCGGCGCCGCGCGCGACACGATGACGCCGGCATTCTTGCCCGCCTTTTCGACAGTCTTGATGACGCAGCGAACGCGCTCGCTGACGCTGAAGTTCTCGAGCCGCGACTGCTCCTTCTTCGGTAGACGCGCTTCGATCTTGCCGATGTCGACCACCAGATCCTGGCCCTCGATGCGCTTGATCACGCAATTCACCAGTTCGCCGACGCGTCCTGAGTATTCGGAATGGATCGTCTCGCGCTCCGCTTCGCGGACCTTTTGCAGAATCACCTGCTTCGCCGTCTGCGCGGAAATGCGGCCCAGATCCGTGGTTGGCTTTAGCGATCGGATCACGCCGCCAATCTCAACGGCCGGATCCACGACGCGCGCCTCATCGAGCGAAACCTCGCGGATCGGATCGGCCACCGTTTCCACAACCTGACGAACGCCGTAAATGTGAAATGCGCCCGAAGCATGGTCAAAGTCCGCTTCCAGATCCTCGGTGGTGCGGAAATGCTTGCGCGCCGCGACAACCATCGCGTCCTTCACCGCATCCAATACGACGCTGGCGTCGATACCCTTTTCCTTACTCAAGATCTCGATGGACTGATAGATCGATCCCAAAATGTGTACCTCGCTTCACTTCATGTCGTATGAAAAAATCCGGCTACCACTCGAACTTCAGGTTGGCTTTTTCCACCTGATCGAGCGTGAACTGTATCGTCTTGCCTGCCGCCGATTCCAGCGTGACGACGCTGCCGGATACCGCGGCCAACGTCCCTTCCCATCGCTTCTGGTTCTCCACTGGCTCCCGCAAAATGATGCGCGCCTTCTGACCCAGAAACTTCTCGAACTCCGCCGCTCGCTTCAGTGGCCGCTCCACGCCCGGCGAACTCACTTCTAACTGATACGCCCCGCCCGGGATCACATCTTCGGCGTCGAGTAGCGCGCCAAGCTCATGCGACACAGTCTCGCAGTCGGTGTGCGAGACCCCTTCGGGCTTTTCTCCCTCCACGGGCTGACCGGCTTTATCGATAAAAACCCGCACCAGCCGCGCGCCGCCGCCGCCCAGCATGGTCGCTTCCACCAGTTCCAAACCGGCAGCAGCCGTCACCCGCTCCGCGAGTGCGTTGATCCGCTGAATGATAGCTTCGCGATTTCCCGCCGCCATGTCGCTTCCGTTCCCGCCTGGCCTTTTGGGCCACTACTTCCAATTCCTCGCCGCTCCCAATAAAAAAGTGGGCTTTCGCCCACCTGTTAGTTTCGACCTTTTTAGTATAGCGAATGCCGCAAGCCCGGTGACGGCCCCGCACTTCAAGCTTTCGGTATCATAAGCGTTCCAGCCGCCATGGACCGCTTCCTCCAGGATCTCCGCTACGGGCTTAGGCTCTTCCTTCGCGCCCCCGGCGTGACCATTCCCATCCTGATTACTCTCGCCCTCGGAATCGGCGCAAACACGGCAATGTTCAGCGTCATCGACGCCGTCCTGCTGCATCCGTTCAACTTTCGCGAGCCCGCCCGTCTCGCGCTGTTATGGGAGAAGGATCCCAAACAGCAGCAGTCGCTGGTCGCGGGCGGCAACTTCATCGACTTCCGCGAGCAGTCGAAATCCTTCGAACAACTCGCCGGCTGGATTTCACAGAGCTTCGTCCTGACCGGCAGCGACCGGCCGGAGCAGGTAAGCGGCGCTACGGTCACGGCAAACTTCTTTGCAACGCTCGGCGTCACGCCTACACTGGGCCGTCCGTTTCTTACAGACGAAGACGGCCTGGAGAATGCAGCGTCCTATTCGCGGGTCGTCATCCTCAGCCACCGCACCTGGCAGGATCGCTTCGGCGCGGATATCAACGTCATCGGCCGCACCATTCGGCTCAACGATCAGCAGTTTGCCGTCGTCGGCGTTATGCCGTCCGATTTCCAGTTCATCAACCCTCGCCACGCGTTCTGGGTTCCGGCGCGCTTCGATACAACGAATCGCAACTTCCACAACGTCACCGCTGTCGGACGCCTTCGCGCTGGTATCGGCGTCCAGGCGGCGATCGAGGAATGCGGCTCCATCGCACGACGCCTGGGGGAGCAGTTCCCGGCTACCAACCGCAGTTGGGGCGTGCAGATGGATCTGCTCGAAGACTGGCTCGTCCGCTCCGAATTTCGCACCAGCCTCTTGATCCTTTCGGCCGCGGTAATCATGGTTCTGCTGATCGCCTGCGGCAACGTGGCGAATCTGCTGCTCGCCCGCGCCGCCGTCCGACGCCGCGAGATCGCCTTGCGCACCGCTGTCGGCGCAAGCCGCTGGCGGATCGTGCGGCAGTTGCTCACCGAGAGCGTCCTGCTCTCGATCCTCGGCGGCGTGCTTGGGCTTTTGCTCGCGCGATGGCTCGTCGGCCTCGCACCGCAGATTCTGCCGGCGGGCATTCTTCCACCCACCGCCGCCGTCCGCATCAGCGGCGCGGTCCTCTGGTTCACTGCCGGAGTCTCGGTGCTCACCGGCATCCTTTTCGGACTCGCGCCCGCCATTCAGGCGTCGAAGATCAATTCACAGGAAGCCCTGCGCGATGGTTCGCGCGGAATGAGTTCCGGAACCGCGCTCGCCAACCTGCGCTCTGCGTTGGTTGTGGTCGAGGTCGCGCTCGCGACGATTCTCCTCGCCGGTTCCGCGCTGATGCTCGAGAGCTTCAACAAGTTGACCAACGTCAACCTCGGCTTCGAGCCCACCAAAGTGCTAACCTTCTCCGTCTTTCTGCCTGTCTCGAAATACCCTCAGCCGCAGCGCGTGCTCGCGTTCTACCGGCGCGCCGTGGAACAGCTCCGCAGCCTGCCCGGCGTCGATGCCGTGACCACCGCCAGCCACTTGCCCTTGCAGCGGATGACGCACAACATTCCTTTCGAACTCGACACCGATCCCGTCCGGGAAGAAGGCGAACGGCCTGCCGTCTGGTGCATCACGATCGACGCCGCGTTTCTTGAAACACTTCGCGTACCGCTGAGAGATGGCCGCGGCTTCGACGCCCGCGACGACGCATCCGCACCGCCGATAGTCGTCGTGAACGAAGCCTTTGCCAAAACCTACTTCCCGAATCAGAGCGCCACGGGCCGGTTCTTGCGACTCAATCGCATGATCCTCGGCAAGAGCGGCTTCGAACCAACAGTCCGCACCGAGATCGTCGGCGTCATCGGCAACGTCAAGCCGTCAAACCTCTCCGCACCCGCCGAGCCCATCGTTTATATCCCCTACGCGCAGAACGTCTGGAGTCCAACCACGATGGTCGCCATGCGCACCCGCAACGATCCCGAGTCGCTGATCGCCGCCGTACGCAAAGAGATCCAGTCGCTCGACAAGGATCAACCCATTGATCGCGTTATCACCGCCGAGCAGCGTTTCAGCGATTTCTTCGCAGCCCCGAAGTTCCGTACTTATCTAATGGGCGCCTTCGCCGGGCTGGCATTTTTTCTGGCAATTTTGGGCATCTACGGCGTGAACGCCTACGCCGTCAACCAGCGCCGTCAGGAATTCGGCGTCCGCATGGCACTGGGCGCTACCCCCATGCAGATCCTGCGCATGGCGTTGCTGACCGCGCTCAAGCAAACCGCGCTCGGCGCGTTGATCGGCGTCGGCGGAGCCATCGCGCTCGGGTCCGTTCTGCGCAGCCTGCTCTTCGGAGTCGCGCCGACCGACCCCGCGACGCTCGCTCTTGTTGCCGTTGTCTTGAGCGCAACGGCCTTGGTCGTCGGCCTTGTACCCGCAATCCGAGCTTCGCGAGTCGACCCGGCGGAAGCACTCCGCCAGTAGGTCAGACCGCCACGTCCGACAACCAAACGAAGCCAGCATGTCGGACCACCAGGTCCGGCGACCAAACGAAGCCAGCTTGTCGGACCACCAGGTCCGGCGACCCTATTCAAAACACGAGAGATCGATTTTGAAGACCGCCCCAAAAGGCAGTCACAACTTTTGCAAACTTATTTCCGCCCCATCCAACCGTCCCCGC
>JAYVTO010000158.1:0-9254 GCA_043788745.1 Acidobacteriaceae bacterium
GACGAAGTCGGGCGTAGTAAGCGGGTGAGCCAGGCATGGCAAAGGCACCCCAAAAGCGTCGAGCCGCGCACGAAGCCCGACGAAGTCGGGCGTAGTAAGCGGGTGATCCAGGCATCGCAAAGGCACCCGCAAAGCGTCGAGCCGCGCACGAAGCCCGACGAAGTCGGGCGTAGTAAGCGGGTGAGCCAGGCATCGCAAAGGCACCCACAAAGCGTCGAGCCGCGCACGAAGCGACCCCGCAGGGGCCGCGAAGTAAACGCCCCCGTCGAGCCAAAAGCCTCGGTCTCCAGCAACAAGCGTGCGCGCCGCTGCCACAGACCTCCTTCGCCGCATCGATCGATCGCCAACACGGCATACCCGAATCGCGAAAGGACGGACCCTCCGCATTGAGACGGCGCGCCGCCACACTCCTGGCCATCTTTCTCTCCGGCTTCCTGCTCGCCGCGTGGGCCCAGGATCTGCTCGTCAATTGGCAGGGCGAACGCCTCCACATCACCGCGCCGCAACTTCATTTTCTCACCGGCAAGCCCCTCGAACGCCTCCGCAGCGGCGCCAGCGTCATCTTCGACTTCTCCCTCTCGCTCTCGACCAACTCCAACCTCAAGCTCCGCGACCGCTCCGTCGAGCGTTACGCCATCAGCTACGATTTATGGGAGGAGAAATTCTCCGTGAAGCAACTGCGCACGGCGCGCAAGCCATCTTCGCTGCTCTCCGCCACCGCCGCCGAAGCCTGGTGCGTCGAGAACCTCAGCGTCGCCGCCAACGGCGTATCTGCCGACGAGCCCATCTGGTTGCGCCTCGAAGTCCGCGGCGGCGACGCCAAGGAAGCTCCGCTGTTCGGCCCCCGCAACATCGGCGAATCCGGCATCAGCCTTACGAGCCTCATTGAGATCTTCAGCCGCCCCGCCGCCGTCACGCAGTTTCGCGTGACAGCCGACGCCGGCCCTTTGAAGCTCTCTGCCGTCCGCCGCAAGGCGCCCTGATTTCCCGTGAACCGCCTTCGCACCAAGCTGATCGTCGTCTTTCTCGCGGCCACGCTCGCGCCCCTGTCGCTTACCGTATGGATCACCTTCGCCCTTCTGCGGCAGAGTCTCGATCTCGCACCCGTCAGGGAGCTGGACGAAGTTTCGAAGTCGCTGCAACAAGTCGGACGCGAGTACTATCAACGCTCGAAGGAAAACCTCAAGATCGCCGCCGCCAATGGCACCATTCCACCCGTCGTCTACGCGAAGACAGCGCCCAACGCCCCTTCACCCGTCGCTGAATTTCGCGAGAGCACCGAGGCCGATCGCTTCGCTCTCTCCGGCAACGCCGGCGACCACCTCGACTACATGGTCCGCCGCGGCACCGCCATTCTCGTGTACTCGCAGCCGCTCGCGGTACCCATGGAGAAAATCTCCAGTCAGTACAACGGCGCGCGTACCATGCTCGATTCCGTGCGCCAGCGCGACCTCCCGCGCGGTTTCAACTACGCCTTTATCGTCCTCGCCGCCACCCTGTGGGCCGCCGCGCTCGCCACGCTCGTCTATCTCGCGAATCGCCTCAGCAAGCCCGTCCAGCAACTCACCCGCGGCCTCGCCGCCGTCGCCCAAGGCGACTTCTCCGCGCGCGTCGCCGACTCCGGCGCAAGCGATGAAGTCGGCGCAGCTGTCCGCGCCTTCAATCACATGGCCGATCAGTTGCAACAGGCGCGCGACCGCCTGATTCACGTCACGCGCCTCGCTAGTTGGCAGGCTCTCGCGCGAAAGATGGCGCACGAAGTCAAGAACTCGCTGACGCCCATCCGCCTGACCACCGAAGAGATGGCCAGCCGCGGAGCCACCTTCGCCACCGCCCCCGCCGACAGGGCCTTTCTCGAACAAGCCGCGCAGATCGTGGTCGACGAAGTGACGACCCTCGAGAAGCGCGTCCGCGCCTTCTCCGACTTCGCCGCCGAACCTCCGGTCGAGCCCCAGCGCATCGACGTCAACGCGTTGGTCGACGAACGCGTCGCCCTCCTGCGCAACGCGCACCCCGGTGTTTTCTATGAGATTCGCCGCTCTTCCCCGCCCCGGCATGCCACCGCCGACGCCGACCTCCTGAAGGGCATTCTGACGAACCTGCTCGAGAACGCCGCCCACGCCGCGCGCACCGGAGGCGTGGTTCGCGTCGTGATCCCGAATGAAAACGAAAGCGGCAAGGTCGCCATCGAGGTCCACGATTCCGGCCCCGGCCTGAGCGTGCAAGCGCGCTCGACCCTCTTTGAGCCAACCATTTCTTTCAAGAAAGGCGGCATGGGCCTCGGCCTGTCGATCGCCCGCAGGAGCGCGCTGCTCTGCGGGGGCGACCTCCTCGCCATCGACAGCCAACTCGCCGGAGCCGGATTTCGCATCATCCTGCAACCCGCCACAACCGCTGACGCGCAGCCCGAGCCCGCGCCAGCCAGCGTCTCGACCGCGGCGCTGAAGACGGTCGCCATGCTGTTCGTGGCCTGCGGCATCGCCTTCGCGCAGGCGGACCCCAACTTCAAAGTAAAGGTCCCGCTCGTTATCGCGCCCACCATCGTCGTCGACGCCAAGGGCAAGTTCATCGACGGCCTCGACGCCCGCGAGTTCCGCCTTTACGACAACAACAAGCTGCAGAAGATTACCGACGACGTCGCCTGGCAACCCATCTCGTTAGTCGTCGCCGTCGAAACCAGCACGCAACTGAACTGGGTTCTGCCGCGGATTTCGCGCATCGGCTCGATGCTCGAAGCCTTGGTCGCCGGCAAAGACGGCGAGGCGGCTGTCATCAACTACGACTCCACCGTGCGCGTCGCCCAGCCCTTCACGCGCGACTTCAACAAGATCCATTCGACGCTCGAATTCACCAAGTCCGGAGGCGGACGCGCTCGGGTTTCCGACGCCGTCGCCGCCGCCGTCAAACTGCTGGAGGCGCGTCCGCCGGAACGCCGGCGCGTCATCCTGCTCATCGGCGAAACCCGCGACCGCGGCAGCGAAACCAAAATCGTCGACGCCGCGGAAGCGGCCCAAGCCGCCAACATCATCGTCTACACCGTCGCCGTCAATCACGCCGCGACCGCGTTTCAAAGCATGACCAAGAATCCGCAGGTCGAAGTCCTGAAGCACGGCGGTTCGGCCGTCCCGCCGATGGACCTCCTCGCGCCCTTCTTCGAACTCTTCCGCGCCATGCAAGGCAAACAGGCCGATCCCTTCGAAGCGCTCGTGCGTCTCACCGGCGGACGCCGCGAATCCTTCGCCCGCCGCCGCGGCCTCGAAGACGCGATCACCCGCGTCGGCGAAGAGATCCACAGCCAGTACATGCTCAGCTATTCTCCCGTCCCGGCCTCACCAGGCTTTCATGAGATTCGCATCGAAGTCACGCAGCCGGGCGCAACCGTTCGCTCCCGCGTCGGATATTGGTTAGGACAGTAAAGCAACGAATGGCAAAACGCGTACTCATCGTCGACGACGAACCCAACATCGGCCGAAGCCTGAAGCTCATCCTCGAACGCGAAGGCTACACCGTCAGCCTCTGCGCTTCCGTCGGCGAGGGCCGCGCCTACCCGCATCGCGCCGACGTTTATCTCCTCGATGTGCGGTTGCCCGATGGCAGCGGCATCGACCTGCTGCGGGCGCTGCGCGAAGCCGGCAACGACGCGCCCGCCGTCATGATCTCCGGCCACGGCACCATCGCCGACGCCGTCGAAGCAGTCCATGCCGGCGCTTTCGATTTCCTCGAAAAGCCGCTCGGCCGCGAGCGCGTGCTCCTCGCACTCGATCATGCGCTCGAGCAAACCCAACTCCGCCGCGAGAACGCGCGGCTCCGCGAGCAAGCAGGCCCCGGCCCGCGCATGATCGGCGCAAGCCCCGCCTTCACGCGCGTCGTCGAACAAGCCACCATGGCCGCGCGCAGCGACGCCCGCGTGTTGCTCACCGGCGAATCCGGCACCGGTAAAGAACTGCTCGCCGCGCACATCCACGCCGAAAGCCCCTTCGCCAACGGACCCTTTGTCAAAGTAAACTGCGCGGCAATACCAACGGAATTAATTGAAAGCGAACTCTTCGGTCACGAGAAAGGCGCCTTCACCGGAGCCGCCGCCGCCCGTCGCGGAAAGTTCGAACTCGCCGACGGCGGCACGCTCTTCCTCGACGAAGTCGGCGACCTCCACGGAGCCTCGCAGGCCAAGCTCCTCCGCGTCTTGCAGGAAGGTGAATTCCACCGCGTCGGCGGAGAGCAGTTGATCCGCGTCAGCGTGCGCGTCGTCGCCGCCACCAATCGCGACCTCACCGAAATGGTCGCCCAACAGAAGTTTCGCGAGGATCTTTATTATCGGCTCTGCGTCGTGCCGATCCGCGTGCCCGGTCTGCGCGAGCGTCCCGAAGATGTCCGCGCGCTCGCCGACTATTTTCTCGCTGATTTCTGCAGTCGAAACAACTTCAAACCAAAACGATTCGACGCCGATATTTTTGAACTCCTCACCGCCTATCACTGGCCCGGTAATGCGCGCGAACTCCGCAATACCGTCGAACGCATGGCCATCCTCACGCCAGGCGATCTGCTCGGTGCGGACGCCGTGCCGATGGAAGTGCGTCTCGGAAAGCAGAACGGTGTGCCCTCGAACCTAAAGGCCGCCCGCGACTCCGCCGAGCGCGATCACATCTTGAAAGCGCTCGAAGAAAGCAACTGGAACGTCTCAAGCGCCGCCCGCGCGCTCGGCATGGAACGCACCAACCTCCACAAACGCATCCGAGCGCTAGGCCTAACGCGCGCATAAAAACTCCGCCCGCTGTCCGCGAGCGGGTGCCCTGAGCGTGAGGCGCGGGGTTGTTGTCGGTGGCCGCTCACGAACGTTCGCGGTTCTCGCGAGAGAGAGCAGCGGTCATTTATTTCACAGCGAGCGGCCACCCCAACGAAGAACCCCGTCCGCGATGAACACCTCGAACAGCCCGGCAGAAGCCACTTCCAAGCTGCCTCCCAATATCTTCTCGAACAAAGTCGACCGCCTATCGACCGCCACCAATCAGGTGACGGTGGTCCTTCTCGACGGCCTGAACACGCCCTACGTGGACCAGTTTTACGCGCGCCGTCAGGTGATTAAATTCCTGAATTCGGTGGAACGTGGCGATCGCATCGCGCTGTACGCCCTCGGCCGCAACCTGGCACTACCCGCACGCCCGCGCTGTTTCCGAGCTTTCAGCCCACTGGCATCGACACCATGCGGGAGATGGCGGCTCGCACCGGCGGACGCGCGTTCTTCAACACGAACGACCTCAGCGGAGCAATCCGCAAAGCCATCGAAGACGCGGAAGTCACCTATACACTCGGCTTTTATCCAAGCTCGGAGGAACTGGACGGCAAGTTCCACGAGCTTAAAGTGAAGGTGGATCGCTCCGGCCTCGACGTGCGCCATCGCAAGGGATACATGGCGATCGACGCGCCACAACGCAGCCAGAAAGGGATGCTGGACGATCTTCGCTGGGCGATTGCGAGTCCGCTCGACGTGACCGACATCGCCGTCTCGGCAAGAACCGATATTGTCGATAATCCCAGACCCGGCAGTTTGGCGGTCACGGTGCTCATTGACTCGGCAGACTTGCAACTGAGCAAAGAAGGCGATCGCTGGGTGGGCAAAGGCGAAATTCAGTTCGTCCAGTTGGGTCCAGACCGGAAGCTCCTGTCGGCTCTGGTCAACACGTATGAGATGCACCTGACCGCGGCGACCTGCAAGGCTCTGATGCAGAACGGCCCTCGCGTCACCAAAACGCTCGAACCGGAAGCCGGTCTGGACCAGGTACGTGTCGTCTACCTGGATCATCGGTCGGGGAAGATCGGAACGCTTCGCGTGCCGGTGGCGAAGACGCTGGCCGACGCCAGGAAGCCGACCGCGAAGTAATTCGGGCCGCCGACTCAGCGCGCCCTTCCGGCCGGCGCGCGGATGTTCTATCCTTGCGAAGATGCGTCCCGCGGACGCGAGGAGACTCTTCTATGAACCGTGTTGTTCTAGCGCTATTGGCGTTGTTTACTCTTGACGCTGCTGTCATCGGGCCCGTCGTATCCACGCACAGTGGATCCGTATCCGGGGCACCAGGCAAGAACACAGCCGTTGCCGTCTATAAAGGAATCCCCTACGCCGCGCCGCCCGTCGGCCCGCTGCGCTGGAAAGAGCCGCAGCCGGTTGCGCCGTGGAAGCAGGCGCGCGCCGCGACGGAATTCGGCTTATCGTGCCCACAGGGGTTGTACGCGGAGACGTCGCCCTACTATCAGCCGCCATTCCCGAGGGGCGAGGATTGCCTTTCGTTGAACGTCTGGACCGCCGCGAAAGGCGCGGGCGACAAGCGTCCGGTGATGGTGTGGATCCACGGCGGAGGCTACACGCGCGGCGCGGGCTCGACGCCGACCTACGACGGAGAAGCGCTCGCCATGAAGGGCGCAGTCGTCGTCACCGTCAACTATCGGCTGGGCGCGTTCGGGTTCTTCGCGCATCCGGAACTGACGAAGGAATCGCCGAACCATGCCTCAGGAAACTACGGTTTGCTCGACATGGTGGCGGCGCTGCAGTGGGTGCGGAAGAACGTCGCCGCGTTCGGAGGCGATCCGAAGCGCGTGACCATTTTCGGAGAATCCGCGGGCTCGAGCGCGGTCAACTATCTGATGGCGTCTCCGCTGGCGAAGGGACTCTTCCATCGCGTCATCGGACAAAGCGGCGCAAACTTCCGCTCGCGGGCAACGCTCGCGCAAGCCGAAGAGGCGGGCGCAAAGCAGGGCGACCTGGCGTCGCTGCGCGCGAAGTCGAGCGATGAGGTGATGAAGATGGCCAGCACGCGACCGTCGATCGATGGCTATTTCCTGAAGGAAAGCGTTTCGGAGGTGTTCGCTTCCGGCCACCAGAGCGACGTGCCCGTGATGGCGGGCTACAACGCCGACGAAACGCGCGTGCTGGCTCCCCTGCCTGCGAGCGCGACCGCCGACAGCGTTCGAGAGCAGTTGAAGACGCGATACGGAAAGACGTACGACGAGTTCACAAAGATCTACCCGGTAGCGACCGCAACGCAGGCATTCGACGCCTATTACGACAGCACGAAAGATGCCGGCATGGGCCTGCAGATGCGGACCTGGGCGCGCGAGCAGACGAAGTCCGGCAAGGCGCCGGCGTACTTGTACTACTTCACGCGCATCCCGCCGGGCAAGAACAGCGACACGCTGCGCTCGTATCATGCGGCCGAGATTGCGTACGCGTTCGGGAATCTGGGGGCATCGCGCCAGTGGGAAGAGGCCGACCGCAAGCTGTCCGAAGCCATGGCGAGCTATTGGGTGAACTTCGCGGCGACGGGCAATCCGAACGGCAAGGGATTGCCGAACTGGCCGCGCTACGACGCCGCAATCGATCCGTCGATCCTGTTCGGCGACAAGATTGAAGTGAAGAACGAGATCAACAAGGCGGGCCTCGATTTCTTTGAGAGCCACACGCCCAACGCGGCCGCAGCCACGCCCCGCACGGGCGGACGCAGAGAAAGGTAAAGGCCATGCGAATCCTCATTGCCGTCTTGTTGTGTAGCCTCGCGGCGAACGCGCAGGAGCGCAAACTCGTGAAGGCGGACATCGATCGTTGGATGAAAGAGCTGTCCAACTGGGGCCGCTGGGGCAAGGACGATCAGCTCGGCGCCCTTAACCTGATCACGGCCGCCAAGCGCAAAGAGGCGCTGAAGTTGGCCGTCGAAGGCTATCCGGTCTCGCTCGCGCACGATGTCGAGACAGAGCGCGCGGCGGACAATTCGAACCCGTTCGATCACAAGCTGACTTTGGTCGGGCCCTGGGCGGTCGAGTCGATCTCGGTGAGCTATCACGGATACGCCCACACGCACATGGATTCCCTTTGCCACATGTTCTATGAGGGCAAGATGTACAACGGCTTCGCGCAGAGTGAAGTAACGAAGGAAGGTGCCGGGAAATTGGCGATCCTCAACGCGAAACAGGGCATCATGACGCGCGGGATTCTGATGGATATGGCGCGGCTGAAGGGCGTCGAGTATCTGGAACCAGGCACTCCGATCTATCCCGAAGACTTGTCGGCGTGGGAGAAGCAAGCGGGCGTCAAAGTCTCAGCCGGCGATGTCGTCTTTATCCGCACGGGACGCTGGGCGCGGCGCGCCGCGAAAGGTCCGTGGGACGGCGCGCGCAACGCGGCAGGGCTGCACGCATCCTGCGCAAAATGGCTCAAGGATCGCGACGTCGCGATGGTTGGTTCCGATATGGCCAGCGATCTTTCGCCCTCGCAAGTCGAAGGTGTCTCGTCGCCCATTCACCAACTGCTGTTGATCGCAATGGGCGTGCATATTTTCGATAACTGCGATCTGGAGGCGGTTGCGAAAGCAGCAGCCGAACGCAAGCGCTGGGCGTTTCTGCTGACCGCGGCTCCGATGGCAGTTCGCGGCGGAACGGGTTCGCCACTGAATCCGATCGCCACATTCTAGGGCCGGACCGTTTGGACAAACTTCGGCATCGAGAATTGACGCTTGCCTTTCCGCGATCCGCTTACGTCGGTTGCGGTCTGTTGCTGCCGTTTCGAAGTACGCGTGACCTGACGGTCACGCCTCGATTGTTTATGCAGTTCTCAGTACGCGTGACCTGACGGTCACGCCTCGACTTCTTTCGATCGCGCCTTCGCAGGGCACAAGCCGGAAGGCTTGTGCCACCAAGAAGTGTCGTTGGCCAACGAAGCAGGGATGGATTTGTTAACGCAGGATCCCCCAATAGCTGCGCGGGTTCTTTATCACGGACCCCTTACCGCGGCCCACATCACGATCAGGATGACGGCGGACATCACGTAGCTCCGCGTACGACCAGTTATTCCGGCAGACTGGTAAGCCGTCAAGTTGTGTCGCGACCAGCACTTTCGACCAAACTTGTACCACGCGTCTATCGAATTTCGTACTTTCCGCGCGGCGCGTTGGTGGGCGGATTTCTTGGATGTCATTGGCGTGCCGCAGTTTGGATAGGGCGAAAATAAATTTGCAAAACGCAGGACTGCCCCTTGAGGCGGCACGGAAAAACCGATCTCCGAGGCAGTTTCGACAGGGTGATGGTCCGCACAATAGGTCGGACCGCCAGGTCCGACTGCTTCTCCATCCGACTCCACCTTAAAAACCCAGAGAAAAACCCATGCCGACAGACTCAGCATTTTCTAATCCGAGAATGAGCCTGAAGGGGGAAGAGTCAGGTTGGGACGCTGCTGGGCTCCTTTCTGTGTTTTTTTGGTTTCGTTTTTTGAA